>JAAYSQ010000201.1 GCA_012523925.1 Clostridiales bacterium
AAGTTCTATTGACGAAATGAATATGGATAGGAATAAAATAGATTGGATAGAACAAATACTTAATTTAGTTAGCCTAATATTACAGCTCCAAAAATATTCAGGAGGGTTTTGGAGCTGTACTTGTGTTCACCATTCTTTTTTGTTTGACAAAGGTATTAGAAAAACTTATAATGAAATCAATTTGAAAATAATAAAAAGAAAGAAGTGGTATGGATGGACGCCGGGCCCGGTAGTAGTAGCAATCGACGAAAACTAAATAATATTCAGATACTGCAACATGCAGCAGATTGTTATATGAATCCGTTTCTTCGGTGGCTTCACCACTTATAAAGATATTTTGCATATTACTTTCTGCTGCCTGTATGCAGTGGAAAGGAGCAATATATGATTGAAATTTTCAAAACAACAGAAGGCACGCTTCTTAAACTAAACGAACTGACGGAGGGATGTTGGATAAAGATGACGAATCCTTCCGCGACAGATTTATTAGAAATTGCGAATGCAACAAAAGTGGATATTAACCATTTACGAGCACCCTTGGATGAGGAAGAACGTGCAAGAATAGAAGTAGAAGATACTTATACTCTTATTTTAGTAGATATTCCAACACTTGAGAAAAGGAATGATAAGGATCGCTATGTGACCATTCCATTAGGTATTATTGTAGCAGAGAATTGCTTAATTACTGTATGTCTCGAGGATACTCCTTTACTAAAATATTTTACTGATGGAAGGGTAAGAGATTTCTACACCTTTAAGAATACGAGATTTATTTTGCAGATTCTATACCGAAATGCCTCAACCTTCCTTCAGCATCTTAGAACAATTGATAGAAAGAGTGAGGAAGTGGAGCGTAAGCTTCATATCTCTACACAAAATAGCGAATTAATCGAACTATTAGAATTAGAGAAGAGCCTAGTATATTTTACTACTGCTTTACGTTCAAACGAGGTTGTTTTCGAGAAGATGCTAAGAATAGATAGCATTAAGCATTATCCAGAGGATGAAGATTTATTAGAGGATCTAATTATCGAGAATAAACAGGCGATTGAAATGGCTAAAATCTACAGCGACATTTTAGCTGGCACCATGGATGCATTTGCTTCTATAATATCGAATAATCAGAATATTGTAATGAAATTCTTAGCTGCAATTACGATTGTATTATCCATACCGACTATGGTATCAAGTTTCTACGGAATGAATTTTGTTCATATACCAGGTGGAGCTCATCCGCATGGTTTCATTATTGTTACTCTTGCAGCCCTCGTTATTACTGTAATAACCGTATTAATATTTAAAAAGAAAAAATTATTTTAATAATATGACATTTTATATTGATATTGCTGTACAAAGTGCGGAATGCGAATTTCCGTGCTTTGACTACTGTGTTTAGATATTGAAAGGTACAGGTGTTATCGAATGAAGTTATTAAATAAACTGGAAAGAAAATTTGGTAGATATGCCATTCCTAATTTAATGAAATATGTTGTAATGTTATACGTCTTAGGACTGTTCCTTGGTATGTTTGCTCCAGGTGTTTATAACCTACTTTTTAGTCTGAATTTTAATATGATTCGAAGAGGACAAGTTTGGAGATTGGTAACTTTCATCATTCCAAATGTCACCATAGGGAACCTTCTCTTTGTTGTAATAACAGTATATCTTTACTACATGATTGGGAATGCCTTAGAAAGGGCATGGGGAACTTTTCGGTTTAATTTATACTTCATTTCAGGAATACTATTTAATTTACTATCATCATTTATTATTTATTTAATTACTGGGATTAGTATTTCTCCTTCCCTTGATTATGTCTATAGTAGTATGTTTTTTGCATTTGCAGCAATCTATCCGGATACACAGTTTTTGATTTATTTCCTTATTCCAGTGAAAGTTAAATATCTAGCTTGGATTAATGCAGCATTATATATAGTAACGATTATTCAAAATATTATTGCAGGACAATTTTTTGCGATTATTCCTATTATTGTTTCCATGGCAAACTTCTTAATTTTCTTCTTTAGTACAAGAAACTATTATAAGATATCACCAAGAGAGTTTGAGAGGAAAGCTAGGTTCCGGAGACAGATGGCAGCTGGAAGGAATGCAGGGCCTAGGACAATGCATCGAGGTCATACCGTAATTACAAGACATAAATGCGCAGTGTGTGGTAGGACAGAGTTAGATGATGATCAACTGGAGTTTCGTTTCTGCTCGAAATGTGATGGGAACTATGAATACTGTATGGAACACTTATTTACTCATCAGCATGTTAATAAATCATGATAAGCAGATTAGTCCATACTCATAAAAATTAAATTACCAATTCGAAAAGTGCTTATTATCAATATAATAGGCACTTCTTGCAATATAGATGATTATATTTAACATTATTGTGATAAAACTATTTCTTAACATCACATTTATTGGTATAATAGATAACAAATTACTTTAAATATAGGACGGTAAAATTATGAAAATTAATATACAAAATCTCTGCAACAATATAAGAAAGGGAAAACTTCTAGAAGAAAATATCCCGACATTTTTTAACTTAATAGCTGACCATTATAATAGATACGCAGGTATTAACCTTGCTATGCATTACCATACTTTTTATGAATTTTATTTGGAGGATAGTAAGAACTGGAGCAAGGAAGCAAAGAGTATCACTTTGAAAATCAATAAAATAATTCGTGATAATGTTCTACAAGAAGGAAAAAACGATAGGATAGAGATTATAAGAAAAGTGGACGAGCTTCGTAAAGAAATAATGAAAAGAATGAACTGTCTTTCTGTATATATTGATATTTTTAAAATCTATGAATATGTCTTAAATCGCACGGAATATCGTTTTAAACCAGAGGAAGTTATAGATATTGCCAATGATGAATTTGCAAGGGAACTATTACAATATATATTTAATACCGAAGATAATGTAGTGATTAACGCAAAGCTTATGGAGATTGTTGGTCAATTACCAGTTCGTATGACAAAGCAGAAATACTTTGATGTAGTTAAAGAAAGCCTTAATAACTATATTGGAGCAGATAAGTCAAGTCTAGACACCTATATTTATATGCTTCGAACTACAGCTATGCTACACTCTGAGGAAGGTATGGCAGCGGATTATCCCAAGCTATGGGAGTACAAGGACATGCTCTCCAAATTTAAGTTTAAGAATATTTCTTTCGAAGAGTATAGAAGTGCGGAGCAAATTTTAAAAGATGCAACTTCATTTTTAAATACTGAATCCTCCGTATATTATAGCCTACAAGAAATCATTAATGGAATTTATGCAATTCTTCTAACCTCAACTTATCTAGTAACCGAGAATACGGAAACTATAAGTTCAAAGGAAACGGTAAATGCAATTCTAAATGAAGTTAATAGACTGTTCTTATCCAAAGAAAAAGCGAACCCTGCAGAGGAATTGGAATTAAAATTTGAATCTCTAGAAGGTATACAGGAGGAGCATTTCTATGAAGCTATGATCATGGACGATACTCTAGATGAGATTGATATTAACCAAAGGAAATTGGTTGAAAGCTTAGCCATGGAACCATTCTTGAACACACTAATTAGGACAAAAAAGTTGCTATCGGATAGCTTGTTTATCGATTTGGATGAAATCGTTAGCGATAGTAAAGTAGGGGAAAGTCATATTCGGCTGGCAGCAACAAAACTACAGGAAGAGATGGCAGTATTATTTGCGAGACATGATCGATTAGTTGTTCGCGCTGTAATGGCTAATACACTAAGTCATATACCTGTATTTTTCAATAATCATACCGAAGTTATGAATTATGTCCGCTATAGTCTTGATCGTTGTAATGATCCTTATGAGAAAACGGCATGTATAGAAATATTGAAAGGTATTATGATCGAATAACTTGTATTATGTATGGTAATTTGTGGTATACTTTATTTATGGAGTTTTATGTGACGAGGGTGAATTTGGATGATAAATTGGTCATCGCGACTTTATGTCGGAGATAAATTAAAACAAAATAAGGATAAAGCAATACAATCTATTAAACGTAAGAAGGTTACGTTTGGAATCTATTGCATTACCTTTGCTTCTCATCCGGACAACCTATTCGATATTATAGATGCAAATGAGCTTTTGTTTCCTCATTATCAACGATCGGACATCTACATCGTAGGATTAGCGAAAGGCAAGGACGAAGCAATTAACCTTGTCCATGACATGCTTATGGAGATATATCAGAAAACTGGTGATTTTAAAGTGAAGAACTATTTTACATAAGAAAATCACGATTGATTTATGAGTAAACAGTGCATCTGATCCTTAGGAACAGGCGGTTGATAGATACGTGTTACAGATTATATTAATGTTATTAAAAATAATTGGTACAATAATACTAGTGCTATTGGGAATCCTATTATTGCTTCTTACAACTGTACTGGTGGTTCCTGTTCGCTATCGGCTATCCGTGAAGTTGAATGATACTTTATATCTAAACGGTACCGTCAGCTGGCTTTTGCATATTCTTCATACGAAAATATCCATAGTTGAATCAAGACCACATGTAATAATCCGTATTGCTGGATTTGTGATTTATGATAGTGAGAAACCAAAAAGACCTAGAAAGCGTAGATATAATAATAAGAAGAAAACGACTGAAAAAAAATCTAACATTAAAGAAGGAGAAACTTCTAAATCTTTAAGAGCTTCAAAAGTAACACAAATCGACAATAAGACTATAATTAATAATGAGAATAATAATTTAAATATAAATAATACTGAAGGTGATGATAAAGAGCCAAGTATTGTTCATACAGATAATAAGGGAATTAATAATGTTAAGAAAAATAAAGAAAAGCAGAAAAGGGAAACCCTATTAGAAAGAGTGATTAACAAAATACGAAATCTCTTGAAGAGAATAACCGACTTGTTTAGAAATCTTCGGATTAGAATAAATTCCTTTTTCCAATCTTTCCTTAATCGTAAAAGACAAAGTGGCTTAATTATTGATTTTCTAAGGGATGAGTTGAATAAGGACGGATTTCGATTTATCTTTGGTAGTATTAAAAAGTTATTGAAACATATCTTACCTAGGAAACTTAAGGCAAGTATTCTATACGGAACCGGAGATCCATGCTCAACTGGGCAAATTCTTGGAGGCTTGGGAATACTCTATAGTTTCTATGGTGATAAGCTTCAAATAACTCCGGATTTTGAAAACCGAAGGCTGGAAGGAAGTCTTGATGCAAGGGGAAGAATAAGATTAATTACAATACTTATAATAGTAATTAAACTTATATTGGATAGACGATTCAAACAATTAAAGAATAATTTGATAACATTGAAGGAGGCATTGTAATGTCGGATAACAATTTTAATTCAACGGTAGAATCATTATTTAAGGGTATGGATAACTTTTTAACTACAAAGACGGTTGTAGGCGATGCGGTAAAATTTGATGATGGTACGATTATTTTACCTTTGGTAGAGGTGAGTTTCGGTGTCGGTGCTGGAGCATTTTCTGGAGATTCGAAGAATAATGCCGGTGGTGGTATGGGAGGTAAGATTATACCAAGCTCAGTACTAGTGATTCAGAATGGTACTTCCAAATTGGTGAACATTAAAGATCAGGATAGTGTTACAAAGATATTGGATATGGTTCCAGACTTGATTAATAAGTTTACTAAAAAAGATAAGGATACATGCAAAGAAGCCGATGATCATGAAAATGATGATCTTGATGAAAAGGTGCAAGAGACCATGAAATGCCAATCCAAGGTAACAAGGTATGATAATTAAACAGGCAAAAGTATTTCCCTATGTTTAACAAAAAGCTAGAGTTTATTAACAAAAAATAGCTTGCATTATAACTCATATTCTGATAGAATAAAATTTGTTTGTAGAACTATAGGTTCTATATTTTACCTAAGGAGGTGCTTTTGATGGCGAAATGTGCAATATGTGATAAAGGTGCTCACTTTGGAATTGCTGTGAGTCATTCTCATAGAAGATCAAACAAGATGTGGAAATCGAATGTGAAATCTGTTAAGGTTAAACTTAATGGAGCAGCACGTAAAATGAAGGTTTGTACTTCCTGTCTTAGATCCGGAAAAGTAGAACGCGCTTAAGAAAAAATGATGGGTGTCAGGGATCTTGACACCCTCTTTTTTTATCCATTTAACTCTTAATAAGTATAGATATATGTTAGTAGTTTTGGAGATAATGTTAATTACAAAAAAGATTATAACCAAGCAACAAACATAAAATAATAATACATATGGCAAGTATGCCATTGGTTATAAAAAGCATAATGGTCATACCAATTGCTATCCAGAACAGAATAAAACCAATCATTCGCTTCATAATAGTCACTTCCAAACATTATTTGTAGTAATATATATTATGCGGTTGAATAGAAGGTTATCTCTATAATGAAATAATAATTGTATAGCTACCGAATTAGGGTTATAATAAAGATAGATTTGTATATTTGCAATACGGAGAATAGATAGGAGGGTTAATATGAAAGGACGAATGAATACACAGATGGGTGAAATAACGATTGACAATGATGTGCTAGCGAAATATGCCGGGTCTTCTGCGGTAGAATGTTTCGGTGTCGTTGGTATGGCCTCAGTAAATATGAAGGATGGTATTGTAAAATTATTAAAAAGAGATAATTTAAGTCATGGTGTCAATGTTACTCTAGAAGATAATAAAATTACAATTGACCTGCATATTATCGTTTCCTATGGTGTCAGTATTTCAGCAGTTGCTGATAATTTAATAAGTAATGTGAAATATAATGTTGAAGAATTCTCGGGGCTGGAAGTACAAAAGATAAATATTTTTGTTGAAGGGGTAAGAGTTATTGACTAATCCCGAGGTCAACAACATTTAAGGAGGAAAAACCAGTGGTTATTAAAACGATAAATGCAAAAACTCTGAAGAAGATGTTTCTTGCCGGAGCAGCAAGAATTGAATCTAAAAAAGAATATATCAATGAATTAAATGTATTCCCGGTACCGGATGGTGATACGGGAACTAATATGTCACTTACAATTATGTCAGCAGCTAAAGAGGTCAATTCATTAACTGACCCTTCCTTGGAGGAATTAGCCAAAGCGATTTCCGGTGGTTCTCTACGTGGTGCAAGAGGAAATTCAGGAGTTATCCTATCACAACTATTTCGTGGATTTACAAAGGAAATTAAAGATTACAAAGAAATCAATGTAACGATTATGACAAACGCCCTGCAGAAGGCTGCAGAGACAGCATATCGTGCTGTTATGAAACCGAAGGAAGGAACAATTCTAACGGTGGCTAGAGGCGGAGCGGAAAAAGCATTACAGTTGGTTTCAGAAACTGATGATTTAGTATATTTCTGTAAAGAGGTAATCGTCCATATGGAATCTGTACTAGAACAGACTCCAGAAATGCTTCCGGTATTGAAAGAAGCAGGTGTTGTAGACTCCGGCGGACAGGGGTTAATTGAAATCATTAAGGGTGCTTATGATGCTTTACTTGGTAAAGAAGTTTCTTTTACTAATGTAACTAGCAATGCAAGCAGCGCTGAAATTAATGTTGAGCGTATCGCCATGGAAGATATCAAATTCGGGTATTGTACAGAATTTATTATTATGCTCGAAAAAGAATTTAATAATGAAACAGAACTGGCATTCAAGGATTATCTTAGTAAGATAGGTGATTCCCTTGTAGTCGTTTCGGATGATGACATTGTTAAGGTTCATGTACATACGAACGACCCTGGCCTTGCAATACAACAGGCGTTAACGTATGGTTCATTAACGAGCATGAAAATTGATAATATGCGTGAAGAGCATAATGAAAAAGTAATCAAAGATTCTATGAAGGCTGCACAGCAGCAGAAAACTGAGGAAGAAAAAGTAGCAGCTCCTAAACCCAGAAAGAAAGCTGGCTTTATCGCTGTATCAATTGGTGATGGTCTAGATGAAATATTTAAAGGGCTTAATGTAGACCACCTTATTAAAGGTGGCCAGACAATGAATCCAAGTACCGAAGATATGTTAACCGCCATCGCTGAGGTAAATGCGGATAATATCTTCATCTTGCCGAATAACAGCAATATTATTCTGGCAGCAGAACAGGCAAAGCAGCTAACCGAAGATAAGAATATTATTGTAATTCCGTCAAAAACAATTCCGCAAGGTATTACGGCTCTAATTAATTTTATGTATGACCAAACACCGGAAGAAAATAAGCAAAGAATGATTGAAGAAATGCAGAATGTGAAATCCGGTCAGGTAACCTATGCAGTTAGGGATACTAGCATCGATGGCAAAGAAATAAAACAAGGTAATATCATGGGAATTGGTGATAAGACAATTCTATCCGTTGGTACGGATATTAAAGATACTTCATTAGAATTAGTTCAAGCATTAATGGATGGGGATTCACAATTAATCAGTCTCTACTATGGAGAAGAAGTTACAGAGGAAACTGCACAGGAATTGGCTGATGAATTAATGGAACTCTATCCTAATGTGGATGTAGATGTTCAATATGGTGGTCAACCAATTTATTATTACATCTTATCTGTCGAATAATAGTTAAAGTTATATGTAGTTTTACACAAATAATAGTGGTTCGTATTTAATTACGAACCACTATTATTTTTAAGTATCTACAATTTCAATTAGGTTAAAAACACTCCGCTCTAAATTATTCTAAATTTAGCTTGTTGGCAAATAAATAGTTAGTTACCCAGTAATATATCCCATTGAGAACGGATTGCATAATGATTACAAATGGGAAGAGGAAGGTTGGAAGAAATGTAACATCGTCAAAATGGGGAGATGACATAGTTATAATAGCGATTATGATCGTGTACATGACCTGGAGTGCTATTTTAATACCGATATATGCTCCAAAGGAAGCTAGTAACTTACGCCCATTAAATAATTGTCCAATTGCTATAGACACATAGATTATTAGTATGCTGTCGATTATGGACAGAATGACTAAAATGATTACTTCTATAATAAATAAAACATTCTTATCTCCAAATTCCATTGTAATAACTTGCCAACCACGCTGGAAGGCATCACTTATCATATTAAAATCTCCTTCTATTAGGAAAAGCGTAAATAATGAGAGAAGGATTGCGAAAAAACTTAGAACAGTCCATAATATTGAGGTTAGTAATTTGGAATTGATTAACTGACTCGCCTTTGCTGGAAGCGTAAACATTAGATAACCTTCTTCTGAGGTTAGGTTCTTATAAAACCGTATAATTAATATAACATAGGTAACAACAACAAGAGCTACTAAGGAAAGTACATAACCGAGCATGGTAAAACCCGGAATAAAACTAAACATACCATGGAAAATATCAAAACTAAGGACAATTCTATTAAGGATAGAAAAAAGAAATAATATTAAAAATAGGGGAACTAAATATCTAGATGTTGCTTTTAGCTCGTGTTTCAATAATTTTGTTAACATTTGAATACCTCCCTGAATAAAGAATCTACGGATTTTCCTTCTTTCATACGGATATCATCCACACTGGATTGTAATACTATCTGCCCATCTTTGATGAAGATGACATCATCCAATACCTTCTCAATATCTGCGATCAAATGAGTAGATAACAAAACAGTAGCATTTTCATTATAATTTGTAATAATTGTGTTAAGTATATAATCTCTAGCAGCTGGATCGACTCCTCCAATAGGTTCATCCAGGCAATATAGGTCAGCTTGGCGACTCATAACTAGGATGAGTTGGACTTTTTCTTTCGTACCTTTAGATAATGCTTTTAATTTACGGTTTGGATCTAACTGAAGGCGCTTTAGCATATCCATGGCCTTGTAGGCATCGAAATCCTCATAGAAATCTTTATAAAATTCTATAGTATCCGAGACGCGCATCCAGTCTGGAAGATAGGATTTATCTGGAAGGTAGGATACGATTTTTTTAGTATCAGGACCAGGTTTCTTGCCATCTATTAGCAGGGTTCCTGAGTTCGGTACCAGCAATCCATTGAGAATTTTTATTAAGGTGGTTTTACCACTTCCATTTGGTCCTAAAAGACCAACAATACGTCCACGTTCCAAAGTAAGGTCTACATTGGACAGGGCAACTACATTCGAAAATTTCTTAGTTAATGAATTACACTCTAATATTGCGTTCATATTACTTAACTCCCATCTGCGTTATCGCTAAAATATTAAACTTATTTTAATTTTAATAATTAATTTAAAGTTCGTTATTCAATGTTTTCTTAACTAAATGGATGCTTTCTTCTGGCGTAAACCCTAGAAGCTCCATTCTATCTAGGAAATCTTTAATCTGTGATTTTGCAGATTGCTTTTTAAGATTTTGTATTAATTCTGTATCGGATGTTATAAATCTGCCACTGGTTCGATTGGCATATACGAGACCAGTGCGTTCCAATTCAGATAAAGCCTTCTGCATGGTGTTCGGGTTAACTGCAGCATCAGCAGCAAGATCTCGAACGGATGGTAGTTTGTCACCAGGGTTAAAATGTCCCGATATGATTCCGGCCTGGATCTGCTCTATTAATTGTAGGTATACAGGTCGATCGGAATTTAGTTCCCATTGCATTTTTATATCTCCTTTCTATCTTGATTAATTAGGTAATTACAAAATACAGTTTTGCAATTATCTATTGTATGATTTATAGCTAATAATAAGATATATGTGTATTACTGTACTAAGTCGTTAATACAATAATACAACGATCCTATTGCTATGTCAAGAAAATTTTACATATTTTTTGGCAGACATTTTCCTTTCCCATTCCCTTAATATGGTTTATAATGAATTGGATGTACTAGTGAGCTTAATGAGATGATTACATAATGAGAGTTTTTATGCAGTAGAGGTGAAATAATGAATTTTGATGATAGAATTAATGTAATAAAAGGAATCGGAGAGAAGACTGAAAAGGTTTTTAATAAATTGAACATTCAGACAGTACAGGATCTGATTGAGCATTATCCTAGAGGCTACGAGGAATTTCAGAAGCCAATTCCGATTGCGCATTTACGGGAAGGGGAAACTTGTACCATAGAAGCTTCCTTGGTAGGCAGTCCAAAATTAAAGCGAGTAAGACATCTTCGTATTATTAATGTGAGAGTGAAGGATGTATCTGGCTTTCTTAATCTGACTTGGTTCAATATGGCATTTTTACAAAAGACGTTAAGGATGGGCATTCGCTATATATTCCGAGGAAAAGTCGTGCGTAAGAACGGAATATTAGTTATGGAACAACCTCGTATATATCAGAAGCCAGATTATTATAAATTGTTAAATGTATTGCAACCGATCTATCCTCTTACGGAAGGATTAACCAATGCGGCCGTAACTAAGGCAATACGACATGCATTGGCTGATTTGGATTTTGCAAAGGACTATATACCAAAGAAGATTGCCAAGGAATATAATCTAATGGACAGAACAAAGGCAATTAAAGAAATTCATTTTCCGAAAGATAGAAATATTATGCTAAAGGCTAGGCAGCGGTTGGTATTCGATGAATTCTTTATGTATTCTCTGACGCTTCGGCATCTAAAGGAGCAAAAAACAAGGATTAAGACAGAATACACTATGAAGGAACCTGTAGAATGCGATCAGTTAATTAAGAGTTTTCCCTATTCATTAACCAAAGCGCAGTTACGGGTATGGCAGGAGATTAAGAAGGATCTGAGCGGGGATTATGGAATGAATCGATTAATTCAGGGAGATGTTGGTTCTGGTAAGACCGTTCTGGCAACCCTATCCTTATTGATGGCTGTTAAGAATGGCTACCAGGCAAGCATGATGGTACCTACGGAAGTACTAGCAAAGCAGCACTATAAGTCTATTACGGATACCTTAGAGAAGTTTGGCATCTCCATATGTCTGCTTGTTGGATCCATGACTGCAAAGGAAAAAAGAGAGGCATATGAGAAGATTAAACAGCATAAAGTAGACATTATAATTGGAACCCATGCATTGATCCAGGAAAAAGTAGAATATGATCAGCTTGGATTGGTAGTTACAGATGAGCAGCACCGTTTTGGAGTTAAACAAAGAGAGGCACTAATGAATAAGGGAGGTCAGCCCCATGTACTTGTTATGAGTGCGACGCCGATACCAAGAACCCTTGCAATAATTTTATACGGTGACCTGGATATTTCTATTGTGGATGAGCTTCCGGCAGAAAGACTTCCAATCAAAAATTGTGTTGTAGGTACCAATTATAGACCAAACGCTTATCGCTTTATCGAAAGCCAAGTTTCCATGGGAAGACAGGCCTATGTTATCTGTCCTATGGTAGAGGAAAATGAAGAGATAGAGGCGGAGAATGTGATCGATTATACTGAGACCTTGAAGGAAGCATTGGCCCCCAGTATAACAGTAGAATACCTTCATGGTAAGATGAAACCAAAGGAAAAGAATGCGATAATGGAACGCTTTGCCAATGGTGAAATTGATGTCCTAGTATCTACTACTGTTGTTGAAGTGGGTGTAAATGTGCCAAATGCAACAGTTATGATGATAGAGAACGCCCAAAGGTTTGGCCTGGCACAGCTCCACCAGCTTCGTGGACGAGTGGGACGTGGAGAATATCAGTCTTATTGTATCTTCATCTGCAATAGTAGCAGTAAGGAGGCTTGGGAGCGCCTTGAGATCTTAAATAAATCCAATGATGGTTTCTTCATTGCAGGGGAAGACTTAAAGCTTCGGGGTCCTGGAGATATATTTGGTATTCGTCAGAGTGGTACAATGGAATTTAAGATGGCTGACATATTTACAGATGCAGAGTACCTAAAGGCTGCAGCAGAAGCAGTAAAGACATTGAGTGAGTTGGAAGTATCAGCAATATTTGAAGAAAATCCCTATCTTGAGGATAAAATATTAAATCAGACAAAGACACTTTAGAGAGGTATGCTATGGAAACAATACAATCGATTGTAGACCAAGAAAGGTCAACTAATTCAATATTATCCGTTGTAATACCCGCTTATCAAGAAGGGAGTCATATTAAGAACTCCATCGGTGTTATTGAGACTATTTTAATTGAAAATAAAATATCCTATGAATTTGTTATTGTAGATGATGGCTCCAAAGATAATACATGGAAGGAGTTAGAGAGCCTTGCCAGAGCCAATTCTAAAGTTACTGCTTTACGTCTAAGCAGGAACTTTGGGAAGGAATCTGCCCTATGTGCTGGTTTAGAATATGCTAGCGGGGATATGATTCTTGTTATGGATGCAGATTTGCAGCATCCCCCAGAACTTATACCACAGATGGTGGAGGCATGGAGAGATCAGGGATATGATGTGGTCGAAGGGATTAAGAATTCTAGGGGAAGGGAAAATCCTTTTTACCATACATTTGCCAAAATATTCTATTATATATTACTTAAGACGGCAGATATCGATCTAGAAAATGCCTCGGATTATAAATTAATGGACCGTAAGGTGGTTGAAGCTTGGAAGCAGCTTCCGGAAAGGACAACGTTTTTTCGAGGAATGGCATCCTGGGTTGGTTTTGAACGCAAGCAGATACGATTTGATGTGGCGAAGCGAGTGAACGGCAGGACAAAATGGTCGGCTTATCGTTTACTGCGGTTGGCTATGAATGCGATTACGTCTTTTACCTCGGTTCCTCTTCATTGCATTACCATACTAGGAATCATCATATTCATTGGAACACTTATATTGGGGGCACAGACCCTTTATATGAAGTTAAGCGGTAGAGCATTGGACGGATTTACAACAGTAATCCTACTACAACTTTTTATTGGCAGTTCTATTATGATTAGCCTTGGGATGATTGGAATTTATCTGACTAAAATCTATCACGAAGTGAAAGGAAGACCAAGGTATCTAGTTTCTAATTGCATTAAAGGTGGTGGAAAGAAATGATTGGGATACTCTACTTATGTCTTTGTTTTACCACTGGATGGGCAATTTGCACTTATGTTTTTCCCGAACTTATGGATATAACGAGAACATCCTATAATAAGCAAAAGATAAACTTTAGTCCGTATCTACTGTTACTACCTGCTTGGTATCTTGTTGGTACCTTGCTTTTAACTTGGGCTACTTACATGATGGCTTATGCTTTTGCAGGGGAGCCAGAGCCACTTGCTTATGCGAATATTATTGTTATGCCTGTTGCCGGAGTATGTTCCTCCTGCTTGCTATATTTCAATGTGTTCACAAAGTATCGCAATCCAGCTTATACCATAACCAAAGACAAAGTCATGGCAACAAACGCTTCCAATCCGATAAAAAGGAAAAATGTATCGAATAAGGTAACTGCAGCGCATATTACTAATACAAGGAATTCAGTAAATCCAAAGAAGGTAACAGAGGGTATATTTTTTAATAGTAATAAAACCGTACAGAAGATAGAGTTAATCTTGGTCTTTGCTATTAGCGTTCTTGCATTCTTATTAATGTGGAGTACCTTTTTTGTTAATGATAGTAAATTATATGTAGGACTTTCGGTCTTTAGTGATTTCTCGCCTCATATAGGAATGATACGATCTTTCTCCAATGGTAACAATTTTCCGACTGCTTATTCCCATTATGCCGGAATGGATATTAAATATCATTTTATGTTTCAGTTCTTGGTTGGCAATCTGGAATACTTGGGTCTACGGCTTGATTATGCTTTTAATTTGCCAAGCATGTTAAGTTTCATTAGTTCATTCCTGCTCCTTTACCTTTTGGCACTTAAAATTACAGGAAAAATAGGTGTGGGAGTTTTATCATGCTTGTTCTTTGCATTTCGCAGTTCGAAAGCTCTTTTTACTTATCTAGCAAATCTCCCTGCAGAGAAGGGGATTCTACAGGCATTGGTGGAGAATACGGTCTTCATTGGTGATACTCCCAATGAAGATTGGGGATTGTGGAATTTAAATGTATACTGTAACCAAAGACATCTTGCCTTTGGACTAGCTATTATGTTTCTTATTATCCTGCTTTTTTTGCCCAGGGCATATGAAATGCACTATGCTTTACAACATATAAAAATTGGTAAGCTTTATCGAATGAGAAAGGTGGATTGGAAGCTTCTATTAAGAGAATTGTTCTTTACAAAGGAAAGTTGGAGTGTAGGGAACTATAGGCTTGCAATTGTCTCTGGTATCATACTTGGCAGTTTATCCTTTTTCCATGGTGCAGCAGTCATAGGCTGTTTACTGGTACTCTTTGTAATAGCGATTGTTTCCAAGCACCGTCTGGAATTTGTTATTCTAGCGGCAATAACCATTGGATTATCCCTTATGCAAACCAATTTCTTTATCGAGGGATCTGCTGTATCACCTCAGTTCTTATTTGGTTTTATCGCCAAGAATAAAACGCTGTTTGGAGTTGCCTCCTATTTGGAGCGACTTCTTGGAATACTGCCACTGGTCTTACTGGTTTCTTTCTTAATACAAAAAAGTATCGGTAAACATCTGCTTATTGCATTTTCGTTGCCACTTATTTTTGCTTTCACGGTATCATTAACCGTTGATGTAACAGTTAATCACAAATATATAATGATGAGTTGTATTCTTCTTGGTATATTTGCAGCAGATTTGGTTATAAGCTTATTACAAAGGCGGGAAATATTGATTCGATTTGCTAGTATTCTTCTAATTCTTATACTTACGTCAACCGGTATCTATGATTTTATTACAGTATTAAAGAAAAATACACCAGATACAGCTATAGTATTGGACCTTAAGCATCCATTGACCCAATGGATTAATGAAAATAGCGACTCACAGGATATTTTTCTTACATCAAACTATGCGATAAATCAAGTGGTTCTAGGCGGTGCCATGCTATATCAAGGATGGCAGTATTTTGCCTGGTCGGCAGGGTATGATACTTTGTATCGGGATACGCAGGTAAAACGAATGTATGAAGCATCTTCTCCCGGGGAATTGGATACCTTGGTTAAAGAAAATAATATTCGATTTATTATTGTGGATCAACATAATCGAAACAGTGAGGAGTATCAGGTAAATGAAGCCAATATACAAGTTTCATATGCTTGCGTGTATCGGGAAGGCGAAGGAGAGTGGGAAACTGCAATTTATGATACGCAAATCCCATTGTTTGTAACTTACTAAGTTACTTAGATACAAAGCATACGAATTTTTAAGCAATAATAAATGAACATTCATCGTCCATAATGAGAGATGGCATAGTCAATAAAATACAAGAATAACTATTTATCAATTTAAAAATATAAAGAAAAAATATAAGGATAAAAAAGAAAAGAGGTAGTGTTATGGATTTTAAATATGTAATCGTAGGAGCAGGACTCGCAGGTTTGACCATGGCAGAGAGGATTGCCAATGTACTTGATGAAAAGGTTCTAATAATTGAAAAAAGAAACCATATTGGTGGTAATGTCTTCGATTCCTATAATGAGGATGGGATATTAATTCATAATTATGGCCCGCATATATTCCATACCAATAGCCAAAGTGTATATCGTTATCTTTCTAATTTTACAGAATGGAATGATTTCTGGCATAGAGTTTTAACCTATGTGGATGGCAATTTGGTTCCGATGCCAATTACCGTAGAAACGATTAATGCACTGTATAACTTAAATCTCGATTGCTCTCAGGTTGAAGATTTTCTAAAGGAACAGGCTGTTGAAATTGAAGAGATTAAGACGAGTAAAGATGTTGCTTTAAGTAAGGTAGGACAAGACATCTACTCAAAAATCTTTGAGAACTACACGAAGAAACAATGGGGAATTGATCCTGCAGAACTGGACACTTCTGTGATTTCTCGAATTCCAATACGTTTAAATAGAGACACCAGATATTTTGCAGATCGCTACCAGGGAATGCCTAAGAACGGGTATACCAAGATGTGTGAGCGAATGGCAGCCAATAAAAATATTAAAATTATGTTAAATACAGACTATAAAGAAGTAATTAACGATATAAACTATGAGAAATTAATTTACACTGGACCAACAGATTATTACTATGATTATAAGTATGGAAAGCTATCCTATCGTAGTATTAATTTTGCTTTCGAAACCTATGACAAAGAAAGGTTCCAGGAGGCTCCCGTAGTAAATTATCCAAATGATTACGATTATACAAGGATCACAGAATTCAAGCAATTAACATGGCAGGAACATAGAAAAACGACAATATGCAAGGAATTCCCTTGTGCCGAAGGGGAACCCTATTATCCTTTCCCAACTAAGGAATGCAAAGCTCAGTTTGCTCTTTATGCAGAGGAAATGAAGAAGGAAGACAATGTGATTTTCCTAGGCCGTTTAGCAGAATATAAGTATTATAATATGGATGCAGTTGTTAAGAGAGCTTTGGATGTGTTCGAATTAATGACAAAGCATGCGTAGTAGAATATTGTGATTAGCTTGCCAAAAGCTATTTATTGATTATACTTAGTCAATTGCATATTATT
>JAAYSQ010000202.1 GCA_012523925.1 Clostridiales bacterium
CCTTCTTGCTTCCAACTCCTCATCAGAAATGACAAAATTCAAGGAATTTGCATTGATATCAATCTGTATAATATCTCCTTCTTCAACAAGTGCAATATTACCACCTACTGCTGCTTCCGGTGATACATGACCAATACAAGCTCCCCTGGAAGCTCCAGAGAAACGTCCATCGGTAATCAATGCAACGCTTGAACCAAGCCCCATACCCATGATTGCGCTGGTAGGATTAAGCATTTCTCTCATACCAGGACCACCCTTAGGTCCCTCGTATCGGATAACAACAACATCTCCTGGGACAATCTTGCCTCCCTTAATGGCTTTAATTGCTTCTTCTTCACTATCAAATACCCTAGCCGGACCCTCATGCTTAAGCATCTCAGGAGCAACTGCAGAACGTTTTACAACGCCGGTATCCGGTGCAAGATTTCCACTTAATACAGCGATTCCGCCAGTTTCACTATAAGGATTTTCAACTGGACGAATAACCTCTGGATTAAGGTTACGACTATTTCTTATGTTTTCTCCGACAGTCTTACCGGTTACTGTAATCATATCGGTATTGAGGAGTCCCTTCTTATTTAATTCGTTCATAACAGCATAGACCCCACCTGCTTCATTTAAATCTTCCATATATGTAGGTCCTGCTGGTGCAAGATGGCATAAATTCGGAGTTCTACTACTAATCTCATTGGCAATAGAAATATCCAGTTCAATTCCTGCCTCATGTGCAATTGCAGGTAAATGCAGCATTGTATTCGTTGAGCAACCTAATGCCATATCTACGGTCAGTGCATTAAGAAAGGCTTCCTTTGTTAAGATATCTCTTGGCCGGATATCCTTCTCAAGAAGTTCCATAATTTTCATTCCTGCATGTTTTGCTAAGCGAATTCTTTCGGAATATACTGCTGGGATTGTTCCATTTCCCTGTAACCCCATTCCGATAGCTTCGGTAAGGCAATTCATAGAATTAGCTGTATACATACCGGAACATGAACCACAGGTCGCACATACGCGGTTGGCATATTCCTCTAGCTCTTCTTCAGACAATTTACCGGCGCTGTAAGAACCGACTGCCTCAAACATACTTGATAGACTAGTTTTATGTCCATTTACACGTCCAGCGAGCATTGGACCACCACTGACAAAGATAGTTGGAATATTTAATCTAGCCGCTGCCATAAGGAGACCTGGAACATTTTTATCGCAGTTTGGTACCATAACAAGTGCATCAAACTGGTGTGCCATTGCCATGGCTTCCGTAGAGTCTGCAATCAAATCCCTAGTTACCAAACTATAATGCATTCCCTGATGTCCCATTGCAATACCATCACAGACTGCGATTGCCGGAAATACCACAGGCATTCCTCCAGCCATTGCCACACCAAGTTTTACAGCATCCACAATTTTATCTAAGTTTATATGTCCAGGAACAATTTCATTATAAGAGCTAACAATACCTATGAGCGGTTTCTGTAATTCTTCTTTCGTAAACCCCAGAGCATTAAATAAAGACCTATGGGGCGCCTGCGAGATCCCTTTTTTAACTACGTCACTTCTCATATTTTACCTCATTTCTACGCTGCATTTTATGCATAACAAGTTTGTGCGCAGCGCTGATACAAACTTGCCGAGTAAATGATTTGAATATCTTTCACTCATACAACCTATCTTTCTATAACAATTGCTGACCATTGAAATAATTATACATATAAAAAAATATATATAATTATTCCACTTTAATCTATTAAAGCGGAATAGTGTATTGTGGTATATATTAAAGGATTTCTATATAAAAATCAATCAAAAAGTGCAAATATTATTAAAGTTTTTTCTATTATTATTCATAATTATACAAGATATAACAATGGGTAATACACCTATTAAAAAAGCTATTATTTATACCACTTTAATAGATAAAGGATATTTTTAAATTCAAAGGAAACTTCTCAAGCAAAACACATAAAGGAATATAATGATAGTATTTTCTGTTTTAAATTTAGAAGGCATAATTTAATATATAATAATAAGGAAGGAAACAGTTGAAATGAGAAAGAAAAACGAATATAATTATTTTGAAGCGTTTTGTGAATTATCAAAATTTAGTTTAAAATCTGCAACCGTTATAAATGATACCCTTAATAACTGGGACGTGAATACCAAAGCGGTTAAAGTAAAAGAAATGCATATCTTAGAAAGTATTGTAATGAAGAATTCCTAATATATTACCCAATTGTCGAAGGAAAATAAAGATAATAGAATGGAGACTAATATGAATCTAGAAAAACAAAAAGCATTTATCATACATTTCGCTTATATTACCTTAATATTAGGATTAGTATATGTAAGTATCAAATTTTTTCTACCATTACTAATGCCCTTTGTTATCGGTATGATAATAGCACTTGTTTTTCGCCCTTTGATTGATATTATACATGATAAAACGCGAGTAAAGCGTTCTTTCGTTTCTATATTTGCCCTTATTCTATTCTATGGTATTCTTGTATTACTGCTAAGCATGATAGGACTAAAAGTTTTTACTTATATAGAGAATCTTTTCTATAGCCTGCCTATGCTTTATGAAGATATGATTGAGCCTGCTATAAGAACAATTGCTGATAACCTAATCCTCCATTTTCCTGGAATTGAAATATACGTTGAGGAATTTCTAAATAATACAAGCGAAACTATCTTCGCTTATCTGAAGACAATTTCCTCTAACGTGGTCTCAGCAATAACTGGCATCGCTGGCCAGCTTCCAGCATTACTTATTAAACTAATTTTTACGATAGTATCATCCTTCTTCTTTACCATTGATTACTATCGGATTGGTGATTTTCTCATGCGTCAATTTAAAGGTAATCAAAAAGCAATGGTTTTAAAATTAAAGGCAAATGGTATCGGAACCCTAGGAAAATTCATTAAGGCTTATTCCCTAATTATAATGATAACTTTTTTTGAATTATCCATAGGATTTTGGATTTTAAAAATTCCTAACGCATTTGTGCTTGGTGCCTTGGTCGCAATTGTGGACATACTTCCTATTCTTGGTACCGGTGCAATTTTGCTACCTTGGTCTATTATTGCCTTTATATTAGGCAACTTTAAAATTGGTATTGGAATGTTATTGTTGTATATTGTAGTAACAGCCGTAAGACAGTCCATTGAGCCAAAAATCGTAGGAAAGCAAATTGGCTTACACCCGATTATAACATTGATATTAATGTATGTTGGTGCGCAATTAATGGGTGTTCTCGGACTACTACTATTACCAATCATAGCCACTATTATTAAAACTTTAAATGACGAAGGAACCATTAATCTATTTAAATAATGTAGCAATCCTGGTGATTAAGGACATTTAATTCTTTTATCATTAATTGGATAGGTGTAATGGTTACATAAGTAAGCATTGTATTATAAATATTTACAAACAAATGAGGCAGTCTATTCTAACCGCCTCATTTTTATTACATTTTTTATTATAGTGCTGAATTATTCTGTCAAAAAAAACGTTAGAATGCTCCTTTTTGGATAAATGTTGAGCAGTCTGTCTGATTAGAGTCCGTAGCATTTCTTGGTTCTACATGAATTTTCTCTGCAGAACAATGATCACCATTCATATAGTATTCGCAAGTATTAACTACACATTTGATACCTTCATTGGGTTTATCCATTTTCTTAATCGCCATATCTTTCCCTCCATAAATAACAAGGATTATTGATTACTATCTTATTATTTCATAAAGGGCATAATAAAATTCACTCTTATTTTCTATTCCATATCTTGTTTCATTTTTAAATTTTAAAACTAAACATCAATTATTATAAATTAATAGCGTTTAAATATTCGAAGTAAATGTATGAAATGATTTGCTTCACGAAGTGTATGGTCACCTAATAGTGGAAGAATAATTGATTTTATCTTGCAATCCAAAAGACCATCCGTTGCTTGTGCCTTAAAATCACGGATATTCTTTGTGGCACGAAGACTTTCTTTAGTAACATCATCATTCGCGCAATCCATTGCCGCTTTCGATTCACGAGTTAATTCATCAAACTCTTTACCAAAATTATGAGCCACCTTGATAAGCTCTTCCTCGGACGGATCAAGTAATCCACGAATAAATTTCGCATGTTCTGCCATAATCCTATTCCAAAAAGCTTCCTGTTCAAAGGCTTCCTTATGAATATTGATAACTTCTCTTTTTTGCAACCTCATAATTAAGTGTTGATATAATTTCGCTTCTCGCATGATATGATCTATTAATAAAGGATAGTTTAAGGTAAACATTTTACATGCTAGTACATCATTCAAAATTGTATTTTTAAATTGAATGATATTACCGATAATCGTAAGTGCTCTGCGATTTAGCATATATACTTTTCTTTCAATTGCCGGGTGATGTCTTCCCATATTTGGTGAAAGTTCTACCTCTGCTTTTGTTATCTTCGTTGAAATGTCGATGCCCGTATAGAACTCGGTGGCCTTTTCTGCCTCTAAAGTAAATTGTGTAACCACTTGGCCAGACTGCAGATAATCTTCTCCGAGAACCCCATCGGACACTCTTACAACATCCGCTAAAAACTCTTCAAAGGCCCTCATCAACTCTGCTGCCCGGTCGGTAAATTTCTTATCTCTTGGGGTAAATCCTGTCATTAGGAAAAAAGCATGTTCCTTCATTATCCTAGCAAAGAAGAGATGTGTCTCAAGTGACTGTTGTATAAACTCAATTCTAGAAATCATTTAAATCCTCCTTATTATAATTAGATATAAAAATGTTCTAACCGCATTTTTAAAACAAAGAACTACCCGGCAACTAAGGTAGTTCTTTATAGTTATCGAAAATACCGCCTCTATATCTTTTGAGGGAAGATATAAGATACTGCGGTTTCCTTATATGTTACATTGGGAATTGCATAAAAATACCTTCTGCCATCATATCGGCCATTTCAAGAGCCTGCAACTCAATATCATCAAAGATATTAATAGCTTCTTCGTAATTCTGCGAGACCATATTATTTACTCTAGTACTTAATAGATTTAAATGTTCATCCATCATTGCATTCCAATCTTCCTCACTCCAATTTGGATTGAGGCTTCCAAGTAAAGCTGCTATCTGATCCGCATTTTGGTGCCATCGAGTATCAGCATCTGTAAAAGCATCGTTATCACCAGCTTTTGCAGCTTGAACCAACTCGGCAGCAATAGTAATATGTTCAGTAAATAAGTCAGCAAAATCCATCGCCGCTTCTTCTCCATAGAAAGGCATTAACGCATTCGCAAAATCCTGAGCATTTCTTAAAAGCCTTTGCGTTGCCAGGTCTACTATAGGAAGATCAAAAATAATTGAATCCATCACATTACTCGTCCATGTAATATGCTGTTCCCATAGCATACGGAAATAACTTACCAGATCCATTAGCTGGCCACCTAACATCTCACCTTCCATGAAGTCGTCAAAGGGTGTCAGCGGAAATGATTGAAATCCAGGAGCAATTGTAATCACTTGACCCACTTGAAGATTTGAAGGGTTGATTCCAGGATTTAATTCCATAATGGAGTCCGGCGTCGTATTAAACACTTGCGCTAGCATCCAAATGGTATCGTGAGGACGAATCGTATATTGCAGTGTTCCACCATTCATAATAATAATCATCACCTATTAGAAGTTCTATTTCAACTTATGATGAATACATGAAAAAGGTTCCATCAGCTAAGCTAGATAGAACCTTTTTATTATCTCTTATACCATATACGCTACGATTCACTGTTAATATAGTTAATTAATCCTTCTGATTTTATAATTTTCTGCATAAATTCTGGAAATGCTTGCCCCTGATATTGCCTGCCTTTTGTCAGATTATATATAATCCCTTTATCAAAGTTAACTTCTACTTGATCACCAGCTTCGATATCCCTGGCTGCTTCTGGGCATTCAATAATCGGAAGACCAATATTAATTGCGTTACGATAAAAAATCCTTGCAAAAGTTTCCGCAATCACGCAACTGATACCGGAAGCCTTAATGGCAATTGGTGCATGCTCCCTAGAGGAACCACATCCAAAATTCTTTTTAGCAACCAAAATATCCCCTTCTTGTACTCTATTTACAAAATCCTTATCGATATCAATCATACACTTAGAAGCAAGTTCCTTAGGATCCGAAGTTATTAGATAACGCGCCGGAATAATAACGTCTGTGTCCACATTATCTCCGTATTTATGAGCTATTCCTAATGCTTTCATTATATGCTCCTTTCTCAATTATGATTTGCTAATAAAAGTCATATATCGATGCTTTTATCGCACGACTCAAATTATTAACATTATAATCCTAATTCTTCAGGACCAGATATCCTACCAGCTACCGCTGTTGCTGCAGCTACAGCCGGACTGGCCAAATACACCTCTGAATCCACATGACCCATTCGACCGACAAAGTTACGATTAGTTGTAGCCACTGCCCGTTCACCAGCAGCCAATACTCCCATATGTCCACCTAAGCAAGGCCCACAAGTTGGTGTACTAACGACGGCACCAGCTTTTATAAAAGTTGAAAGAAGTCCTTCCTCCATGGCCTTAAGATAGATCTTCTGCGTAGCAGGGAATACAATCAAACGCATTCCTTTTGCAATCTTTCTTCCTTCCAATACCCTAGCAGCAATTCGCAAATCTTCAAGCCTTCCATTGGTACAGGAGCCGATAACAACTTGATCTATCTTAATATCTCCAACCTGATCAATTGTACGAGTATTTTCTGGCAGATGCGGGAAAGCAACAGTAGGTTTTAAAGAAGCAAGATCAATTTCGTAGGTTTTCTCATAATCTGCATCTTCATCTGCTTTATACTCGGTAATTTTTTTATTCGAATGCTCCTTGATATAACGAATTGTCTTCTCATCTACGGGGAATATTCCATTCTTAGCACCAGCTTCAATCGCCATATTAGCTATAGTAAAGCGATCATCCATGGATAAATTATTAATCCCATCTCCTACAAATTCCATAGATTTATAAAGAGCTCCATCGACTCCGATTAAACCAATGATATGTAGAATGATATCTTTGCCACTTACCCATTTGGATGGTTTCCCTTTTAGAACAAATCGCAATGCTGCAGGTACTTTAAACCATGCCTTTCCAGTTGCCATACCTGCTGCCATATCCGTACTTCCGACACCTGTAGAAAACGCTCCCAGCGCACCATAGGTACAAGTATGAGAATCTGCACCAATCACAACATCTCCGGCAACAACCAATCCTTTTTCCGGAAGTAATGCGTGTTCAATTCCCATTTCACCAATCTCAAAATAATTCGTTATTTCCTGATCCATTGCAAACTCACGCATATATTTGCAGTTTTGTGCCGATTTAATATCTTTATTAGGGGTAAAATGATCCGGTACCAAGGCAATTTTATTCTTATCAAAAACGTTGCGGATTTTCATCTTTTCCATCTCTTTAATTGCAACCGGCGCCGTTACATCATTTCCCAGTACTAAATCCAGATCCGCTTCAATTAGTTGTCCCGCAGTTACTCGTTCAACACCTGCATGGGCTGCTAATATCTTCTGCGTCATCGTCATACCCATACTTAATTCCTCCTGACTATTTCATCAAATTACTATATTACTTAATTACGAATCTTTATTACAAATCTAGATTGTTAAACTACGCTCATATTTATAAAAGAACACCATGTTCATTATTGAATTATTATTATTATAAGTACATACTGTGGTTATTAATTTATATCTTGCTATTATACTCAAATCTCACTTGAAATCTGATCTCCCATTTCCTTTGTTCCTACTAGTGTCATTCCCTTGGACATTATGTCTATGGTGCGGTATCCTTTCTTTAAAACTGATTTTACAGCTGACTCTACAGCTTCCGCTTCCCTTTCTAGATCAAAGGAATAGCGAAGCATCATCGCTGCAGAAAGTATGGTTGCAATTGGGTTTGCTTTATTCTGTCCAGCGATATCTGGTGCAGAGCCATGACTTGGTTCATATAGACCAAGCTTTGTATCTCCTAGACTTGCAGATGCCAGCATACCGATAGAGCCGGTTATCATACTAGCCTCATCAGATAGGATATCTCCAAACATATTCTCTGTAAGAATCACATCAAACTGCCTTGGATCCTTTACCAGTTGCATAGCACAATTATCAACTAACATATGTGACAACTCCACATCTGGATAATCTTTAGCCACTTCCTCAGTTACCTGTCTCCAAAGTCTAGAGGAGTCAAGAACATTCGCTTTATCCACACTACAGATCTTGCGTCTACGCTTTCTAGCAATCGTGAAAGCCCACTTTGCAATTCTCTTAATTTCATTCTCATCATAGGTTAAGGTATCGGTAGCGGTACGAATACCATTTTCTATCATTGTATTGCGCTCGCCGAAGTAAAGACCACCGGTTAACTCTCGCATTACAACAAAATCAAATCCATCACCAATAATGTCTTCCCTTAAGGGACTGGCATCTTTTAGCTCAGGAAAGAGTACTGCAGGCCGAATATTTGTAAATAAGTTCAGCCCTTTCCGAATGGCTAGTAAACCTGCTTCCGGTCTTAAATGCGGAGGTAGGCTATACCAATCGGACTTACCTACATTCCCACCGATTGCACCTAAAAGCACGGAATCGCTATTTCGGGCTGTATCTAATGCTTCCTTTGTTAGAGGTACTCCGGTAGCATCAATCGATACCCCTCCCATGAGAATCTCTGTATAAGTAAAGTTATGACCAAATTTTTCGCCAATCTGGTTCAATACTTTTCTTGTTTCCGCCACGATTTCAGGCCCGATACCGTCACCAGGTATTACCGTGATATTATAATTCATGTTTCTTCTCCTTTCACGTTAATAGCTAAAAATTACGCACAGATACCTAATCTATATAAACCATATTAATCATAGGAATAATTTTTTCTATTGCCATTATATCATACACTCTGTTATAATAATAATACATAATAAATATATATAATATAACTCTGAGTTATGCACTAATCTTTATATTTATGCACTGAAAGAGGTGGGAATCCTGGAGCAAAATCTATCCTTATATCATGTTTTTAATTGTGTAGCAGAGAAAGAAAATATATCCCATGCAGCAAAACATTTATTCATTAGTCAACCTGCCGTGAGTAAAGCCATCAGCTCCTTGGAGAACAACTTGAATGTAACTTTATTCATTCGTAGTTCTCGGGGTGTTAAGCTTACAGATGAAGGAAAGCTTCTTTACGAACATACCCGTGATGCCTTTGATACTATACGACAGGCAGAAGATAGCATTAAAAAAATAAATGAGCTGGGAATGGGACATTTGAAAATAGGAGCCAGTACAACTTTGTGCAAACATTTACTACTGCCCTACTTAAAGGACTTTGTAAGAAAATATCCTCATATAAAAATTACCATTGAGAGTCAATCAACATATCATACTTTAAAACAATTGGAAAGCAGTACGCTTGATATCGGCCTGGTTGCAAAGCCAGAGAATGACAAATCCATCAATTTCTATACATTAGGGGAAATTGAAGATGTATTTGTAGCAACTCCAGATTATCTAAATAATCTAAAACGCAGAGAACGAGATTATGATATCTTCTCTACTGCAAATATCATGTTGCTGGACGAAGAAAATATTACTCGCCAGTATATCAACCAGTACTTTTTAGAGAATGATATCGAGCCTCCTCATATTCTGGAAGTTACCAATATGGATTTACTGATTGAATTTGCCAAAACGGGGTTAGGGGTGGCATGTGTTATTAAGGAATTTGTATTACCCGAATTAAAGAATGGATCTTTAGTTCAAATACCACTGCAAATCCCTATCAATAAAAGAAAGGTCGGCTTTGCCTATCATAAAAATGCCTTTCTTTCTAACTCTATGAATCAATTTCTTGATTTTATTCAATCATCAGATTATTAAAAATTAACTTTATTTTTTACTACAAGGACCTTTTATACCGATTATAAATATAATAGCTATTTAATATCAATAAAGGCGATATCATTATTCCTTAATACAAGGAAATGGATATCGCCTTTTTATTATAGTAAGTATATATTATTTAGCCCAGGGCTTAGCACATTAGCTCTACTCATCAGCTGCTTCTTCCTCAGTTGAATCCGGTGTCTCAGTAGGTTCCGCCTCCGGTGTCGCTTCTGGCTTCTTCGTAGGCTCAGCAGTCGGAGTAGGTGCCGGTGTTGGGGTTGGGGTTACCGTTGGTGCTTCAAGATATTCCGGTCTCTCATCCACCAAATAGTCAGCACTTACATATTTTACAATGTCATCGTCAATAAATGCAGCCCACCCATCTTTGATAGCAATTACATCAATTTTTTCTCTATGTACTAGGTAACCTATAATATCACTGTCCGTAGATGGCTTTGATCTAACGTTTAATGTAGAGCCAAACTTGGACATTCTAATATACTTTGGTGTTGTCTCTACTTTGCTTAGATCTAATTCCTCAATTGGAATATCTTCATGCTCGGTTACTTCCTCCGGTTCCTCTTCAATATCTACAATTGGTGTAGGAGAAACTGTAGGTGTAGGAATAAACTCCGGCATCTTATTTCGATTACTACAGCCTCCAAGAACCAATACCAATAATCCTAGATAAAAAACTCCATATTTTCTCATAATTTACTCAATTCTCCCCTTTACAAAATGTGTCTTTTAACATTTTATAAGCTATATATTTATTTTTCTACTTTTGTTATCATAGCATATTTTCTATTGCTATCCAACAAAAAAATAATTTTTAACTTTACTTTTCGTCCAGTAATCCTTTTGTCCTTTTAATATAATGGAAAGCTTCTCATCTTATTACAAATAAATCCATAAAACATAATCAGCGGACACCTTATCTATGTCCGCTGATACTATATGCCTTATTATTTTTGAATAACTGCGAAACAGTTAATTATTCTTGCTAAATACTACTCTTCTAAGAATTTATATTGTGACATATACAATTCGTAATATTTGCCCTTCTTCTCTAGCAATTCCTCATGAGTACCCATTTCATCAATTTTACCACCATCTATATACATGATACAGGTTGAATTCTTAATTGTAGAGAGACGATGGGCAATTATAAAGGAAGTACGATTTGCAAGAAGTTTGCTAAGACCTTCTTGTAATAATATCTCGGTCTCTGTATCAATACTTGAGGTTGCTTCATCCAGAATAAGTATTTTCGGATTTGCTAGCAATGCTCTGGCAAAGCTAATCAACTGTCTTTGTCCAACGGAAAGTCTGCTACCCCGTTCATTTACTTCCGTTTTATAACCTCTCTCCAGTTCAATGATAAAATCATGAGCACGGACGGTCTTAGCGGCCTCTATAACCTCTTCATCCGTAGCTTCCATATTACCATAGCGGATATTATCCATGATAGTACCGGAGAATATAAAGCTATCCTGCAACATAACGCCCATCTGTTTACGAAGCGATTTAATCTGTACTTTACTAATATCTACCCCATCAATAGTAATCATACCACTGTCTAGATTATAGAAACGGCTGATTAAGTTAATAATGGTTGTCTTTCCTGCACCAGTCGGCCCTACGATAGCAAAGCTATCACCAACATTCGCTTTGAAATTAATTTTATTCAAAATAGGAACACCGTCTTCATAACTAAAGGAAACGTCTTTAAATTCAACCTCACCTTTAATCGGTGGCATCTCTATGGCCCCTTCACAATCTTTAACCAATACAGGCTCATCAATGGTTTCAAATATTCTCTCTAAATAAGAAATTGCTGTTAATAGTGAGTTATAAAAGCTGGCAAGTGTATTAACAGGAGCCCAGAACCGCCCAACATAACCGGTCATGGCAATCAGTACACCAGCTGTAATACCATCAACGCCTTGATTTATCCATGCAACACCCAATACAAAGATTGCAACAGTTGTCCAAGTGGAAATATTATTAATTGCAGGCCATAGAAGGAAATTATACTTTACCGCTCCTAACCAGGCAGTTCGATACTCACCGCTCAACCTATTAAATATATCGGTATTTTCTTCCTCTCTGGTGAAACTCTGCGTTACGCGGATACCACTAATACTCTCTGCAATATAGGCATTCAAGTTCGAAGCCTTGTTGCTAGAAATCTGCCAAGCTAGCCTTTGCTTTTTCTTAATGATGAAGATTAAAATCATAAGTAATGGAAGGCCAAGTAAACAAATTAGCGCCAATCGAACATTTACAGCCAACATAAAAATAACAATAAATAGTAAACTGAAAAGATCTGTAATTGTATTAATAATACCATTAGATAGTAGGTCACTTAATCTATTCACATAATTTACTACTCGAACCTGAATCTTACCATGTGGTCTGTCATCATAGTAGGAAAATGGCAGTTCCTGTAGATGTTCAAAAATATCCGATCGTATTGTATGAATAATATTCTGCCCTAACCTTGCCGTCAAAGTTATCTTTATACGAAGTGCCACGGAAATAATTATATAAATCAGAAGAATTATAATACTTAAACCTATAATTCCCTTGATATCTTCATTAGGTATATAGACATCCATAATCCTCATTAGAATTATAGGTGTCAGCATTCCAAGTGCTGAGGTTACCGTCATAAGAATAATAGTTAAAATCATATCTTTTCGATATGGTTTAATATAACCGCCCAATCTTTTTAAATGAGATAGGTTAAATTCTGTCTCTAATGACTCATCAACATCATATTTATTTCTAGCCAATCTCCCCACCTGCCTTCCTGGTTGATGCTAAGATTTGTTCAAAATCTCCATATTGGTGATGGAATACTGTATAATAATAACCTTTTTTATCGATAAGTTCCTGATGCTTACCAGACTCAATAATTCTACCATCTTCTAATACAAGAATTTGATCTGCATCCTTAATCGAAGAAATACGATGTGCAATAATAAATACCGTATGTTCGCCATCCAAAGCTTTCAGCTCTTTTTGAATCTTAGCTTCTGTCTCCATATCCACTGCAGAAGTTGTATCATCCAATATAATGATAGAAGGATTCTTAAGCAATGCTCTTGCAAGGGAAATTCTCTGCTTCTGTCCACCAGATAAACCTACACCTCGCTCACCGACAATGGTATCATAGCCTTCCGGCATCTTCTCAATAAAATCATGTGCACCTGCAATTTTCGCGGCAGCAACAACTTCTTCAAAACTACAATCCGGTCTACCATAAGCAATATTTCCTTCTATTGTATCGGAGAATAGGAATACATCCTGCATAGCCAAACCAATATTGCTTCGAATGGAATGTAGATCTAAATCTTTGAGTTTTATACCATCAATCATTATCTCGCCAGCATTAACATCGTAGAAACGGCAGAGCAGATTCATAATAGTGGATTTACCTGAACCAGTAGCACCAACAATACCAACTGTTTCACCAGGTTTGACATGAAAATTAATATCTTTTAAAATTTCTTCATCATTTGCTCGGTAGCTTACTCCGGAAAATTCAATTTCACCAGCAAAGCGTTCCTTAGTGATTGCATTTTCCTTATTAAAAATTCTCGGCTCAACAATAACAGTAGCATAGATTTTTTCTACTGAAGTAACAAATCTCTGGTAGTCGTTGGCTAACCATCCTGCCATACGAAGCGGGTTATTCAGCATCCATAAGTAACCACTAACAGTTACAAGAGTACCTAGGCTCATATGCTTTTTAATAACCATAATACCGCCAACCAAATAAAGGATTACAGTCAAGGCATTTGCCATAAGTTCAAATATTGGAACATACTTTTTCCATATATCAGTCGCTGCTAGCTCCGCTTCACGGTAACCATCATTTTCTCGATTGAATTTTTCAATCTCATAATCCTCTTTTGCGAAGGCTTTAATCACACGATTACCACTTACATTCTCCTGAACAAAAGTATTAAGGCTAGAGAAACGCTTACGAATATTATGAAATGCAGGTTTTACTTCCTTTAATTGAAGGAAAGTAGCCCATATGGTAAACGGCATAACCGCAATCATGCAAAGTGCCAAGCGCCAATCCGCAACAAAAATCATAACTAAAGCTATAACAAAAAGCAGGCTATTTTCATATATGGAATATGTAACGAATGCTACAAAGTGACGTATAGCGTCCATGTCACCAGTCATTCGCGACATCAGATCTCCTGTCCTATTCCGATTGAAAAAATTAAAATCCTGTGCCATCAATTTTCGATACACATAATCTCTCATGTTGTATAACATCCCTTGAGATGATTTTTCAAAAATTAAGAGAAACCAGTATTTAAGTACTGCCCGAAGCAGCGTTGTCACGATCATAATAACCATCATAATCGGTAATTTGCTGTGGTCTCCTCCCTTAATAATATCGTCAACAACAATACCTGATATTTGCGGATTTACGATTGCGATTATACTAACAATCGTCACCAGAAACGTTGCAAATATTAGTCTGCCACGATACTTTTTCAAAAAGGAAAAGAACCATTTCATTTCTGTCATCTCATTGCCCCCTAATTGGTAGTTTAACTAAATTTAAAAAGTACTAGAATTTCATAGACTATATTATTATAGCCCCCTTGTCAATAAAAAAAATGTATATTGTTACTTTAATCATGTATTTTATTATATTGACCCCCGATAATTTCTATGTAAAAACCAATAAATTAAGCTTATCTGCCAATTTATTGAAATTCTTTGGGTATTTGGTCTGATAAACTAAGGATTGTTTCAAAAAATCATTTAACTATTTGGAAATCTAATGTTATAATATTCAAAAGAAGAGATTAGTCAATCCGTAAATAGATTACTAACTGTACCGTTTTGCAATTACCTAGCAATTTAGAAAAAGAGGTGAGAAAGTGGCCAATGAATATGACATTACATATAACGACTTAAATCCTACTATTTTCTATGTGTCCAAAGTTAAAATGGAAAATGATGGTGTATATCACGATCATGATTTTGCCGAAATGGCATATATACTATCTGGTAAGGGTAAATATCTTATTGGTTCAACAGAATATGATGTTGAAGCTGGGGATCTAGTTATTTGCAATCCCGGTGTCAAACATACTCATATAATCGTAAATTCTAAACAGCCAAGGATTGAATTCATAGCTGGTTTCACAGATTTTCAATTCAAAAACATGAAACCCAATTCCATTGAACTTAAAGATGGCGGGTGTATCATACGTACTAAATCCAAATTGAAGCAGCAATTATCTATGCACTGCCATGCAATGATTGCAGAGAAAGAAAGCAATCAAGTCGGACAGTATTTTATGTTCAAGAGTTATTTAATACAGATGTTACTACTAATCATCCGCGAGATAATTGATGATGAAAGACCAAAACAAGAAAGTTATAATTTTGAAACTTATAGTAAAAGTTATGCTGTAAAACGAATAATTAAGTATCTAAATGAAAACTATGAAAATAAGATATCTTTAGAGCAAATTGCACAGAATATGTATTTGAGCCCAGTATATATCTCTAAAATATTCAAAGAAGAAACCGGAGAATCTCCTATCAACTATTTGATTAAAATCCGTCTAGAGAAAGCAAAAGAAATATTACTTGAAGAAAACAGTGGAAGTATAAAAAGCATAGCAAATCAAGTTGGTTATGATGATGTATACCACTTTAGTAAATTATTTAAAAAGTATTATGGTTTATCACCTTTATATTATAGGAAAAGAGCAATGAATAATAGATCCAAATAATGAGGAAGAGGGATACGTACTATGAATATGTTTGAAGCAATATTTTCAAGAAAATCTACGCGTCATTTTATACATGATAAAATTGAATGGGATGTACTTGATGACATCTTAAAATTTGTTAATGAAATTCCTAAATTAATCGATGACATTGCCGTAGAATTCAAATTAGTAAGTAACATTGAAAAGAAACAGGGCTTCCATGGGCCATTCTCCGTTAAAGCCCCTTATTACTTCTGCATTTCCTCAGAAAAGAAAGATAATTACTTACTAAATGCAGGTTACATGATGCAGCAATTAAGTTTATACCTTACAAGGAAAGGTTTAGGAAGCTGCTATGTTGGTTTGGCAAGCCCAGGCAGAGGATTAAAATCTACAATGAAATATGAGTATGTTATAGCTCTCGCTTTTGGAAAACCTGCAAAACCTTTACTTCGTAACTCTCATGAAGCAAAACGCCTACCAGAAAAAGATACGGTCGTATATAAAGAAGATGTCAACGCAGACATTCGACAGATCATTACTGCTGCCCGCCTTTCCCCATCAGGTCTGAATAACCAACCATGGCGATTTGTAGTATATAAAAACCGTATTCACATCTTTACAAGAAAAAATGTTTTACTTTATAAAATGATGGATAACAATAACTTAATTGATATTGGCGTTATGATGGCCCATTTTCTTATAGCAGCTGAAGAACTTTGGATCGATGTCTCAATCTCACAGCTTGAATCATTAAAGAATAAGCCATTCCAGAACAATCAATATGTATTAACAGTGACAATTGGTTAAAAATTCCGAATAAAATGAAAAACAAGAAAAATTAAAAAAATTCTCATTTTATCCTTGACAACCCCTTAAAAATATAGTATATTATGTCTTGTGCTCAGGAAATAACAAAAGCACAACATAATATGCACGAGTGGCTCAGTGGTAGAGCATCGCCTTGCCAAGGCGAGGGCCGCGGGTTCGAATCCCGTCTCGTGCTTAGAACAAACCCAGTAAAATCAAGGCTTTCCGAGTTTCGGAAGGTCTTATTTTTTTGTCAAAGTGAAAATGTCAAAGTTTTTGTCAAAGTACTTGATTTTTCTATGATGCTTTTTATGCAAGGATTTTATCCGCATAGGCATTGATTGCCACACTTTGAA
>JAAYSQ010000203.1 GCA_012523925.1 Clostridiales bacterium
AAATTCCTTATGTCACATCCTATCTTTACTTTACTTAGTATAACTATATATTTTGTCAAAAAAGTGTCATAATGTTAAGATTTATTAAATATTTTAATTAAAATCACTAATTTTATATTTTTTACTACTTGTTTTCTATAGTTCACATCATATATAATAAATGAAGAGTGATTTTTTTACATTTGGAAATGTAAGGATTCTTATGAATAGTATTTGACATTGCTATACTTTTTATGCAAACATAATATGTGTGAGTATAATCCAAGGGAATGAATTTCAATTGTTTCATAAATATTAAATTATTATGAAACAATTTTGCTTACTAAGTCGTCTATTTATATAAGCGAAGGTGAGCACCACTCTCAAAATACAAAATCATGAATATATATTGTTCATGATAATATAAAATGTATAATGAATACAGTAACCTGCATATGAAAAAGGGATAATCTTTAAAGGAGGAATTTAATAATGCAGCATATTTTAATCGCAGATGATAATCGTGATATAACGGATATCTTATCTACATACTCCAGAATGGAAGGATTTGAACCAATCGTAGCGGGGGATGGGGAAGAAGCGATAAAGCTGTTTAGCCAGTATAACCCCGATGTGGTATTGCTGGATGTGATGATGCCCAAAGAAGATGGGTATGAAGTTTGTCGTAAAATCCGAAGCAAATCCAATGTTCCGGTGATCTTGATTACAGCCAGGGGAGAGGATTTTGATAAAATCATGGGGCTTGATATTGGAGCAGATGATTATATAGTTAAGCCGTTTAGTCCAAGAGAGGTTATGGCCAGAGTAAGAGCTGTATTAAGAAGAATGGCAAAATCAACAAAGGAAGAAACCTCCGAAAATCGGATTAAGATTGATAATCTTGAAATCAACTTGGACGAATATTCCTTACATATTAGTGGCAAGAAAGTCTCGCTTACCAAGAAAGAGATCGAAACAATGTGGACACTTGCTAGCAATCCTAATAAAGTGTTTACAAGAGATAACTTACTTGATAGCTTATGGGGATTTGATTATTTCGGTGATAGCAGAACGGTAGATTCTCATATAAAAAGACTTCGTGCAAAACTCGATACCGTAGAGCATCCTTCCTGGTCAATTAAAACGATCTGGGGAGTAGGTTATAAGTTTGAAATTGAAGAAAAGGAATAAAGTAATAAAAGAAAAGGCCACTTAAGTGGCTTTTTCTGCGACTTGGTACGAAAGAGATAAAAGAAAGCGGGGGTTTTATGGCGAAAGAGAATAAGGTACGTATCTACAACCGTTTATTTTTTAAATTATATCTTAATTATGCAATTATGCTTCTGATTACAGCGGTTCTTATTTGCTTAATATTTATGAAACTTTACTATGATACAACCATGGAAAATCATAGGGAGCAATTAGAGAGACAGGCACTAAAAGTATCAGAAAGAATATCGGAGTTCTCCAAGTATGGTAAAACCAGTGAGTTTCTTGAATATCTCAATATTCTTGAAGAAATCAACCAATTGGATATATGGACCATCGCAAATCCAGATTCTCAGGATCCCTTGGATGAAAATTTAGCAACGAATTCTTACGAGGAGTTTTTAGGTTCTGAGGTATATGATGATTATATGAAAATTATTAATAGTGCCTTTGCCAATATCATGGATAATCAAACAAGCTATGATGAAATATATCAAACCCAGACTATTACAGTAGCAGTACCTGTCTATGGTGTGAATTTAGATGTATCTGGTGCAGTTCTTCTAAAATCCCCCGTGGAAGGTCAAAGGGCTATTATAACAACAAGCTTAAGTTTGCTTGTTTTTAGTAGTGTTGTAGCACTTGCAATATCATTTCTTATTGTCATTGTTTTTGCTACTGAATTATCTCTACCGATTTCTAGGATGCGGGTAACTGCATTGGAGCTGGCTGCGGGAAATTATCATACAAAGACAGGAATAAAAAGAAAAGATGAGATAGGTGAATTAGCAAGTACAATCGACATTTTGTCAGAGAAATTATTGGAAAATGATATTCAAAGAAAAAATTTGGATCAGACACGACTTGATTTCTTTGCCAATGTATCCCATGAGTTAAGAACGCCGATAACCGTTCTTCGTGCTTATACAGAAACCCTAATCGATGGTATGGTTACCGATGAAGATAAGATTGTACAATATTATGACCGTATGCTCTCAGAGTGTAAAAGTATGGAGCGACTGGTAGGAGACCTACTCGTCCTTTCAAAAATGCAGAATCCTGATTTTGCAATTGAAAAAGAACCGGTAGAATTAGTTCAGATTTTTGAAGATATTATTCGAAGTGCAAGTACTATCGCATCAAAGAAAAATATTAAAATTCAAATCATTAATGACCAGCCAATTTGCATGATGCTTGGTGACTATGATCGTCTTCGCCAGATGTTTATGGTTATTTTAGATAATGCTATAAAGTTTTCCATGGAAAATAAAACGGTCCACATAATATTAAAAAAGACGGATAAAATAGTAGTAACAATACGTGATGAAGGCATCGGTATTGAACCATCTGAACTGGAACATATCTTCGAAAAATTTTATAAATCAAGTTTACGACAGAATGCCAATGGTTCCGGTCTTGGCTTATCAATCGCTAGACAGATTGCTTTAAAACATGATGGCGATATTGAAGTAAAATCGAAATTAGGGGAAGGAAGTGAATTTATATTTACATTCCCACCTTATGAAATCGACAATCCTTAAAAATACAATATATACCAGAGAAAAACAATGATAAATACCTTGAAATATGATAGCTGATAAATTATAATAATGTTACAGAAACAAATCCTGAGATGCTCGATACTCCTGTTATTTTGAACCTACATGATTTAAAAGGGATTCCTACATCTGTAAGTGGATGTCAAGCCGCCTTTTGCAGCGGAAGGCAGAAATTTACATGCGGTTACCCACCTAGCTTTGCTAGGCGTCAAAATGCAGGAACCGGCATTTTGGGTGGATACAAAAGATGAAGGCGGCCATAGGCCGCTTTTTTTTGACTTTTCTTTAATGCAATGAAGAGATGCTTGTCTTTTTATGGTATAAAGATTAAAATGTAAGCAATAGTGAGTCTAATGTATATATGATTTCATTTACAAATATATTTAACTTGTAGCATTGGTTTGCAGGTTGCAAAGAAAGGTATGGTTATGTTATGAAACATGGATTTGTCCGAGTGGCAGCTGCGACACCCTTTGTAAAGGTTGCAGATTGTGAACAGAATGCAGATCGAATTATCGAATTAATTAATATAGCAGCTGAAAAAGAAATAAAGCTAATTGTATTTCCAGAACTTTCTGTTACAGGGTATACTTGTGGAGATTTGTTTCTACAGGATACTTTATTAGGCAGAGCACAGGAAGAAGTAAAGAGGATTAAAGAACATACCAAGTCGATGGATGTGGTGGTTGTTATAGGTTTTCCCTATGCAATGAATGATAAGCTCTACAATACAGCTGCTGTTATTCAGAGGGGCAAGGTTCTTGGATTAGTACCAAAAAGCAGCATTCCTAATTATATTGATTTCTATGAATTAAGGCATTTTACACCTGGGTTTATAAAGCCTGTAGTGGTGCCTTTCCTTGATGAAAATGTATATTTTGGGACTGGGATTTTGTTCCAGTGTACCAATATGCCCGATTTTACATTTGGGGTAGAAATTGGTGAGGATCTCTGGATACCGCAATCTCCTAGTATCTCTCACTGTACTGCTGGTGCTTATATCATTGCTAATCCTTCTGCCAGTGATGTTACGATTGGCAAGGATAGCTATCGCAGAGATTTGGTCAATCAGCAGTCAGCTAAATTAGTATGCGGCTATATTAATGCCAATGCAGGAGAAGGGGAATCTACTACTGATTTGGTATTTGCAGGCCATAATATGATCGCAGAGAACGGTAAGATGCTATCAGAATCTTCTGTTTATGAAAATGGGATAACGCAAAGTGAAGTTGATTTAAGTATGTTAAAAAGCGAACGTAGAAGAAGAAATACTTATTTTGGGCAGGTGTCTACAGAATATGTAGTGGTACCATTTTCCTTATGTGAAGAAGATACCTTATCTGAAATACCATTGACTAGGCTTATTGCTTCATCTCCTTTTGTACCCACCAATAAAGAGGATAGAGAAAGTCGATGCAGGGATATCATCAATATCCAAGTGCAGGGATTAAAGACTAGGCTTGCCCATATAGGAACAAAGCATGCTATCATAGGACTTTCTGGGGGACTGGATTCTACATTAGCAATACTCATTGTTCATAAAACATTTGAACGATTAAATTTGGATAAAAAGGGAATCATTGCAGTTACTATGCCTTGCTTTGGTACAACGGATCGAACCTACCGTAATGCGATTATACTGGCTGAATGCCTTGGGGTTACACTGAAGGAAATACCAATCCGTGATGCCGTGGAACTTCATTTTCGAGACATCGGGCATGATAAAGAGAAGCACGATATCACCTATGAAAATAGTCAGGCAAGGGAACGGACACAGATTCTTATGGATCTTGCCAATATGTATAATGGGATTGTAATCGGAACCGGAGATTTGTCCGAGTTGGCTTTGGGATGGGCTACTTATAATGGGGATCATATGTCGATGTATGCAGTGAACTCCTCTGTTCCAAAGACTTTGGTTCAACACTTAGTTTCATATTCTTGCGAGTTGGCGACCGATAACAAATTGAAAGCTGTCTTGCAAGATATTCTAGATACCCCTGTGAGTCCTGAGCTTCTTCCACCAAAGGAAGGGGAAATCAATCAGAAGACGGAGGAAATCGTTGGACCTTATGAATTACATGATTTCTATCTTTACTATATTATGCGCTTTGGATTTGAACCTTCTAAAATATATAGGTTGGCAAAAATAGCATTTGCAGAGAAGTATCCGGATGATGTACTATTAAAATGGTTAAAGATTTTTTACAGAAGATTTTTTGCACAGCAATATAAACGTTCTTGTTTGCCGGATGGACCGAAGGTGGGAAGTGTATCTTTATCGCCTCGGGGAGCACTGCGTATGCCAAGTGATGCTTCTTCGGCAATGTGGATGAAGGAGTTAGAGAAATTATAAATTGCTGATAGAAGATAGATGTAAATATGCCAGATAAAAAGATTACTGTAATGCTTATTATGGAGGTAATAAGCATTACAGTAATATAGAAGGTGCTATGTAAATCTCTACTGTGTTGGTGTAGGGGTAATAGTTGCCTTATCAAGCGCAGCTTTGATTGCATCAAGAAGTGCCTGCTGGGTGTATTTGCTTTCCTCCTGGAGTTCTACCTGTTCGATGGGAACATCAGCATATAATTGAGTAGCAATCGCTTCTAAAGAAGGCTCGATAAGAGGATACATAGTTGTAATTGTCTCATCGATATTAACAATTTCTACCGAGTTAATATGGTTTTTATCAACCACAACCTCTAAATTAATTGCCGTATCGTTTAAAGCTATGGAGTGAGTCCATACACCTGCCCGATAAATATCTGTTTCCGTTGAAACGGTTTCATCTTTTTTATCAGGCCAGAACATAAAGATTAGTAAAAGAATCAGTAGAATTCCTAGAGCGGCAAATATTACCGTATATATGATTTCTTTTAATTGGATAACAACTATCTTAGTCTTTGCCATTTCTATCCTCCAAGCATGATTTGCCTCATGTCTTAATCTTATTATATATTATTATACAGTAGAATAATTTATGCAGATAAATTCCAAGGATGGAGGTATAATTTATGTCCTTGCAACTTTTTTTGGGAAGTGCCGGTTCCGGTAAATCCTTTCAGCTATACCGTGAGGTAATAGAACAGTCAAAATTACATATGGACACCAATTATCTTGTTATTGTACCAGAGCAATTTACTTTGCAGACACAGAAGGATATTGTTAGCATGCACCCGGAGCACGGTGTAATGAATGTGGATATCCTTAGTTTTCTGCGCTTTGCTTTCCGCATCTTTGATGAAGTCGGTGGTAATGATTATCCCATCCTAGAGGATACCGGTAAGAGTATGGTACTTCGTAAAGTCGTTGCAGAGAAGCGAAAAGACTTGATACTATTCGGTTCAAATGTGAAGAAACCAGGATTTATTGGTGAATTAAAATCATTATTGTCCGAGTTTTTTCAATACAATATTCAGCCAGAAGATTTAGAAAAAATGCAAGAAATAGCAGGTAATAAGCCGGTTTTAAAAGCAAAACTTGCGGATATTCTCACCGTTTACAATGGTTTCCAAGCATTTATGAAGGAAAGATATATTACAGCAGAGGAAACGCTTGTGGTATTGAATAAGATAGTGGATCAGTCTGAGTGGCTAAAGGATAGTGTAATCTGTCTAGATGGCTTTACTGGATTTACTCCCTGCCAGTATCAACTCCTTGCCAAGATGATGCAATATGCAAAGAAGGTAATGGTGACCGTTACAATTGATCCTTCAGAAGAGCTTGATACACCGGCTGCGGATCATCAATTATTCGGATTAAGTAAGAAAACAATCCAAAAGCTATATAAGATAGCCAAGGATAATAATATAGAAATTGAAGAACCTGTCTATGCAGAGGAACGCAATAGAAACAAGATACCTTACCGCTTCCTCAATTCCCCCGCACTTGCTTCATTGGAGAAGAATCTATTCCGTTATCCTTATCAATGTTATGAAGAGGAGCAGGAAGATATTCTTATTCATGAGACTAAGGATCCAGAGGCGGAAGTTGCTTTTGTAGCAAGAGAAATAAAGCGTTTGGTTCGAGAGAAAGGCTATCGTTATCAGGATATCGCTGTTGTAACCGGGGATATCGAGAATTACGGACGAAGCGTAAAACATAAATTTGCCCAGATGGATATTCCATGTTTTATAGACTATAAGAAAGATATATTGAATAATCCATTTGTAGAGCTACTGCGATCAGTGATTGCAATCGTTACAGAAGATTATAGTTATGAGAGCGTGTTCCGATACCTAAGAACGGGGTTGTCAGGTGTCGCAATGGACGATATTGATCTATTTGAAAATTATATACTAGCGACAGGAATACGAGGCAGTAAACGTTATCAAGAACCTTTTACAAGGAACTTTAGAAGCCGCGATAAGGTTGATTTAGATCAGATAAATGCGGTAAGAGAACAATTACTTGTGGAAGTTCAGCCTCTCTATGAGGTTTTAAAGGATAAGGAAAAGACTCTTAAGGATTATACGACAGCGCTCTATGAATTAGGAGTTCGACTTCAGATTGAACTGAAACTGGAGGAGTATCAGCAGAAGTTTCAAGAGGACGATTCATTACTTGCAGCAAAAGAATTTGAACAGGTATATGGTATTGTTATGGAACTATATGATCAGATGGTTTTACTGCTTGGTAACGAGCATTGTACGATTAAGGAATTTGGAGAAATTTTAGAAACGGGATTAGTAGAAGCAAAGATGGGTCTTATCCCTCCTGGTGTAGATGAAATCGTCGTTGGAGATACCGAGCGAACCCGTTTAAAGGATATTAAAGTGCTATTCTTTATGGGGATGAATGAAGGAATTGTGCCTAAATCCTTATCTACTGGTGGAATTCTTTCTGATATGGAGCGGGAATTGTTGATAAGTCATGATATTGATCTGGCACCAACAAAACGTCAACAAGCATTTACTGAGCAATTCTATATCTATTTAAGCATGACAAAGCCAAAGGATAAGTTGTATCTTACCTACCATAAGGTGAATGGAGAAGGTAAATCTACCAATCCCTCCTTTCTTATCGGTAAGTTAATGCAACTATTTCCTAAGACGGTGATAATAAATGAAGATGGAAGAACGGATGATGTTGACTATATCCTAGGTGATCATGGCCTTGCATTTTTGGCGGAAGGTTTAAGAGAATTTCAGCAAAAACCGACTACAGATCTCTGGAAAGAGTTATTTTTATATTATAAATCTGAAAATGAAACCTACCAGGTTTTAAGTAAGCTTATACAAGGGGCTTTCTATATCAATAAGGAAAAAGGAATCGCAAAACAGGCAGCGAGACTTCTTTATGGCAGTGAGCTTCGAGGCAGTATTACAAGGTTAGAGCGATATGCGGGTTGTGCTTTCGCGCATTTTATGTCTTATGGGCTATCCTTGGAGGAACGCCGGGAATATAAGCTTGCGATACCTGACATAGGTAATATCTTTCATAATGCTATTGATAATTTTTCGAAAATGCTGGATAAGGGAGAATATACCTGGCATACCATTCCAGATGATGTTCGAGATGAATGGGCGATTAAAAGTGTAGAGCAAGCAGTGGAGGAATATGAAAATTCCTATATCAAGAGCACAAAGCGAAATGAATATCTGATAACCCGTATTAAGCGTACAACTATTAGAACTCTCTGGGCACTATGTAACCAGTTAAAGCAAGGAGTTTTTGAACCTATTGGATACGAAATGCCATTCTTCCACACTCCAGATACCTTCCTTACTTTGCAGGGAAGAATTGATCGGCTTGATCTATATGAGGAAGAGGATAAGTTATATGTACGGGTCATTGACTATAAATCAGGAAATACCTCCTTTGATATTAATCGCATTTACTATGGTTTGCAGCAGCAACTATCGGTTTATCTTAGTGCCGCCATGGAATATCTAAGAAAAAGATATCCTGAGAAGAAAGTAGTACCTTCGGGTATATTCTATTACCATATTGATGATCCAATTGTAGCCAAATCTGATCAGGCAGAGGAAGACATTTTTAAGAAACTGCGGATGAACGGTTTGGTTATTGGAGATAAAAAGGTATTGGGATGGATGGATAAGAATCTTGCAGGACCTGATGGAAGCTTAAGAGCTTCCGTTAAATCGGAAATTATTCCAATTGAAACCAATAAGGAAGGGGAACTTTCTAAGAGATCCTCGGCAGCTAAAGAGAAGCAGCTTCAGGCTTTGGTAAACTATGTTAACCAAAGATTAGTAGAAGACAGCAAGCATATATTAGATGGGGATACGAGCCTTAATCCTTATCGGATCAGTGATCGTACAGCATGTGATTATTGTGAATTCCGATCTGCCTGTGGCTTTGATATTCGACTACCCGGATTTGGATATCGTAATCTTGAAAAGAAATCGACCGAGGAGTTGAAGAAGGAGATTTTTGAGGAGGGCTTGTAAATTTCAACAGATTGCTGGATCAAAGATCCTTAAGGCACTAGATGATTACATTGAATGCTTAGAGCAATCAGAAAAAAGGACAACTCACTTCGTTCAAACAAGTCCATTTTTTCTGATTAGACGCATTCGCTGTAATCAAAGAGCCTTAAAGGATCTTGCTAAAGCAATCCTAATGAAATCTTACAAGCCTGACGATTGGAAGGAAAATTTCAACGGATTGCTGAGAGTTATTATATGTTTTGACAAGGAGATTGGATATGGGTATGAGATGGACGAAGGCGCAACAAAAGGTAATAGATACTAGGAAGAAGAATTTATTAGTTTCCGCTGCAGCAGGATCGGGCAAAACGGCTGTTTTGGTTGAGCGTATTATTAATATGATTTCGGAGGGAGAACAGCCAATGGATATTGACCGTCTATTGGTGGTTACCTTTACTAATGCTGCTGCAGCAGAGATGCGCGGGCGTATTGGTAAAGCCATTGATGAGAAACTCCAAAATGAACCGGATAATGCTCATCTTCAGAAACAAGTTTCTCTCCTTCAAAGTGCCCAGATAACAACCATACATAGTTTTTGCTTAAATGTGATTCGAAATTATTTCTATCGAATTGATTTGGATCCTGCATTTAAAATTGCAGAAGAATCGGAAATCACTTTGATGAAATCTGATGTAATTGCAGCTGTCTTAGAACAATGGTATGAAGAAGGACGGGAGGATTTTCACGAATTTATTGAAAGCTACTCCTATTCAAAATCTGATGCGCCGGTGGAAGATTTGATTCTGCAATTGTATTCCTTTTCCATGAGTGCCCCATGGCCCGAACAATGGATGGAGGATAAACAGAAAGCTTTTGCGCTTGAAAGCTTAGAGGATATGGATAACACTATTTGGATGCAGGAACTTTTGAAATATGTTAAAACGGTCTTGGGTGATTTGACCAAGAAGAATGAAGAAGCCATTGCAATCTGCAATGAATCAGGAGGTCCAAGTGCTTACCTACCTGCTCTTTTATCCGACAGGGATTTGCTGCAACAGCTTCGTAATGAGAATACCTATGCAGCACTTTCTGAGACTTTTGGAGATATAAGCTATGCACGTCTCTCGAATAAAAAGGAAGAGGGGGTATCCCTGCAGTTAAAAGATAAAGTCAAAGCTTTGCGAAACGAGGTAAAGAAGGGGTTAAAGGATTTGACTGGACAATTCTTCTTTCAAGAGCCAGAGGAAATGTTAGCAGATTTGCAGGCGGTTCAAAGTGTGATGCAAGTTTTGTTCGAGCTTACTAAAGATTTCATGAAGGAATTTGCAGCCAAGAAGGAAGAAAAGAACATAATCGATTTTAATGATTTGGAACATTTTGCATTAAAAATTCTGGTGGAGGAAAAGGATGGAGAAATGGTTCCTACAGATGCTGCACTGGAGCTTTCGGAGCATTTTGAAGAAATCCTAATCGATGAATATCAAGACAGTAATCTGGTACAAGAAACTATCTTGCAAAGTATCTCCAAGGAAAGAAACGGACATCCGAATCGCTTTATGGTGGGTGATGTGAAACAGAGCATATACAAATTCCGTTTGGCAATGCCTGAACTTTTTATGGAAAAATATAAAAGTTATTCGGTAGAGGATTGCTTAGAGAATGGAGATAGGAATCTTTATCAAAGGATAGACCTAGATCGTAACTTTCGAAGTAGAAAAGTAGTCTTGGATTATGTAAATATAATTTTCGAGCAGATCATGCAGGAATCGGTCGGAGGAATTGTATATGACGAGGCGGCTGCACTGGCTTATGGAGGATTATTTGATACTGAGGATATACCAGATACCGTCAATGGTATATCACGTTTAGCCGAGGATGTGGAACTGTTACTGGTTACTGAAGAGGAGGAAGTAGCAGAAGAAAATTCCGGTAAAGAGGCTAGCGTTGAGGCGACCTTAAGGATGAATAGAATGGAAATGAAAGATGCATTGGAAGGAGATCCGGAAGAAATCGTCTATACCAAAAAGGAGATGGAAGCTAGGGCGATTGCCAGAAGAATTAAGGAGCTTACAGATCCGGATACCGGACTTTTACTATACGATAGTAAAGCCAAAGCCTACCGCCCGGCTGCCTATAGCGATATGGTTATATTACTTCGTAGTATGACCGGTTGGTCTGAAGTGTTCGTAAATACGCTGATGCAGGAAGGAATCCCTGCCTATGCAGATACAGGTACGGGCTATTTTCAAACTGTTGAAATTATGACGCTTCTTAATGTACTTCGTATCATTGATAATCCTAGGCAGGATATTCCACTAGTGGGAGTACTATATTCTCCAATCGTTGGCTTATCAACAACACAGCTAGCACTTATACGGGCTGCGGAACATAGTAGTAGCATGTATAAAGCGGTGATTTCCTATGTAAATGAAGGCGATAACGAGGAACTACGTACCAAACTAGAACGTTTTCTCTCACAGTTGGAAACATTTCGAGCTAAGGTTCACTATACGCCTATTCATGAACTATTACAGGACATCCTAGATCAAACCGGTTATCACTATTATGCTTTGGCAATGCCAGGAGGGGAACGAAGGAAAGCGAATATTGATATGCTAATATCCCAGGCAGTACGGTTTGAAAAGGGTAGCTATAGCGGGTTATTCCATTTTATCCGTTATATCGAGAAATTGCATAAATATGAAGTGGATTTTGGAGAAGCAGCCACCTCCGGAGAACAGGATAATACGGTTCGCATTATGAGTATTCATAAAAGTAAGGGATTAGAGTTCCCTGTTGTCTTTGTTGGTGGAATGAGTAAGCAGTTTAACACCCAGGATATTCGAAGTCAAATCATTCTTCATAACGAATTGGGGGTAGGGCCAGAATATATTGATAGTAAAAAAAGAACGAAAGTTTCTACCTTGTTGAAAAAAGTAATTCAGAAGAAAGTCCAGATAGAAAATCTAGGAGAAGAGCTTCGTGTTCTCTATGTAGCAATGACGAGAGCAAAGGAAAAGTTGATTATGACCGGATTTTTAAAATCCATGGAGGAATTAAAAGAAAAAGACTTCTCCTTTTTTGAATTGATTTCATCAAAAAACTATCTTGATTGGGTACTTCCTGCCATGATTAATCGTATTGGTAGCGACTTGACCTTGGAAAACAATATTCTACAGGTTAAAAAAGATGGCATGGCTATTGGTGTTATAAGTAGAAAAGATCTCTTGAATGAAGAGCTGAATAAGCAGATTTTCCTCCGGAAAGATAAGGAGGAATTAAGATCTATTGATCCAAGCCAAATCTATGATGAAAAATTAAGGAATGAAATTAAGGAACGGATGCATTATGTCTACCCTTATGAGAAAGAGGCTGGATTGCGGGTGAAGATGACGGTATCTGAATTAAAAAAGCTAGGACAATTTATTGATGATGAAGATAGTGAAATTCTTTATCCTAGTACGCCGTATCAAAAAAGCACCTATGAAACGGAAATGCCAGCTACAGAAAATGAAAAAATGAAAGAGGATGTATCTAAAGAGGATAAATCTAATTTGAATAAAGCCATTGGGGAAGAAACCGAGGAAGAGAGCAATAACGAAGAAGGAGATATTGAATTTGAGGCAACCATCCCTAATTTTATTCGTCAGAAGGAGACGGTAATAACCGGAGCTGACCTGGGTACCCTTTATCATAAAGTACTTAAGCTTTTGGATATCGGCAAAGTAAAGAGTATGAAGGATCTAAAGGGGCAGCTGCATCATATGGTTGACAGTGGTCAAATTAAGGATGAGGAACTTCGTCGATTGAATATCTATAACCTATACAAATTTACCAGCAGTAATATCGCGAAGCGGATGTGTCAGGCGCAGGCGAATAATAAATTGTTCAAGGAGCAGCAGTTTGTCTTTGGTATTAAAGCGAATGAGATATATAAAGAACTGGAAAGTGATGAACTTGTATTAATTCAGGGTATTATTGACGTGTTCTTTGAAGAAGACGGAGAATTGGTTCTTCTTGATTATAAATCCGATGCTGTAAGAGATGAACAAGTGCTGATTCAGCGTTATGAGGTACAGCTTAAATATTACCAACGAGCTTTAGAGCAGATGTTTAAAAAGAAAGTAAAAGAAAAAATCATATATTCACTCTATACAGGTAAGGAAATTCGTTTAGAACAGTAGAAGATGGGAACACTCTTATAGGAAGATAATTACTGAGAAAGGGTGTGGCTTATGGGTAAGAAAAAACAGAAAAAAATTGATCTAAACAACCTGAAACCAGAGGAAGAGATGAAATATGAGATTGCTAGAGAATTAGGTTATTTGGATAAGGTAATGAGCACCGGCTGGAATTCACTAACGGCGAAAGAGTCAGGTCGAATCGGCGGAATTATTACTAAGAGAAAAAGAGAAATGAAAAGGCAAATGGAAGAGAAAAATAAAGAAGACAGAGCTAATTAGGCTCTGTCTTCTTTATACAATACATAATCTTGGCATAAAAATTATTAAGCTTTTAATTTGTGATGATTTAAATTGAAGTTATTAATTCCTAAGAAACCCTTAATTGCAACACAGATACCTCCCAGAAGTATGGAAGTATCTTGTAATACCGAAGGTACAATTTTAACAAAGCTATTCATTTTACTATTAAGCGCTTCCTCAATACGTTTTGTGATATGTGGGAAAAAGATAGTAAACGAGCTATTAATCACTACTATATCAGGATTATAAGCATTCAGTACATTATTGACACATACAGACATATATTTGATAAATTGATTCATGATATCTATAGCATCGGGATCTTCTTTTTCGTACATTTTACTAAAGTATTCAAAGTCTACTTCTTCTAGGCCTTTCTTCTTGGCAAATTGTTGAAGCAGAGTTCTTTCAGAGACATATTGCTCTAAGCAGCCTTTATTACCACAGGGACATTGCCTACCATCAATTTCAATAATAGTATGACCAAACTCCCCAGCCCTTCCATTGTACCCAGCATAGAGTTCGTGATTAATTATAATACCAAGGCCAACACCGGAATGAATACTAATGTTGGCGATATTTGAATAATTGTATTGGAATGTCATTTCACCAATAACCGATAAATTTGCTTCGTTCTCCAGATAGACTGGTGTATTAAAGTGATTTCCTAATTCCTCTGCTAAGTTAAGATCGGATAGATTATAATATGGAGCAAAAGAAACGCGGTTATCTGCAATAACACCATGGATACCAAGGGTAATACCAACGAGACCGTAAGGACTACCTTTTGGAAGTTTCATGGATTCGATTAGCTGAATAAGCTCATTGGCAAGATTAGAAGGATTCTTCGGAGTTTTTATCTGCTTTAAGCTACAGTCTTCACCGAGTAGATCGGAGACAAGAGCAGAAATTGTATCAACACCGATATCGATGCATATGACATAGCCAGCTTTCTTATTTAAGCTTAAGAGAATTGGTTTTCTACCTAGACTGGTATCATCACTCCCAATTTCAATTACCAGCTTTTTATTAATCAATTCAAGTACAATGGCGGATATTGTCGCCTTTGTAAGACCAAGATACTTAGCAATCGCTGCTCTTGATATGGAATTTTGATTAATAATCGTTTCTAGTACCAAATTAGTATTAATATCTCTTATAAGTTCTTTACTGCCTGTTACCATTACAGTCACCCTTCGTTTCGTAATCATGACATTGGAAAGAGCCTAATTCAATTAAGAAAACGTTTCCAATGTTTCACTTAATGGTACCATAAAATGACTTGGTTGGAAAGGAAAATCTAATTGTTTGTCAAAAGATTGTATAATTTGTTTATGAAACTAGCCAAACCTTTACTATAAATGCAGCATTTGCTTGACATAAATATGGGTGATTGTTATATTTAAATTATATAGTTTATTCAACAAATCAATTTATATCACTCCATAAGATACACCGTTTTTAACGGTTAAAATTTTAAGATGATACACTTGAAAGGAGATTATACATATGTTGTATATCGGTGTGGATTTAGGAACATCCTCTGTTAAACTTCTATTAATGGATGAAAATGGAGACATTAAAAGTATTGTAACAAGGGAATATCCATTAAATTTCCCGAAACCGGGCTGGTCCGAGCAAAACCCGGAGGATTGGTATACCTCGCTTGTTGACGGAATAAAGGAATTGACTGACGATTGCAATAAGGCGGATATTGACGGAATTAGCTTTAGCGGACAGATGCATGGAATGGTTATACTAGATGAGAATGATAAAGTGATTCGTCCGGCAATTCTATGGAACGATGGTCGTACACAGGCGGAATGTGACTATCTTAATAAGGAAATTGGTAGAGAAAAGATATCTAGCTATACTGCTAATATTGCATTGACTGGATTTACTGCACCTAAGCTATTATGGGTTAGAAAACACGAGCCAGAGAATTTTGCTAAGATTAAGAAAGTAATGCTGCCGAAGGATTATATTGCATATCGTCTTTCCGGTATTCATTGTACAGATGTGTCCGACGCTTCTGGTATGCTTTTGTTTGATGTAAAGAATAAATGCTGGTCAAAGGAAATGTTAGAAATCTGTGGATTAAAAGAGGAGCAGATGGCTAAGATACATGAATCTTCCCAGGTGGTTGGCAACTTGACGAAGGAAGCTGCCAAGGAGCTGGGCTTACCTGAGACTATTAAGGTGATAGCTGGTGGTGGTGACCAGGCTGTAGCAGCTGTTGGTACTGGTACAGTAGGAGCAGGTATGTGTAATGTATCCCTCGGTACTTCTGGAGTGGTATTTGTTGCAAGTCAGAATTTTGCTGTGGATGATAAGAATGCGCTTCATGCCTTCTGTCATGCGGATGGTAAATACCACTTCATGGGTGTTATGTTATCTGCTGCAGCATCTAATAAATGGTGGATGGACGAGATTATTGGAACCAAAGAATACACCAAAGAGCAAGAGGGAATTACCAAGTTAGGTGAAAATAATGTATATTTCCTTCCATATCTAATGGGAGAGAGAACACCACATAATAATTCCAATGCAAGAGGAACCTTTATCGGTATGACCATGGATACCACTCGATCGGATATGACACAGGCGGTATTGGAAGGAGTGGCGTTTGCACTTCGCGATTCCTTTGAGATTACCAAATCTCTTGGCGTTGACATCGATCGAATCCGAATTAACGGAGGCGGTGCTAAGAGTTCTCTATGGTGTAAGATTATTGCTAATGTACTAAATGTTAAAGTAGATAAAATTAATTCGGAAGAAGGGCCTGCGTTCGGGGCGGCTATCTTGGCTGCCGTAGGATGTGGTAAATATGCTACAGTAGAAGAAGCATGCGATAAGCTCATTAAGGTTACTGAAACTACAGAGCAGGATCCAGATGTAGTCGCGCTCTACGATAAAAAATATGAAGTGTTTAAGCAACTTTATCCAACTTTAAATGAAATGTTTGATAAGATGGTTTAATTATTAAGTTTCTATCAACGTAAAACAGCCACAAAAAATGTTCCTGCAGGAATGTATTTTGTGGCTGAAGTATTTTTGGGTTGGTTTGGATTGCCAACCTTTTTTATGTATGGTAGAATTATCTATCGGTAAATAATAAGTTGAAAGAAGAGGTTTTATCTATTGCAAGAAAAAATATAATACCATACAGTTTTGCAAAAACTTAAGATAAAACAAGGATAGAAAGGAGCTGCTGAATATGCAGCCTTATACCGGATTTGCATCCGTTTATGATATGTTTATGGATAATGTGCCCTATGATGATTGGACAGAATATGTAGTACATTTATTGAAGAAATATGGGGTTGAGGATGGACTTGTTCTGGAATTGGGATGTGGCACTGGAAGCATGACCAGAAGACTATCTACGAAAGGTTATAACATGATTGGGGTAGACTCCTCAGAGGAAATGCTATCCATCGCGAGGGAAAAGTCTTCCGAAGAGGAAAATATATTGTATCTATGCCAAGATATGAGGGAATTCGAGCTCTTTGGAACTGTGGCAGCAGTCATTAGTGTCTGTGATAGTATAAATTATATCACCAGTGAGGAAGATCTTTTAAAGGTATTTCGTCTCGTTAATAATTATTTGGATCCAAGAGGTGTCTTTATCTTTGACCTAGATACGCAATATGCTTATGAAGAAGTATTAGGCGATGCTACCATTGCAGAAAGTCGGGATCAGGGTAGCTTTATTTGGGAAAACACCTATTACGAAGAGGAAATGATTAATGAAATCAATCTGACTCTATTCATACCAGTTGAGGAAGACACCCCAGAAAGAAATAACTATTTTATAAAGCATGAAGAAACTCATTACCGTAGAGCATATTCATTAGATACTATAGGTCGCTTGATAGAAGAGGCTGGCATGGAATGGGTGGCTGTATATGATGCATTGACTGAGAAAGAACCAAGCAAAGATAGTGAGCGTGTATACATTATTGCAAGAGAGAAAAGGCAGGAAAATAAATTATATATTAACGAATAGTAATATTTATGAAATGTTTTAAATCAGGAGCTATTATATAATAACAATTAATTATTTTAACAATAGAATTTATTATCCAACAGTTGGTTAAGCTGACAAAGAAAGAACTTAGGAGGTTACTATGGCAGATTATATCGTAAGAGCAAGTGCAGCGGAAGGACAGATTCGTGCATTTGCAGCAACAACAAGAGAACTGGTTGAACATGCGAGAAGTGTTCATGAAACAAGCCCGGTTGCAACAGCGGCATTAGGTAGATTATTGACAGCAGGGGCTATGATGGGAATTATGATGAAAGGGGATAAGGATATACTGACCCTTCAGATAAAAGGTGATGGACCCCTACGAGGGTTGACGGTTACAACTAATTCCAAAGGTCTTGTTAAGGGCTATGCCTATAATCCAGAGGCTATGCTTCCTCCAAGTCCCAAGGGAAAGTTGGATGTCGGGGGAGCAATTGGTAATGGTACATTAAGCGTAATCAAGGATATGGGACTTAAGGAACCTTATTCTGGCCAGATTAATCTTGTATCTGGTGAAATAGCAGAGGACTTAACCTATTATTTCGCAGCCAGTGAGCAGGTGCCATCTGCGGTTGCCCTAGGTGTCCTAATGAATAAGAACAATACGGTAAAACGTGCTGGCGGGTTTATTATTCAATTAATGCCTTTTGCAGAAGAGGAAGTTATAAGTAAGCTGGAAGAAAAAATCAGCGAAATAACTGCTATCACACATTTGCTAGATCAGGATATGACACCAGAAATGATTTTAGAGCATATACTTGGTGACTTAGGGGTAAAAATCCTGGATCGTACACCTACAGCATTCGAATGCGATTGTAGTAAAGAGCGTGTAGAGAAGGCAATTATATCCATTGGTGAAAAGGACATTAAGGAAATGATTGAAGATAATGAAACAGTTGAAGTAAACTGTCAATTTTGCAGTGAACATTATCACTTTTCGATTGATGAATTAAAGGATATTTTAAAACAAATTATAAAATGATAATGTAATGTAACAATATAAATCCTATGTTTTTATATAGGGAACTTTTGATGATGTAGATTATAGCGATTTACCACTTTATCCTTAGATTTCTATTGCAGTAAAATGGTTTCTCTGCTAAAATCTACTTGTTATTTATTTGTTTATGTTTATTCATTACCAGCTGTAAAACGAAGCTATGATTTTATCATGGACAGGCTGGTTGGAATTCTATATAGAAAGAAAATTCAAGATCCCAAGTCAGAGAAATTTATGTAGGTAAATTTGTTTTGGGTTTCTTAACAATTATACAGCAGAGGGTTACCGAACTTCTGACTGAGAAAGGCATAGGTGTGTTACTGTGAAACTTAGTATAATCGTACCCTTCCATAAGGGAGTGCATTTTTTGGAAGACTGTCTTGAAAGTATTCGTGATCAGGGAATTGTTGATTACGAAACTGTGCTCGTGTTGGATCATGTCGAAGAAGATCTTACACAGCTTTTAAGCGATTATCAGGATCTTAATATTACTACGGTAGAATTGAAGAAACCGCAACGTTTCAGTTATTCCTATACGATGGAGAATAAAGAAGAGAATATCAAGTTGAAAAGTTATAGTGGTGTGGCTGCAGCAAGAAATGCTGGTATAGACGCCGCTCAGGGAGATTATGTATATTTTCTAGATAGCGATGACTATATTTTAAATGGTACGCTAACAATGCTTCTAAAAGAGGCGGACGAAGAGAAAGCTGATTTGGTTTACGGTAAGAAAGCATCCACTTGGTTCCGAAAAAAAGTTTTTCTTAATGAGTTAGAGGAAAAAAGATTAGAGGAATTAAAAGAAGAACAGGATCCAAATGGAGATATTGAAAATGAAACAAAGATAACAAAAGCTCAAATAGAGATCCAAAAGATAAAGGAAAACTTTGAGGAGAATTTTAAAGATCATTATCAATCAACAACTGGCAAACCGGAAGCGTATTATCATTTGTTTGTATCAAGAAAAGGTTTGGCTAATATCTCTGTTCTTGGTCTTATGTTTCGCCGTCAGTTTCTTAATGATCAGAATATTCGTTTTGATGAAGATTTCTGTTTCTATTCAGATACTACCTTTATGGTACAAGCATTAAAGCGCCTGACATCTGCCTTTTTTGTTGAGGAAGCGGTCTATGTTAAAAGAAGACATAATGACCCGATTCATTTTCCTGCGATTTCCCAATCAAAAACGGACAATCGTTTTGATGAACATATCCTAGCGTATCAAAAGGCAAGAAAGTATACGAATTCAAATGATGTCATACGTCAGTATTTGGAGATGAAGCTGATTACTTATTTTGCTTATACATATGCACCAAGACTTCGAAGAAGTGAGAATGGTATCTGGAAGACAAAGCGTTTTCAGCTTATGCGTGATTTAGTTAAAGAGGTTGATCCTGAGCGAATAAAATCTTTAAAGAAATATAAGAAAGCTGTAATTAAAGCATTAATGCAGGGAAGTGTTAAACGGGTTACCTTACTTGTAACACTCTATCTAGCACGTAAGAAAATCAAAAAGATTAAGAAGAATAAACGAGTATTTGCTTACCACCTCTACCATAAATATTTTATTAAACTGCCAATCAAAGAAAACTACGTAATGTGCGAAAGTTTCTTTGGGAAGAGTTATTCTGATAGTCCTAAATATATATATGAATATCTAAATAAGAACCATCCAGGCAGGTTTAAATTCGTCTGGGTAATTAATAAAAAAACGGATATTCCATACCATCCAATCAAAGTCAGACGTTTCAGTATAAGATACTGCTACTACCTGGCGGTTTGCAAATATAATGTTTTCAACGTCAGACAACCAGAATGGGTTCGCAAAAGAGAAGGCAATGTATTTTTAGAGACATGGCATGGAACACCTTTAAAGAAATTAGTATTCGATCAGGAAGAGGTTATGGGTGCTTCCCCACTTTATAAGGCACAGTTTTATAAACAGTCCAGAATTTGGGATTATCTAATATCTGCAAACCGTTTTTCTACGGAAGCCTTTAAGAGTGCTTTTTTATTTGACAAAGAGATATTAGAATATGGATATCCAAGAAATGATATCTTACATAGTGAACATAAAGAGGAAATTGCAGCAAAGATTCGTAAGAAATTAAATATACCAGAGGGTAAGAAAACCATTCTATATGCTCCTACCTGGCGTGATGATGAATACTATGGCCGTGGTGCCTATAAATTTGCCCTCAAATTAGACCTTCGATTATTAAAGAAGGAAATAGGTGAGGATTATGTTGTGCTCTTACGTACGCACTACTTTATTGCAGATTCTCTTGATGTAACGGGAGTGGAAGATTTTGCGATCAATGTAAGTAAGTATGATGATATATCCGAACTCTATCTAGTATCGGATATGTTGATTACGGATTACTCCTCAGTGTTCTTTGATTTTGCTAACTTGAAGAGACCAATCCTATTCTATACATATGATTTGGATAAATATCGCGATATGATCCGTGGCTTCTATTTGGATATAGAAAGTGATGTACCTGGACCACTTCTGTATACTAATGAAGAAGTAGTGGATGCAATCAAGAATATTGATGAGATCTCTGCAGAGTATAAAGAAAAATATGATGAATTTTACGAAAGATTCTGTAGTTTAGAAGACGGACATGCAGCAGAAAAAGTTGCTAAGAAAGTATTTAATATCGAGTAAAAAATCACCCACTCTAAGTCTTAGGCTTAGGTGGGGATTTTTTTAAAAGACTCAATGCATGATGTGGTATAAATAGATATAATTATTCATAAATTTGTGCAATCAAACAAAAACTCCTTTATTTTTCTGAAATTCGTAAAATAATGGTTGCGTTAATACTCGATTGCTTTATAATAAAAAGAGTAATCCAAAGTAATATTATGTGTTAAGCATGATTATAATAATGGTTGTGTGAGAAGGTAGCAGAAAGCATTCAACAGGTTAGGAATTCAATAATAAATAGACAGGGCTGTTTCAAAATTTTACATATTACGAAAGAAGATCACAAGAAGTGAATGATAGAAGTTATTGATATCGAGTAACATTTGTGAAATCCTGGTGTATGAAAAAGTTGAACGGCCTTATACTAATTTACAGTGGTTTTAGTTTGAGAGGAGAATACAAATGCAATATGATAACAATGGTTTGACTCCAGAATTACATGAAGAATGCGGAATTTTTGGTGTTTTAGATCTGGATGGAAAAGATGTAGCCTCCACAATCTATTATGGATTATTTGCCCTTCAGCACCGTGGCCAGGAAAGCTGCGGAATAGCTGTTAGTGACACCAATGGTCCTATGGGTAAGGTAAAGTCACATAAGGGAATGGGATTGGTTAGTGAAGTGTTTTCTCCGGAGGATATTGATTCTCTTAATGGTAATATTGGTGTAGGACATGTACGATATGCCACCGCTGGGGAGAGTATGATTCATAATACGCAGCCTTTAGTGTTAAATTATGCCAAGGGTACCCTTTCTATAGCACAGAATGGTAATCTTATAAATACAGCGGAATTAAAAAGGGAATTGGAATACACGGGAGCAATCTTTCAGACTACAATTGATACCGAAGTAATTGCATACCATATTGCTAGGGAAAGATTACACTCTAATAGTGTTGAGGAAGCAGTTGTAAGAGCGATGGCAAAGTTAATTGGTGCCTATTCATTGGTTATTATGAGTCCAAGAAAATTAATTGGTGCAAGAGATCCTTTTGGCTTTCATCCACTTGTTATTGGAAAAAAAGGAAATGCCTATATTTTAGCCTCTGAAACAGCGGCGCTTAATACGATAGATGCGGATTTTATCCGTGACGTGCTACCGGGTGAAGTTGTTATGATTAATGAAGATGGGATACATTCTGATACATCCCTCTGTCAGCCGAAAAAAGCTAGATGTATATTTGAATATATCTATTTTGCAAGACCGGATACCCATATTGATGGAATCAGTGTATACAATTCAAGGATAATGGCGGGACGGATTCTAGCGCAGACGCATTATGTTGATGCGGATATTGTAGTAGGGGTTCCAGACTCTGGTAATGCTGCTGCACTTGGTTATGCCTTAGAAACAGGTATTCCTTTTGGCATGGCTTTTGTCAAGAATAGCTATGTCGGGCGTACATTTATTAAGCCAAAGCAAGCCATGCGCCAATCGGGTGTTCGTATCAAATTAAATGTTCTACCGGAAGTTGTAGCAGGCAAACGTGTGGTAATGATCGATGATTCTATTGTTCGTGGAACTACCAGTGCAAATATTGTTAAGATGCTTAAGAAAGCTGGGGCAACGCAGGTGCATGTTCGCATTAGCTCACCTCCGTTCTTGAATCCTTGCTATTATGGTACAGATATTCCAACTGGGGATCAATTAATTGCCCGTCACAATACCGTAGATCAAATACGAGATGCGATCGGTGCCGACTCCTTAGGATACCTTTCCGTAGATCGTTTGAGTGATTTGGTTGATGGGGAAAAAGGTTATTGCGATGCTTGTTTTACTGGAAATTATCCAATAGAACCTCCCAAGGGCGAGATCCGAGGGGAACGTGATGTATAGATATTGCTTTGATGAAAATAGGGCGCCGCACTCTTAGTGCGACAGCCCCATTTTTCATTTTGAATAAACTGATTTCAACATTGTAAGCTAATTAACGAATTTTACATCCGATTTGTTCTATACCCTGTCGAATTTCTTTCACATCGGTTGGTTCATTGTACTTTACCTCGACAGATCCTCTTCCCAGATCGACATTTACATTTCTAACGCCATCTAAACCTTTAAGAACATTCTTTAGCTGCGTTTTCATCTGCGTGTTTTGTAAGCCGTATACATTAAAATGAACATTATTCATAATCTGCACCAGCCTTTCTGAAAAGGGTTTATCGATATAGTTTCACTATTTGTTATAATTAGTGAGATGATATTACTTACCTGGTTTACCATCAGTTATTCTATTTTCTAAAGAGGAGACTTCCTCATTTATAGTTTTGCATGAAGTACTTCTTTTTATTAGATGAAATTAATTTAATTGCTATTCATAAGGAAGGAAATAGTATATGAATAATATTTTGCTGTATCATTTACGTATAATTGCCATCGATGCTATAATAGTATTGATGCTGTTGATATTACTCTATAAGGAGAAGTTATATGAATATCAATTTGGAATATTATAAAATTTTTTATCACGTAGCAAAAGCTGGAAGCTTTACTAAAGCTGGTGAAATCCTTTGTATATCTCAGCCGGCAGTCAGTCAGGCGATAAAGATTTTGGAAGGTGAATTAGGTAGCAAATTGTTTATTCGTATCCCCAAGGGGGTAAAGCTAACTTTGGAAGGGGAAGTTTTATACACTTATATACAAAGAGGTTATGAATATATTCTGCTTGGAGAAGAACAGTTTCGCAAGATGCTGGATCTTGAGACAGGTGAGATTCGAATTGGTGCCAGTGATATGACTTTGCAATTCTACCTTCTCCCTTATTTGGAAAAGTTTTATGAGAAATTCCCAGGTATTAAGGTTCGAGTAACTAACGCTCCAACACCAGAAACATTAGAACACTTAAGATTAGGAAGGATCGATTTTGGTGTAGTTAGTGAACCATTTGAAGCAAAGCAAGATGTCAAAGTTGACAAGGTCCGAGAAATACAGGATACTTTTGTGGCAGGCCACAAATTTCAGGATTTGAAAGGTAAGATATTAAGTTATTCTATGCTAGAGGAATTGCCGATTATATGTTTAGAGCGTAATACTAGCTCCCGCAAGTATATTGATGAAAAACTTAAGAGAAACAATGTAGTCTTAGAGCCAGAATTTGAATTGGCAATGAGTGATATTATCGTTAAATTTGCTGTGCGAAATTTAGGCGTAGGATGTGTAGTAAAAGATTTCGCATTAGAAGCATTAAATGCAGGGGAATTATTTGAGCTACAATTTACAGAGCCGCTTCCCAAAAGGCATTTTTGCATAATTACAAGCAGCAAGAATCCGATATCTGTCGCTGCCAAAGAATTGCTTAAGACACTACATGTAAGAAAGGATGATATATAAATGCAAAAAGTAGCACAATTTGAAAAGGTAAGCTTTGAACAATTTCAGAAGGATTGGTTGGATACCTTTTATGATGATATAGAAACCTGTAAACGGGACAATCTTATCGATGAAATTACAAAGATTTATGAGAAGATTAAGCTTCCTAAAAGAGCAACCAAGGGCTCTGCGGGCTATGATTTCTACAGCCCATTAACATTTAGCTTAGCACCGGGAGAAACAATTAAGCTTCCTACCGGAATACGTGTTAGAATTGAAGAAGGTTGGGTATTAAATTGTTATCCAAGAAGTGGACTAGGATTTAAATATCGTTTACAGTTAAATAACACCGTTGGAATTATAGATAGTGACTATTATGCTTCGGATAATGAAGGCCATATTTTTTGTAAAATGACCAATGATAGTAATGAAGCAAAGACTGTCACAATTGAAGAAGGAATGGGGTTCATGCAAGGAATCTTTACTGCATACGGCATTACCTTTGACGATGATGCGGAAGCGATTAGAAATGGTGGACTGGGGAGTACCACAAAAAGCAAGGAGACTACATCACATGAAAACCATTGGATTTTATGTGATGTAGAGCATTGATGAAAGGAATGGTTGTTTTTATGAGACTTGGTGGCGGAATTGAAAAACCATATAGTAATCCAGATGAATGGATAAAACTTGTTAAAGAACTTGGATATACTTGCGTTTTGGCTCCAATCGATTCCTCTGCGTCAAAACAAGAAATCGATGACTATATGCGATGTATACAAGAAAATAATCTTGTACTAGGAGAAGTAGGTGCATGGAAGAATCCGATTTCATTAAATGATAAAGAGAGAAAAGAAGCATTAGAGTATTGCAAGAAACAGTTATCTTTAGCAGAGGAAATGAATGCAAATTGTTGTGTAAATATTGTTGGGTCCAGGGGAGAAATATGGGATGGTGCTTACGAGGATAACTATTCGGAAGATACCTATGCCATTATTATTGATACCATTCGTGATATCATAGATAGTGTTAAACCTACTAGGACTTTTTACACGATAGAACCAATGCCTTGGATGGTACCAGATTCACCGCAAGCATATCTTAAACTGTTGAAGGATGTTGACCGAAAAGCTTTTGGCGTGCATCTGGACTATACGAACATGATAAATTCCCCCAAACGCTATATTTATAGCACAAGATTTATTAATGAATGCTTTGAATTACTCGGTCCATATATTAAGAGTGTTCATGCAAAAGATGTTCGTATGAGTTCAAAACTTCCTTGTATAATTGAAGAAGTTATTCCGGGAAAAGGGATAATTGACTTTGACAATGTTATAAATCAATGCAATAAACTAGGTAAGGATATGACAGTTTTTATAGAGCATCTGAATAGTTTTGAAGAATATAAAGAGGCAAGCCAATACATTCGAGGAATCATGGAAAGTCATCAGTGCTAGATAAATACAGCGCTTTTAGAAATTATAGAAAATAGATCAGGTGTTAGAAGGAAAACGGGTTCTCGACAATTCAAATCCCTTGTGATACGATATTAAGCACATTAATCAATAGATTGAGGTGCAGATATGAATTTATTAACAATAGATAGTATGAGCAAAAGTTATACAGAACGTTTGCTTTTTGATAATGTTACCCTAGGAATAAATGAAGGAGATAAAGTGGGTGTTATTGGAATTAATGGCACAGGCAAATCCACCCTTCTAAAGATTATTGCAGGATTGGAAGAACCGGATGAGGGAAATGTTACAAAAGGTAAGAAGGTACGAATTGGTTACCTATCTCAAACTCCAACTTTCGATGACAATATATCTATTTTGCAGAATGTCGTATTAAATCAAAAGGCAGAAGAGGAGTACCATAACCTGGAAGGCGAAGCAAAGGCTATGTTAATTAAATTAGGGATTCAGGATACGGATGCCTCACCCAAGCATCTTTCAGGTGGTCAGAAAAAAAGAGTTGCACTGGTACGTACTTTATTAACCCCAGCTGAAATCCTAGTATTGGACGAGCCTACCAACCATCTGGATAATGAAATGGCAGAATGGCTTGAGGACTATTTAAATAAATATCGAGGAGCCTTTATCATGGTTACCCATGATCGATATTTCTTAGATAAGGTGACCAATAAAATCGTTGAAATCGATAATGGTAAGCTCTATAGTTATGTGGCAAATTACTCTAAATTCGTAGAGCTTAAGGCAGAACGAGAGGAGATGGCTCTTGCTTCAGAACGTAAAGCAAGGAGTTTATATCGGAATGAATTGGAATGGATGAAGCGCGGAGCAAGGGCGAGGTCCACAAAGCAAAAAGCGCGTATCCAACGCTTTGAGGAACTACAGGACCGTCAAGGAATAGAAAGCGAAGGAAAGCTAGAGATTAACGCACTATCCTCAAGGCTTGGCAAGAAGACAATAGAACTGAATGGTATCGGGAAATCCTATGATGATTGTACTTTGATTAAGGATTTTACCTATATCTTTCTACAGGAGGACCGTATTGGGATTATTGGTCCGAATGGATGTGGTAAATCCACTCTTCTTAACATTATTACCGGAAAACTAGAGCCCGATTACGGAACAGTTGAAATGGGTACAACGATTAAGCTGGGATATTTCTCTCAGGAAAATGAGTATATGGACGAGAAGCTTCGAGTGATTGATTATATTCGAGAGACTGCAGAATATATTCAGACATCGGAGGGAATGGTAACCGCTTCTCAGATGTGTGAGCAATTTTTATTTACCGGTTCAATGCAGTATTCTATCATTGCAAAGCTATCCGGTGGAGAGAAGAGAAGGCTGTACCTTCTGAAGGTCTTGATGGAAGCGCCGAATGTGCTGATTCTTGATGAGCCTACCAATGATTTAGACATTCAAACATTAACTATATTGGAGAGTTATCTGGACACTTTTCCTGGAATTGTTGTGACGGTTTCCCACGATCGTTATTTTTTAGATAAGATTGCTACTCGCATCTTTGCCTTTGAAGGAGACGGAGTGATCAAGCAGTATGAAGGAAATTTTTCTGACTATAAGGAAGTAAAGTTGCTTGAGAGACAGGACGAGAGATATGATTCTGCATCCAGCAATAATAATGCAGATAAGAAATCCGCTAGCATAGCTACTTGGAAACAGAAGAGTACAAAGCTGAAGTTTTCCTATAAAGAACAAAGAGAATATGAAACCATAGACGAGGAAATCGAGAAATTGGAGCAGGACTTGTCCGATACAGAAGAGGAAATTACTCTTGCTGCAACAGATTATACTAAGTTGAATGAGCTGATGAAACAGAAGCAAACATTGGAGAAATCGCTAGAGAAAAAAATGGAGAGATGGGTTTATCTCAATGATTTGGCAGAGAAGATTGAGGAAGCGAAAAATCAATGATTTACAATCTTATAATTAAGATACTTTCTTAGATTATGAACTGCTGATTATACCCTGGCAGACGCCACATAATAAATAAAAGTAAATAAGAAAATAAATCTAACAAGAATAGAACAGCCACATATCAACGCTAACTTTAAGTGATATATAGCTGTTCTATTAATTTGTAATGTTTTTGCTTACATTCATGTAGGAATGCTATTTGCGTAAATTAAATGATTATTTATACAGGGAATAGAAATCAGATCCCAAATCTTCAATCCGGTAATCGAACCATAATTTAGTATCATCCAATGCTTTATTATATATTTGTTTGCCCAGGGTATTCATGAAAAATTCCAGGACATTTTCTGAAGCAAGTATACCAATTTTTTCATTACGCTCTGTTTCAAAAAAATACTGGATATCCTCTAGCAATTGCCTTTTTTCTTCAGTGCTAATAGTAATATAATTGTATGTGTGTTTTTTCTCCATAATGACCTCCTTAGTGTGGTGGGACGATAGCTCACGTTGCACTTATCAATCCAAGTATGAACATTTACACGAGCAAGCTCGTAAAATGCTCTTACTCGTATTGACTAATCTGCTTATCGTGAAAATTGTGACTGATATAGTTTGGCGTAGAAACCGTTTTGGGATAGTAGGGTTTCGT
>JAAYSQ010000204.1 GCA_012523925.1 Clostridiales bacterium
TATGAGGAAAGACTAAAGAACGATGAAGCAGAATATATTTCTTTTGATGAAGTAAAGAAAAGGTTAGAAATTTAATATGAAATATAAGATCCTATTTGAAAAAAATGCAGATAAGCAACTTAAAAAAATAGATATCATCTAACAAAGAATTATAGTTAACTGGATAGCTAAAAATTTAGAAAATACTAATGACCCAAGAATCTTTGGTAAATCTTTAAAAGGTAATCTAAAGGATTATTGGAGGTACAGGATAGGTAATTATAGAATAATTTCGGAAATAAATGATGATGAAGTTAAGATATTAATAATCGAAGTAGGTCATAGAAAAGATATTTATAAAAAGCCCTAATTTATAGGGCTTTTTGCTTTTGAAAAATACCTGATATTATAAATATGGGTAGATAAATTCTGTTAACTAGTTATAGAGAATAGCCAGTGTAAAATTTAGTAGCAGCCACAGGTTCGGGCAAAACTGTTACAAGTTTTAAAACTGCCCTATTTTTATCCACCCGTGGAGGATTTGATAAAGTAATATTTTTAGTAGATAGAAGAGATTTAGATAAAAAAACCAGTGAGAATTTTAAGGCTTATGCATCATATGAGCCTGTGTCTGTAGATGATACAAAACATACTTACCAATTAAAAAAACAACTTTTATCTGTAAAAAAAGGAATAGTAGTTACTACAACCTTTAAGCTTAATTCATTAGTTAAGGACTTAGTAGAAGTACAGGACTATAGTATTTCTAAGAAAAGATTCATATTCATTATAGACGAAGCTCATAGAACAACTATGGGCCAAATGATGGGTAATATTAAATCTTATTTTAAAAAGAACAGTTTATTCTATGGTTTCACTGGTACTCCTTTATTTGATGAAAATGAAGTTAAAGGGATGGTTAATGAAAAAAGTGAGGTTATAAATACTACAGAAAAGTTATTTGGACCAGAGCTACATAAGTATACTATAGACGAGGCAATAGCAGATGGAAATGTCTTGGGATTTCACGTTGATTATATTAATACAGGAGAATTTTTAAGTTATGAAGATCTGCGTGAGCAAATAAAGGAACAAATAAAGCTAGAAAAACCAGAAGTTCCAGTTCGCGGAATAGAGCGTTTGGTACAGGCGTGGAGTGATCTTGAGGTTGAGAAGGAAGCTAAAGAAAGAAGAATCCTTGTTTACCAGGATGAAACACATATTCCAAGAGTTGTAGAAGAAATTTTAGCTAATTGGGAAGAACAATCTCAAGAAAGATACTTTAATGCAATTTTAACAGTTGCTTTTAAAGAATGTGTTATTGCATATTATAATGAATTTAAAAGGCAACTCGAGGGACAAGATAACAAAATAAATATAGCTATGACTTTTAGCTTTGGAAATGAAAATGACGTAGATAATGTTTCACCTGAAACAGTTGAAATGATGTTTAAAGATTACGCTAAGTTTACTGGTATTGAGTTTGTTAGTGGAGATAAAAAAAGAGGAGAAGAGGCCTACTTTGAAGATATCGTAGCAAGGGGAACTTGTGGTGGAAGCGGACGTAATCAAAAGAATATTGATCTTATTATTGTTGCAGATCAGCTATTAACAGGGTATGATTCTAAATACTTAAATACATTGTATATAGATAGGGATTTAAAACTACAAAGTTTAATTCAAGCCTATTCACGTACTAACCGTATATTTGGGAAAAATAAAGAATTTGGATCAATAATTAACTTTCAATATCCTAAAATAACTGAAGAGCGTGTAAATGTTGCATTAAAGCTATACGGAAGTAGGGGAACAAGTAGCAGAGTTATAGTTGAAGATTACATAACAGCCGTAGAAAAGTTCTCTCTAAAAGTAAAGGAAATGATAAAAGCTTTACCAGACCCAACAAAGTGGCAAGAAATAAAAGCAAATGATAAGGCGGAGGAATTATTTATTTTATGCTTTAGAGAAACAAATGACCAATTAAGATTAGTTATGCAATACTATGAATATGAATGGAATGATGGATCATTTGGAATAGATGAACACACATGGCTAAGATATGTAGGAGCTTATAAAAATATAACATTTACGATAGTTGAGCCACCAGAAGATGAACCTATAATTCCCTTAGTAGGAAAAACAAAAATATCAGGAACACAAGTAATAGATGCAAACCATATCTTGAGCTTAATTGGATCAAAAGTAAAAAAAGATAAGGGAGTTCAGACAGTAGATAGGGAAACCTTAAGAATAATATATGAAGAGATCCAAGAGTTAAGTGATATGGGCGAGTATGAACAAGCAAAATTATTAAGGGAATTTGTAGAAACAGAATTAGTTCCTGGCAATTTATCAAGTGATTTAAATTTTGATGAATTATTCGATAATTGGAAGCAAGAAAAGGTAATAAAAGAAGTGCATGATTTTGCTGAAGATTGGGGAATAGATGAAACATTATTATATAAATCAGTGAATAGCTTTTCTGTAGTTCGTGAAGATGAGATTCCATATATTGCTGACTTGTCGAAAAGTGTTGACTTTAATAAAGCTAATAAACAAGAGGCTACTAATCAATTAGAGCATACGATGACATTAATAAATAAGGCTCTTCCAGAGTGGTTAGTAGAGATTAAACAAAAATATAAATAGATTTGTTAATAGAACTTTTAATTTTTGCTATACAATTAATATGTTTATGAGCAGTACCCTAAGATTGGGAACTCAATTCTTCGTGTCAAGCAATTATTGAAGGACGGAATTCACTTGATTCAAAGATTGTTTTAAAATGTTGGCTCGATGAAAAACTTCAAGATCCAGACATTGAATCAAGAGTTCCAGTTAGGGACGTAAGTGTAAATATGAGTTTACGCTCCTATCGAGGAGCAGAAGGGTAGGACTTAGCTATTGTAATGAAAGAGTTAATTTGTCAGAAGAAAAGATAAATTTTCTTAAGGAAATTACGCTAGTACTCCTTCATTTTTATCCGTTTTTATATGGCTGGGTTAAAGGTGATGGAAATCAGTCACTTTCATTTTTAAAATTTTTAAGAGAAACAGTAACAATGTATTTTTATTAAAAAGCTACACTTATATATAAATGAAATGCTACGAACTAATTTAAATATAAGCGATAAAAAGTAGTCATGATTAGAATATCATTCATGACTACTTTTTTGCAGGAATGAATAAAATCATGATCACCCGATTAGATATAGTTTGTTATATAAATAAATGCTTGCTTAAAGATTCAGAGACGCTTTCTCTTAAATGCATTACGAGCGGTACATAAGACTCTAAAAAACAGAGCCAGGGGCTGTCTTACAGACCCTTGTGCCTGACGAATTCAAAAACTCCTCTCTGTAAATCCCTGCCCAGACAATTTTATTAGTGTTCAAGCAGGGCTATTGTAATCATTTAGAAGCAGAAACCCCTAATTTCAAAAAAATGTCTCGAATTTCATAATTAACTATGATATAATGTTCACGATAAGCAGATTAGTCAATTGGAGTAGGAGGATTTACCGAGCTTGCTCGAGTAAATCATCATACGACAATTGATAAGTGCA
>JAAYSQ010000205.1 GCA_012523925.1 Clostridiales bacterium
GCAGATTAGAAGCTCGAATGCGAGGCATTCTCGCTCACGTTGCACTTATCAAAGCAATCATGAACATTTCTTCAAGTAAGCTTGAAAAATGTTCCTGTTTTCTTTGACTAATCTGCTTTATCGTGAAGGTTTTGCAATGATTGAATTGGTGTTTTTTTTGTTTTTATCGTACTTTCTCATATCGAGGGTTAATTTTCTTCCACTTACTTCTACTAGAATATTCTTTAGTTCTGCTAAAATTTCATCATAAGTATTTCTCTTTCCAAGGTAGACCTTTATGTCACCACAATCTAGTGTTACTTCATATTTACTGTTGAAGCTGATGGTATCAATATTAAGTTCATATTTTTCATTTAGTTGCGTTAGATTTAATATTACATCAAATAATTCCTCTTTTTGAACCTCAAGCTTTTCATGTACAATTATTTTATCAAATTGTAATCCTTTGATCCGTGGAATATCATCCAAGCGCTTTGCTGCACTCTCAACCACAATTCCATCCTTATCAAAATATAAATATTCACCTAGAAACTCCACACATCCCGTAACTTTCTTCTCATATACAATAATATTAACAGAATGATTATCGACTAATTCTAGATCAATATCTTCAATAAAAGGAATATTGATATCGGAAAAATACTTCACTTTGAAATAAAGAATGAGTGCGTTACTGTCAAATTTCGTTTGAATGATTTTCCCTTGGATTTCCTCCGGCGTATATCTAGTGACTCCTTTTATTGTTACATTTTCAAGATGAAATGTACTTACAAATATGAGCAAAGGAATTCCTACCACTAGTATGGCTCCTAAAGTTTTTAGGAATAATATCATCAGTATACTTTTTGACTTCTTTTGCTTCTTATTCATACATATACTCCTTACGAAGCACTCTCGCTACAATAGCGGATATTTGCTCCCAAGGCTGCAAGATCTCTGCAGATATCTTCATATCCCCGCTCAATGCTGGTAGCCCCTTGAACGACTGTAGTACCTTCTGCAGCGAGCCCGGCAATTACAAGTGCTGCTCCACCCCTTAAATCATGGGATTTAACAACTGCTCCATTTAATTGTTCTACACCGGTTATTATAGCTTTATTTTCCGACGCTTCTAGGTCAATCTTTGCCCCCATCTTCCTTAGTTCATCTACATTTTGATAACGTGATTCAAAAATTTTTTCTACAATAGTACTTTCACCGTTTGACAAGCAAAGAACGGTCATCATTTGTGATTGCATATCTGTTGGAAATCCAGGATATGGCTGCGTCTTAATTATTTCTACCGGTTGCAATCTCTTTTTACAATAAACTCTTACGTTATCATCTAAAGTTTCTATTTTGCAGCCAGTCTTTCTAAGTACTCGGATAACGGAATCCAATTCTCTAATGGGGAAATCAGTCAATACGGCATCCCCATAGGTTGCTGCAATCGCTGTCATATATGTTCCCGCTACTATGCGATCCGGCATCAGAGTAAATGCAACATCATGCAATTCTTTTACCCCTTCCACCTCAATATAAGAGGTACCTTTACCGCATATCCTTGCTCCTGCTTCCTGGAGATAATTACATAACTCCGTTACTTCTGGTTCTCTTGCTGCATTGAATATTCGGGTCCTCCCCTCGGATAATACAGATGCTAAAATAACATTCTGCGTTGCACCTACGCTAGGAAATTCCAAGAAAATATCATTTCCGATAATCTTATCGGTATAGCAATGAATAATATCTCCATCACCCAAAAACTCTTCTGTAACATTCATCTTCTTCATTGCATTCAAATGATAATCAATTGGACGCTTTCCGATGGAACAACCGCCGGGATAGGCAATGGTTACCTCATGACAGCGGCCGAGAAGTGCTCCTAAAAATAAAATAGAACTTCGCATCTTCCGTACCGAATCCTCAGAAACGCTAGGCGTCGTTATGACAGAACTGTCAACATATAAGGTGTTTCCTTCCCAATTCGTTGTGCATCCAAGTTCCTCAAGAATATTAATCATATGAAACACATCTAGTATTTTAGGACAATTCCTTAGTATTGTAATTCCTTTATTCAAAACTGTAGCAGCAATAATTGGTAATGCTGCATTTTTTGAACCCTGTATTTTTAATTCACCCTTTAACTGCTCACCGCCGACGACCTTGATACTCGACATAGCACACCTCAGACAATTAAGGAAATATAATACCACTATATGAATCCCAATTTGTCCGCGTGAATCTGGCTGGTTTTATAATACAGTATAGTATTTCGATTACATTTCAGCCCCTTCTAAGATATTTGATAACATTGTACAAACAAGGATTTCCAGAGAGGAGTATTTGCATTCGTCGGCACTTAGGCTCTGTATTATAGAGCCTTATGTACCGCTACGTAATGCAACTAAGCGAAAGCGTCTCCGAACGGAAACCTTGGTTGGACAATGAAGCACTATGATTAATAGAGCTGAAATGTAATCATTTCGCAGCTACCTCTCCGCCTTAATCTGGTTGGAAATACTAAGCACTATACCCATTTCAAATAGGATAACCATAACTGAACTACCTCCGTAGCTAATAAAAGGTAAGGGGATACCCGTTGAAGGAATGGTATTGGTAACTACCGCAATATTAATTAATACCTGAATTGCGATATGTGCCAAGACACCAGTTGCAATTAATCCGCCGTAAAGGTCAGGAGCATTTATAGCAATGATAAAAATACGCCAAATTAATAATATAAACAATAATATCAGGGCGAATGCCCCAAAGAGTCCAAGCTCTTCACAAATTACAGAAAATATCATATCATTGTGGGATTCTGGAATAAATCCCAGTTTTTGCATACTCTCTCCAAGGCCTTTTCCAAATACTCCTCCAGATGCAATTGCATAAAGTCCTTGTAAGATTTGATAGCCTTTTGGATGAGTCTCCACATTTTGCCATACAGTAATACGTTCAAAACGATAGGGAACAAAAAGTACCAATAAAGCTCCGGCTGCAACAAGTAATATTCCTGAGAAAACAAAGTATCCTTTCTTCTTGCTGGCAACAAAACAGATTGCTACCATGATTACGCCTACAACCAAAGCAGTTGAAAAGTTTTCTATAACAATAAGTCCAAGCAAAGGCACTATAAAAAACACGATTCTTAAAAAACCTGTAAATTTATCTAGTTTTCTTGGTGCTAATTGTACTATGTAAGAGGTGAATAATATAACTGCTACTTTCGTTAGCTCAGAAGGCTGAAAGCTTCCCAAGGCACCCAGGCTGATCCATCTTTTTGCACCGTTAATAACTTCTCCAAATTTTAATACATAAACTTGAAGCCCAATACAAAGAAAATATAAAAAGGTAACAGGTTTAATCCTTATAATAGGTAACTTTTTAATGTAGATACGGTAATCTATTTTTGAGACAAACAGCATAACAAGTATTCCTGCTCCTGCAAATAGCGCCTGCCTTTCTAGATAATGAGTGGCATTGCCATAAACTCTTTGCGCATTGTAAGAGCTTGTGCTATAAATCATGACTAATCCAAAACACACTAAGAAGAGTGTCAGAAACA
>JAAYSQ010000206.1 GCA_012523925.1 Clostridiales bacterium
AAATACAGGGATGGTGATATAGATGATAATTACCCAGATTGAAAGAATAACAAAGACCAAAGTTAAAATATATATCGACGGAGAATATGCATTCCCCCTTTTTCAGAAAGATGTTATCAAATTGAAATTAGAGGAAGGTATGGAACTCCCGGAGAAAATCTATGAGGAGATTCGTGAGAAAATTATACTATATAGATCTAAACAGAAGGCATTGTCACTTTTAAAAACTAGAGATCGTACTGAGTTAGAACTTTACAGAAAACTGAAAGATGCCGGATATCCAGAAGATCTTATAGAGCGAACCATTGAATATATTAATTCCTATGGGTACCTGAATGATGAGCGCTATGCATCCAACTATATTAGAGATAGAAAATTTAGAAAAAGCAAACTAGCTATAGAGATGGAGCTTGGTAGGAAAGGGATAAATAAGGATATTCTTGAACCTATTTTTGAAATGGAGTATAAGGAAGAGGTAAGCGAAGATCCAGAAATCATTGCCATAAAAAAAGCAATACAGAAGAAAAATAAGGATATAAGTAATCTTACATGGGAGGAAAAGCGTAAAATTGTAGCATCCCTATATAAAAAAGGATTTGCTATTGATAAGATAAATCAAATTATAGAAATTTGAATCATAGCCACAATATACCAGTTTTTCTTAAATTATCCTTGCAATTCTACTATAAATAACTTAGAATTATAATTGGCATAAAATTTGGATTTAATTTAACAATAGAAGAAAATGGAGGGCTGAATATGAGTAATACAGCAGCACAACTGTCAGCAAGAGAACGAATCACCTCATTGCTGGACGATAATAGTTTTGTTGAAGTTGGTGCTTTAGTTACCAGAAGAAGTACTGACTTTAATCTGCAACAGAAAGAAATTCCAGCTGACGGGGTTATAACCGGCTATGGTCTTATCGGTGGTAATCTCGTATATGTCTATAGTCAGGATGCAACTGCAATGGGTGGTTCAATTGGAGAGATGCATTCTAAGAAAATTGCACATATATATGATTTGGCACTTAAAGTTGGTGCTCCTGTTATAGGGCTAATTGATTCTGCAGGTATGCGATTACAGGAAGCTACCGATGCTCTAAACGGCTTTGGGGAAATTTATCAGAAGCAGGCACTTGCTTCCGGAGTGATTCCTCAAATTACAGCGATCTTTGGAAATTCCGGTGGTGGCTTAGCTGTTATGGCTTCTTTAAGTGATTTTTCATTTATGGAGGCTAATAATGCCAAGTTATTTGTGAATTCACCGAATGCTTTGATTGGTAATTATAAAGAAAAATTAGATACATCCAAAGCGGATTTCCATGCAGAAGCAGGAACCGTTGATTATGTAGGAGAATCTGAAGCAGATGTAATTAATAAAATCCGTGAGCTACTCATGATTTTACCTAACAACAATGAAGATGATGCTTCTTACGACGAATGTACGGATGATTTAAATCGTCTTGTACCACAATTATCTTCAACCGTTGGCGATGCCAGTAGAGCACTTACTGTAATATCCGATAATCAATTTTTCTTTGAAGTTAAATCAGATTATGCAAAAGAAATGGTAGTAGGCTTTATACGTCTAAATGGTATGACAGTAGGAGCAGTTGCAAATCGTACCGAGATTTTAGATGAAGAAGGAAAAGTTAAAGAGAAATTCGATGGTTCTTTAACTAGTGCTGGTTGTGAAAAAGCAACTGAATTTGTTACCTTCTGTGATGCCTTTAACATTCCTGTACTTACACTAACCAATGTAAATGGTTATAATGCAACCTTAGAAGAAGAAAAAACTATAGCAAAAGCTACTGCTAAATTAACTTATGCATTCGCTAATGCTACGGTTCCTAAGGTTAACTTCATTGTTGGAAAAGCTTATGGAAGCGCCTATATAACAATGAATTCTAAACATATTGGTGCGGATATAGTTTTCGCACTTCCAAATGCGCAGATAGGTATGATGGATTCTAATCTTGCTGCTCAAATTATGTATGCAGATGAAGATGCCGACACGATAAAGGAAAAATCTTCAGAATATGCCGAATTGCAATCTAGCGTTTTGGCTGCTGCAAAGAGAGGATATGTCGATGCAATTATTGAACCGGAAACGGTTAGAAAACATGCGATATATTCCTTAGAAATGTTATTTACAAAGAGAGAGAGTCGCCCTGCGAAAAAGCATGGTTCCCTATTATAGAATGAGGTGGAATGATGGGAATATTAAGTAGTAATTTAAATATATTTTTACAGAAATCATTATCAGAACGATTGGAAACTGCATCCCTAAACACCTTACTTGGTTTACTAATTGTTTTTGCTGTTTTAATATTAATCATATTTATAATAGATGCGTTCCGAATAATCCCTTACCTACAAGAAAAAAGAGCCAACAAGGTAAAACATACGGAAACTAACAGCAACGCAGTTGACAATGTAATTAATCAAATTATTGAAAATGAAGAAACGGAAGTTATAACAGATGATTATGAATTAATCGCTGTTATTACTGCAGCAATTTGCGCCTCCATGGGGGAAGACGTTCCTGCGGATGGATTAATTGTTCGTTCAATTCGTAAAGTTAACAAAAGAAGATAGATATCGTATCAACGTTAAGACAAAATTAAGGGATATCAATACAAGGAGGATTCAACATGAAAAATTATACTATCACAGTAAATGGTAATACGTATGAAGTAACTGTAGAAGAGGGATTTAATTCTGCTGGTCAAACTGCTCCAGTAGCACCTGTTAAACCAGCTGCACCTGCTGTAAAACCTGCAGCACCCGTTCAAGCAGCACCTGCACAGGCAGCTCCAGCAGCAAAACCTGCGGCATCTGGCGCAGCGGGAAGTATACAAGTCAATGCACCTATGCCAGGCAAAATAAATAGTGTAAAAGTAAATATCGGACAATCCGTTAAAAAAGGTGATGTTGTCGTAATACTTGAGGCAATGAAGATGGAAAATGAGATCGTTGCTTCTGAAGACGGTACCATTGCAAGTGTTGATGTAACTGTTGGACAATCAGTTGAACCAGGTGATGTTTTAGTTACTTTAAATTAAATTGATTTTGCATTGTGAATAATAATATACAATATGCGAAATCCCGAAGAGGGAGGATTTATAATGGACTATATATTAGAAACACTATCGGGATTGCTTAGAGATTCAGGATTTTATTCGATTACTTATAAGAATGTAATCATGATTGTAGTAGCATGTGGATTATTATACTTAGCAATTCGTAAGGATTATGAACCACTTCTTTTAATCCCGATCGCTTTTGGAATGTTACTTGTCAATCTGTTTCCAGGAATTATGGCTAAGCCAATATATGATGCCAATGGAGAATTGGTTTCCGCTGGTGGTTTGTTACATTATTTTTATCTTGGAGATGAATTTGGTATATGGCCATCGCTTATTTTCCTTGGCGTAGGAGCAATGACTGATTTCGGACCATTGATTGCAAATCCATCTAGTTTCCTACTTGGAGCCGCTGCACAATTTGGTATCTTCGCAGCATATTTTGGCGCAATTTTATTAGGGTTTGAAGATGGAGCGGCTGCTGCTATATCAATTATAGGTGGAGCGGACGGACCTACTTCCATCTTCCTAGCTTCAAAACTTTCTCCGGGATTGATGGGACCAATCGCTGTTGCAGCATATTCCTATATGTCTCTTGTTCCAATTATTCAGCCACCAATTATGAAGTTATTAACAACAAAGGAAGAACGTAAAATTAAAATGGAACAATTGCGACCAGTTTCCAAATTAGAAAAAATCCTTTTCCCTATTGTTGTAACAATCATTGTGGTATTAATACTTCCTACTATGGCACCCCTTGTTGGAATGCTTATGTTAGGAAATCTATTTAGAGAATGTGGCGTTGTTCGTCAGCTTACGGATGTTGCTTCCAATGCTCTTATGTATATCGTTGTTATATTACTGGGAACTTCAGTTGGTGCTACTACAAGTGCAGAGGCTTTCTTAAACATCAGTACTTTAAAAATTGTTGTTCTTGGATTAATCGCTTTTGCATTTGGTACAGCAAGTGGAGTTATATTTGGTAAAATCATGTGTAAGGTAACCGGCGGAAAGATCAATCCGTTAATTGGCTCTGCTGGTGTATCTGCTGTTCCTATGGCTGCTAGAGTATCACAAAAAGTAGGAGCAGAAGCGGACCCAACAAATTTCTTATTAATGCATGCAATGGGACCAAACGTAGCGGGAGTAATCGGTACTGCAGTTGTAGCAGGTACATTTTTAGCAATCTTTGGAGCTTAAATAACACATAAGACATCTTATAAAAGAATATAGAATGATTTGATTGTAAAATTAAACAGGAGGAAAGTAATGGCAGAACAAGTTAAAAGACCGGTTAAGATAACTGAAACAATATTACGTGATGCCCACCAATCCTTAATTGCAACTCGAATGACAACGGAGCAAATGCTTCCAATCATTGAGAAAATGGATCAGGTTGGTTATCATGCAGTAGAATGCTGGGGCGGCGCTACATTTGACGCTTCCTTACGTTTCCTAAAGGAAGATCCTTGGGAAAGATTAAGACAATTAAGAAAAGGATTTAAAAATACAAAGCTTCAAATGCTGTTTCGTGGACAAAATATCCTTGGATATCGCCATTATGCAGATGATGTTGTAGCTTATTTTGTTCAAAAGTCTCTTGCGAATGGTATTGATATTATTCGTATCTTTGATGCCTTAAATGACCTTCGTAATCTAGAATGTGCAGTTAATGCAGCAAATAAGGAAAATGGTCATGCACAGATTGCGATTTCCTATACCTTAGGGGATGCTTATACCCTAGATTACTATGTAGATATGGCTAAGAGAATTGAAAGTATGGGAGCTTCCTCAATTTGTATTAAGGATATGGCTGGACTTTTAGTTCCATATAAAGCGACAGAATTAGTAACTGCATTAAAATCTGCAGTTAAGATTCCAATTGATCTTCATACCCATTACACCAGTGGTGTTGGCTCAATGACTTACTTAAAAGCAGTAGAAGCAGGCTGTGATATTATTGATACTGCAATGTCACCATTTGCTTTGGGTACCAGTCAGCCAGCAACAGAAGTTATGGTTGAAACCTTTAAGGGTACACCATACGATACTGGATTTGATCAAAAATTACTTTCTGATATAGCGGATCATTTCCGTCCAATACAAGAAAAAGCATTAGAAACAGGAAGATTAAACCCAAAAGTTATGGGTGTTAATATTAAGACCTTATTATATCAAGTGCCAGGTGGAATGCTTTCCAACCTTATTTCACAATTAAAGGAACAGAATGCAGAAGACAGATACTATGAGGTACTTGAGGAAATTCCTAGAGTCCGTAAAGATTTTGGTGAGCCTCCTCTAGTAACACCTTCAAGCCAGATTGTTGGTACTCAGGCAGTTCTTAATGTATTAACAGGAGAGCGTTATAAGATGATAACGAAAGAATCCAAAGCAATGCTTTCTGGTCAGTACGGACAGACAGCAAAGCCATTCAATCCTGAGGTAGTTAAGAAGGCCATAGGAGATGCTGAGTCAATTACATGTCGCCCTGCAGATTTGATAGAGCCTGAATTGAAGAAGATTGAAGCAGAGATTGCTGATTGGAAGGAACAGGATGAGGACGTATTATCCTATGCATTATTCCCACAGGTTGCTATGGATTTCTTTAAGTATAGACAAGCACAGAAAACAAAGGTAGATGTAACTGCTGCTGATACACAGAACCAAGCATATCCCGTATAAAACAGGCAAGTCAAACGATAATATATACTAAGTTATAAATATCTATAAGTTTAAGTCCAACCAAAGATTGCGATAGATGGAAAATCGTAAATTTGGTTGGACTTTATTTATAGTTAATTAAATCTTTATAAAACAGTCAATCAAATCATCATCATAAATACTTCAAAAAACTTTATTATTACTATAATAAATTGCTTGACAAACATCTCATATTTCGTTATACTACCATCTGTAAAGTAAATTCCTTTACAGGTGGTGTTTCATATATGAGTCAACAAGACAATACAATTGATAAATTAGATGAAATTGTTCAACTAGCGATACTTTTTGATTTCTATGGTGAGTTATTGAATGACCGTAAGAAACAAATTTTTGGCGATTATGTATTGAACGATTTATCTCTCGGTGAAATTTCTGATTTACAGGGGATAAGCAGGCAAGGTGTCTATGATGTCGTTAAACGCTGCAGTCAGGAATTGAAAAATTACGAAGATAGATTAGGGTTAATCAAAAAGTTCAAAATAGTAAAAGAAAAATTGATGCGGATAAAAGAAATTGTATCCCTAGATGAGCATACTAGTGATAGGTCAACCCATTATGAAATATTAACATTGGCAGATGATATTTTAAAGGAGTTATAGTCGAATGGCATTTGAAAATTTATCAGATAAATTTCAGAATATATTTAAGAATTTAAAGGGTAAAGGCAGACTTTCAGAAGCAGATGTAAAAGCAGCTCTTAGGGAAGTTAAATTGGCCCTTCTAGAGGCCGATGTTAACTTTAAAGTGGTAAAGAACTTTATTGCTACCATACGGGAAAGAGCTGTAGGGCAGGATGTACTCAATAGCCTTACACCCGGCCAGATGGTTATTAAAATCGTTAATGAAGAGATGGTTAAACTTCTCGGCGATGAAACAGTTGAACTACAATTAAAACCGGCTAATGAGATTACCATCATTATGATGTGCGGTTTACAGGGTGCTGGTAAAACCACTACTGCGGCAAAGCTAGCAGGGAAATTAAAATCCAAAGGTAGAAAGCCATTATTGGTTGCATGTGACGTTTATCGTCCTGCTGCGATAGAGCAATTACAAATCAATGGAGAGAAACAGGGCGTAAGCGTTTTCTCTATGGGAGATAAACATAAGCCATTAAATATAGCAAAAGCTGCATTAGAACATGCACAGAAAAACAACTATAATGTTGTAATTATAGATACAGCCGGACGACTTCATATTGATGAAGGCATGATGGAGGAATTGCAAGAAATTAAAGAAAATCTTTCGATTCATCAAACCGTTTTAGTTGTAGATGCTATGACCGGACAGGATGCGGTTAATGTATCAGAGATGTTCCATGAGAAACTTACAATTGATGGTGTTATATTAACGAAGTTAGATGGCGATACTCGAGGTGGTGCTGCATTATCTATACGAGCAGTTACCGGCCGTCCTATCCTCTATGTTGGTATGGGAGAAAAATTATCAGATTTGGAACAATTTTATCCGGATAGAATGGCTTCCCGTATTCTTGGAATGGGTGATATCCTTACCTTAATTGATAAAGCACAGGCAGAATTTGATGTCGATAAGGCCAAAGAACTGGAAAAGAAAATTAAGAAAGCAGAATTTGATTTCAATGATTTCTTGGACCAGATGCAACAGGTTAAGAAGATGGGTGGTCTTAACGATATCCTTGGTATGATCCCTGGAATGGGAAGTAAATTAAAGGATGTAGAAATCGATGAAAATGCCCTTTCATCCACAGAAGCTATCATTTATTCTATGACTAAGAAGGAACGCTCAAACCCTGAGATATTAAATCCTTCGCGTAAAAGAAGAATTGCAGCCGGTGCTGGTGTTGATATAAGTGAAGTAAACGCTTTAGTAAAGCAATTTGACCAGACTAGAAAAATGATGAAACAATTTTCCGGTATGATGGGTAAGGGTGGCAGAAGAGGTAAATTCAAATTACCATTTGGATTTTAGTATTAGCAAAGGTAAAAAGTGTTGTTAAACAACAGTTTTTATAAATAATTCAAGGCAAATGATTGGTTACCAATTTATTTGT
>JAAYSQ010000207.1 GCA_012523925.1 Clostridiales bacterium
CACCATTATTACTCAATAAAGTACATCCCAAGGAAGCGGCAACATATTACAATGAGCAACTGTATGCAGTCGTTGGCACTTAGGCTGCGTTCTTTGCGGCCTTACGTACCACTACGTACTGCATCCAAGCGAAAGCGTGTTGCGAGTGTAATATGTTAACGCTTCCTTGTACATAGTTTATATTTATTCACTCCTCAATGCATCAATCGGATTCAACTTCGCCGCCTTATTCGCCGGCATATACCCAAAACCAATACCAATAGCAGCGGATATTCCAAAAGCCATCAATACCGTATTAGCTGATGGTGCAGCTTCAATTCCAAACGCATTACCTAGTATTCGCGTTAGAATAGATCCAAAGATAATTCCTAGCATTCCTCCGAGGCAACTTATTAACGCTGCTTCAATCACAAACTGACTCATTATATCCCGTTTCTTTGCTCCGATTGCTTTACGTATACCTATTTCCTTGGTCCTTTCCACCACGGATACTAGCATAATATTCATAATTCCGATCCCAGCAACCAAAAGGCTAATGCCTGCTATTCCGCCTAAAATGGAAGAAAGCATTGAAGTCATGGTTGTAATTGTCTCAAGAAGAATCGTCATACTACTGATATTATAAAGATCCTCATTTTTCAATATATCATAGAGATATGTATCCAGTACCGCTTCCCCTTGCTCTACAATATCTGCATTATGGGCAGCTATAACATAGGAGGAAATATCCGCGGATCCAGACAAACGTGCTGCATTCGTATAAGGAATATAGATAATATCATCCGTTGAATGTTCCTCTGAATCAGATTCCTCTTCTTGAATTCCTACAATTTCATAGACCTGGCCATTTATCTTTAATGTATCACCAACAGATACCTTACCTTCAAAAAGTTCCTCTACGATATAGCTTCCAATCACACATCCGTTATAGCGATTTTTAATATCTGCATACTGTATGAATCGTCCTGAGGATAGTTCTAAATTATTAATACGAAGATAATCCTCTCCTACTCCATTTACAGTAGTAGTCATCGAAGTGCTTCCATTCTTAATCGTATATCTTGTGCTGATTTTTGGTGATACTCCTTGAAATAGACTGTTATTCTCCTTCACAAATGCATACATATCATCAACATCGACTTTACGTGTGTCAGTATTGGTGATGCCAACCGTAATCATATTCGTTCCAAGATCATCAAATGTAGAAATGATATAATTGGTCACGCCCTGCATCAATCCTACCAAAGAAATAACTGAGCCGACGCCTATAATCATCCCTAACATTGTGAGAAAGGAGCGCAACTTGCTTCCTAAGATACTACGGATTGCTAATTTAAATGCTTGGCTAACTTTCATTCTTTACCTCATTTCTGCGCTGCTTTGTGTTGCCTTGCTTGCAATATAAACTTACTACTTTCACGCTTTTACCTGCTTCCTATATTCTTCAACACTTTGATCAAAGATGATTTTCCCATCATGCAACCCTACGACCCTATTCGCTTGCTCTGCCACATAGCGGTCATGAGTAATCAGGACAATCGTATTTCCATTTTGATTCAACTGTTTAAGGAAATTCAATAATTCACTACTGGTTTTCGAATCTAAGGCACCGGTTGGTTCGTCTGCCAGGATCAAGGATGGATTCCCCGCTAAAGCCCTGGCAACGGCTCCTCTTTGCTGCTGACCACCAGAGAGCTGGTTCGGATAGTTCCTCCATTTATCCTCTAAACCCACCTTACGGAGTGCCTCCATTGCCAATTTCCTTCTTTGCTTTTTACTAACACCAGCGTATAGTAGAGGTAACTCCACATTCTCGATAAGATTTTGCTTTGAAAGCAGATTATATTGTTGAAAGATAAAACCTATTAAACGATTTCGTACTTCCGCCAGTGCATCACCCTTCATCCGGCTGACATCTTCCCCTTTTAATATGTATTGGCCCGAAGTAGGTGTATCTAATGCTCCTATTATATTCATGATTGTCGATTTACCACTACCAGATTTCCCAACAATCGCAACGAATTCACCTTCGTTAATTGTTAAATTAATTCCATCATTGGCACGAACCTCGGAATCTCCCATTTGATATATTTTATGAATATCTATCAACTGAATAAGTGGTATACCATTATCCTTAACGTTTTCTACCTCAAGAAAACCGGCACCTTTAGTATTATCCATCCTAGGCCACCTCCTATCGTCTATTATTTGGCCGGATTTCTACATTCGCATTAGTTCTGCCTCCATATCTTTGATTATTATGGAATTCGGCATTATTAGCCGGCATAGTTCCAGGCATAAAATCAATCATTATTTCTCCGGCGCCGGTGTTTCTTATCACATACACTTCCTCGTTACCGGTTAAACCACTTTTAATTTCTATAAAATCACCATCTGTTATACCGGTTTCTACAGCTACTTCCTTATAACCTGCCGGAACATCTCCTACTGCTTCGGTAACGGTTGGATCTACAACATAGACAACATCTCCACGCATTAGCGCCTCACTGGGGACAGCAATTACATTCTCTTTCCTTTCAATTATGATTTCTCCCGTTACATTCATTCCTGGCAATAGATCCCCTGGCTCGTTTACTCGAACAGTGACTGGATACTGCGTAACACCACCACTAGCAGTACTTTGCAGACTTACATTGGTTACCACTCCTTGGAAGGCAGTTTCTTCAAAGGCATCCGCGGTTACCGTGACTTCTTGCCCTGTATTTACACTCAGAACATCCAATTCATCTACATACATCTCAAAAACTACTGCGGACAAATCATATATGGTACATAATATTGATCTAGAAGCTATGGTGTCACCTTCTAAGGCAATTTTACTTATTATCTGCCCAGAGATTGGTGCTGTGATACTAAAATCTTCTTTTGTTTCTAAAATATCCTCCAAAGACTTCTTAGCATCCTCAATTGCTTCATCAGCAGTTTCTACATTATCCTTGGCATTCTCCATAGCATCCTCTGCATTATCTAGTTGCATCTGGTAGGAGTCTAGTTGGTCTTCCACAGACTCCTTCTCAAATGTCAGGAGAATATCTCCTACCTTTATTTTGCTACCTTCCTGTATATGAAGGCTATG
>JAAYSQ010000208.1 GCA_012523925.1 Clostridiales bacterium
AAGAGGCGGTGTGTCAATAGTTAACCGCATACATAGGACATTTTAATTAATTTCGAAACATTTAGTACCAAATATATTGATATAGAATTATTATACTGGCATTTTTATTTATACATTACAGAGTCTTTTGTAACTAAAAATAAATAAAAGTACTGTAAAATGGTACTTGATTCAAAGGGAGAGATGATAATGAAAAATGAATCTTATACTGTATCGTTAACTAAAAATCCTGTGATTAACATGAATGTATTTCCAGGTCATTTTACTACCAGTCACTTTCATACTTCTCATTATCTTGATCTAGATGATTTAAAAACAAATGTATTGCTTGCTAGGGATGTTGCAATAGAAATGGCTTTGCCTTATTTAACAAGTACACTTGTAGATACAATAGTGTGTATGGAAGGAACAGAAGTAATTGGCGCATATATGGCAGAAGAACTTCTACAGGAAGGAACATCAGTTATAAACAGTGGCAGAGATATTCATGTAGTAACACCAATTAATAATGTTAATAGAAATTTGATGTTCCAAAGTAATATGCACGAATTGATTTATAATCGAAATATAATTTTATTAATATCTTCGATATCCAGTGGAACAACTCTCAATAGCGCATTAGAATGTCTTTCCTATTATGGCGGTATATTAGTTGGGATCTCAGCTATATTTAACGCTAGTCCCCAAAAATTTGAACAGGAGATTAATTCAGTGTTTACCTGTGAGGACATTCCTGATTATCGAATTTATAATTCTAATGAATGTCCTATGTGTAAAGAAGGTAAAAAACTGGATGCAATTATTGTTCACGACGGTTATATAAAGATATAAAATATTAAGGAGTTGATTGTTTAGCATCATTGGGAAATTTATATAACAACTTTAGTTTTTTGCAAATGGGTATACCAGATATTATTATGGTATTGCTTGCATTGCTATTGGCTTATCTTGCTATTGTAAAAAAATATGAGCCACTACTGCTTCTTCCACTTGCATTTGGTATGTTAATTGCTAATATTCCATTGGCGGGTCTTTCTACATATGACGAGGGTGGCTTGATTTATTATTTATATAAGGGAATTGATCTAGGTATTTATCCACCGATGATATTTTTGTGCATTGGTGCTATGACTGATTTTGGACCCTTAATAGCTTCCCCTAAGAGTGCACTTATTGGATTGGGAGGACAGCTTGGTATCTTTGCTGCTATGGGAGGAGCTCTATTGATTGGACATGTTATCCCAGGGATTGAGCCCTTTAGCTTAAAAGAGGCTGCTGCTATTGGTATGATTGGTAGTTCAGATGGACCGACTTCAATATATACTGCCGGTATTCTGGCACCTAATTTACTACCCGTTATAACGATTGCTGCTTATTCATATATGGCATTAGTTCCGCTTATTCAACCACCGATTATGAAGGCTCTAACAACTAGTAAAGAAAGATTAATAGAAATGCCACATCCAAAGCGTATAACACGTCGCAAGAAAATTATTTTTGCATTTGGCGTTACTATTGCGACATTAGTATTGGTTCCTGCGGCTGGTTCATTAATAGCTATGCTGATGTTGGGTAACCTTATTAAAGAAAGTGGTGTTACTGAGCGATATGTTCGTACGCTGCAAAACCATCTGTTGAATGTATTGACTTTGTTAATTGGAATATCTATAGGTGCTACGGCTACAGCCGAAAGAATTTTGAACTTACATACAATTCTTATCATCGGCATGGGATTGTTCGCTTTCGCCTTTGGTACTATAGGCGGTGTGCTTATTGCAAAGCTGTTATGTAAGATAACAGGTGGAAAAGTGAATCCTTTGATTGGAAATTCAGGGGTATCTGCAATGCCTATGGCTGCTCGTGTTTCTCAAAAGATGGGGCAACATTACAATCCCCAAAATCATCTTTTAATGCATGCTATGGGACCCATTGTTTCTAGTACTATAGGTTCTGCTTTAATAGCAGGTATTCTAATCACTTTATTTGGTTACTAGAATTAACTTGTAATTAAGTGAGTGCCTAAATTCATGATTATTTGAATTAGGCACTCTTTTTAAGATAAAGTTCTGATAAATGTATAGCCCAACTTTTATAACGAGAGTATATTTTGCATGTTTGTGATATAATGAATTTAATAAAAATAAGATCATGTAACTTTCCTTGTATTGTATATACCTATACAAGAGCAATTCTTTCTAGATCATTATGAAAGTATCTAAATTAAGGTACTAATTAAAAGACATGATTATAGGTTAAAGTTTCGAAACTAGGAATGAGAGATTAATTAGGAGGAAGTTGAGGTGGTTGTTATGGATTCTAGCCCCATACCCAGTTGTTACGATAAAAAATATGAAGACTTGATTTAGAGCCATAATTACCATTATAAAGTGGCTCTGCTAGAGGAGGACTACAATATGAAAGAAATAATTTTTGATTTAATTGAACAGGGCAAGTATGCTGAAGCTAGAAAAGAAATTATTAACATGAATGTAGTTGACATTGCATTGCTCTTTGAAGAAATAGACAAAGCGAAATTATTGGTGATGTTTAGGATACTGCCGAAAAAAATTGCTTCGGGTGTATTTACGCATATGCCATATGATCTTCAAAGATATGTCATTGAATCAATTGCAGATAAAGAAGTCAAAAGTATTTTGGACCAGCTTTTTCTTGATGACACAATTGACTTTTTAGAAGAGATGCCAGCAAATGTAGTGAAAAAGGTTCTTAAAAATACAGATGATAAAACAAGAGAACTTATTAACCGATTTTTGAACTATCCTGAGGATTCTGCTGGAAGCATAATGACCATAGAGTATGTCGACCTAAAAAAGGAGATGACTGTAAAGCAGGCAATACAGCACATTAAGGAAACAGGGGTTGACAAAGAAACAATTGATACCTGCTATGTTATGGATAATAATAGAATACTCGAAGGTGTCATATCGATTAGAAAACTAATTTTAAACGAAGATAATGTATTAATAAAAGACATTATGGAAACAGGGGTTAAATATATTAACACTAAAGATGATCAAGAAGAAATTGCTCACTTATTTAAAAAATATGATTATCTTGTTATGCCAGTTGTTGATGCAGAGCGTAGACTTGTAGGTATAGTAACAATCGATGACATTGTCGATGTTATTGATCAGGAAAATACTGAAGACTTTCAGAAAATGGCTGCTATGCAACCTTCCGAAAAAGAGTACCTGAAAACAAATGCATTGGATTTAGCAAAAAACAGATTACCTTGGCTACTTATTTTAATGATTTCTGCAACTTTTACAGGAAATATTATAAAGAAATTTGAGAGCGCTTTGCAGTCAGTAATGGTACTTGCTTCATTTATTCCGATGATAATGGACACGGGCGGGAATGCTGGTTCCCAATCATCAACACTTATAATTAGAGGATTAGCTTTAGAGGAAATAAGACTTAAAGATGTCCTAAAGGTATTGTGGAAAGAAATTCAGGTAAGTTGTATTGTTGCAATAACTTTAACTACTGTAAATTTTATAAGGATATATTATCTGGAAAAAACAGAGTTGTTAATATCCTTAACAGTATGTGCCACCCTGTTTTTTACTATCGTCTTAGCAAAAATTGTTGGCGGGACTCTACCTATCATAGCAAAAAAACTCAAGGCTGATCCTGCAATTATGGCAGGTCCATTGATTACAACAGTTGTTGATGCTGTATCACTTCTATTATATTTCACAATAGCTACAAAATTATTAGGTATATAGATTTATAAAATGATTGGTAAGGTATTAATTAATCTACTTTATCAATCATTTTATGTTACTTTATTAAGGTAAAAACCAAATTCCATGAGGTAAAACTATTTATTATATACCTAGTATTTTTGGTTGTCAAGACGAAATTTGCAATTTTACCAAGAATATGTTATAATAGATTAGGCCGTACCATAGTTTCGGATGCAGTGATTTTGCTTGATGAGTATGGAGCGGTTTTTTTATTGGTACTTTCACTCATGAATCGGGTAAAGAAGGGGGACACGAAATGGAAGACAGTAATTTAGACTACACAATCTTAGCAACAGAAACAGAGGAAGACAATGAGCAAGTGGTTTCTCTGGGTGGGCTTGATTCGGTGAGGGATTACTTAGTTGCAGCATCGCAGGCTCCGCTCCTGAATCCGGAAGAGGAAATAGAGTTAGCAAAGAGGATTGAAGCAGGAGATCAGGAAGCTAAAAATATTTTGATTTGTTCAAATCTTCGCCTTGTAATTAGTATTGCCAAAAAATATATGAGAACGCGTTCTTTATCTTTTTTAGATTTGATACAAGAAGGAAATTTGGGTCTGATAAAGGCTGTGGAACGATATGAATATGATAAGGGATTTCGTTTTTCGACTTATGCAACATGGTGGATTAGGCAGGCAATTACACGCGGAATAGATGATCAGGATCGTACAATTAGAATTCCGGTTCATATGGCTGGAATCGTTCGCAAAGTAATGAAAACTGCACGAGATATGTCTCAGGAAGATGATATTCTACCTGATAATAAACGGATAGCGGAAGAACTCGGTATATCGGAAGAAAATGTTGAACGAGCATTTCGCATCGCTACGCATCCGGTTTCTTTGGAAACACCAGTAGGGGATGATGGGACTGCTTCTCTTGGAGATTTTATTGAGGCTACTGAAATGACTTCTCCTGAGGAAAGTGCAGTAGAGACCTCTATGCAGATGGAGATTAACAAACAATTGCAGACACTCAATGAGCGTGAGCAAAAAGTTCTGGAAATGCGCTTCGGCCTTAATAATGGACAACCTCATACACTTGAACAGGTTGGAAATTATTTTGGTTTAACTCGTGAACGAATTCGACAGATCGAAGCAAAGGCTTTAAGAAAACTTCGCCATCCTAACCGTAGTAGATACTTAAAAGATTTTGTTGTATAGGGACCTTTATTAAGGATTGAAGTTACAAACTTCTAACCTTAATTAAAAGGAGGTAGCGGTAATTACAAAAATTTAACACAATTTATAATCTTAAGAGTACTTTATTATCTATATAATCTTCGAATATTTCATGATAAAGCGCTGTTGGTTAGTTCAGTGCTCATCTCTTGCACTATCTTTAATACTTCCTTTATTACAAATAATCTTAATTATAAAAACTATATAACAAAATATCATTGTTTTTTTATTGCTTCATTTTATCGCCTGAGAAAATAATAGACGATTAGTATAATTTTAGAAAATTATACTAGGCATATAATGAGGCTAAAGACTATTTATAACATTAAATAATCAATGAGATAAAAATTCCTAATAACAGATTGGCGGATTTTACCTTGACATAAGCTGGAGAGCAATATAGAATAAGTTAACCTTTAAAATAGTCCTTTGAACTAAAGGTTAATTGTAACAAAAAAATATTTGGACCTTTCATCCAATCCCCTTAGATTGGGTAGGAGATGCCTAGCCGATAAATACTATGCATACACGCACATAGGATTGTCAGCTTCTACCCACGGGTAGAAGCTTTTTTTTGGCATATATTCTCCCTAAGAGTATGCAAGTTTGTAGGTCCACCTATGTATAGGAGGGATTTTTTTGTATTCATTAACTAGCACTCAAGCACTTTCACGAAATGATATTCATATCATACTAAATCGTGCTCAAGAATATTTAGAACACGATAATTTCCCCACTTTATGTGGTAAAGTAGCAATTCTATTTATCGAGCCAAGTACTCGTACAAATCTTTCTTTTCAAATGTCTGCCCAGCAATTGGGTTTACAAGTTCTTAATTTTTCCCCAGATAATTCAAGTTTTATAAAAGGTGAATCCTTACAAGATACTTTAGAAACCCTAGCTGCCATGGGTGTAGATATTGCTGTGATTAGGGCGAAAGGTGATTGGCCTGCAATGGTAGACACAAACAATCTTCCAATTCGACTAATCAATGCTGGTTCAGGTGTTCATGAACATCCTACTCAGGCATTACTCGATGCCCTTACCATACGTCAGGAGTTCCATGATTTTACGAACCTCAAGGTAACGATTGTGGGAGATGTACTACACAGCAGGGTTGCACGGTCTAATTTTGATATTCTTACAAAACTAGGTGCTAAAGTTCAATTTGCGGGACCACCAGAGTTTGCCTGCGAAGGAGTTGTAAGTTTAGCTCCCTGGGTAGATTTCGATGAAGCCTTATTAGATTCAGATGTGGTCATGATGTTACGCATTCAACATGAGCGGCATCAGGAAGGACTGGTGATTAACAAGGAGGAGTATCACCGGAGATATGGATTGACAAGTGCACGGGTAGCAAAGATGAAAAAATCCGCAATTATAATGCATCCGGGGCCCGTCAATCGTGATGTGGAAATAGCAAGCGAAGTAATACATTACCCGCAATCACGTATCTTAACCCAAGTGCGTAATGGTGTAGCGATACGGATGGCCTTACTAGAAAAATGTTTAATGGAGGACTACTATGAACAACTGGTATCTACCGAATGGTCATATATTTCTAAAAGGAAGATTACAGCAACAAGCTTTGCTCATTAAGGATGGTAAAATTGCTGCCTTTGGTGCCCAAGCAGAAAAGGAGAGTAAGGCATTGGGCGATCAGCTTCGCATATTTGATGCAAAAGATTGTATAGTTTCGCGAGGTTTTATTGATCTCCATGTTCACTTACGGGAGCCTGGTGAAGAAATTAAAGAAACGATAGCAAGTGGAAGTAAGGCTGCAGCTCGCGGAGGATTTACCTCCATCTATGCCATGCCAAATACCAATCCACCACTTGATTCTTTGGAACGATTGCATGATTTCCAACAAAGACTGGATGAAGCTTACGTGCATGTTCATCCGATAGCTTGCTTAAGTAAGAACAGGCAAGGAGAGGAGTTAGTGGATTATGCAAGTCTAGCTAAGGCTGGCGTGAAACTATTCTCGGATGATGGAGATCCAGCAACAGAAGAAATCCTTGTAAGTTCTATGAGAGAACTTGCGAAAATAGATGGAGTATTTATTAATCACCTTGAGGATAAATCCATGACAAAGGGTGGACAGTTCCACAAAGATATTCCAGCTGAATCCGAATATCTAATGTTGGAAAGAGATCTGAAAATCGTGGAACAAACAGGTTGTCGTTACCATGCGGCTCATTTAAGTTGTTGGCAATCCGTTGAACTTATACGACAAGCGAAAGCAAAGGGGCTGCCGGTCACTGCGGAGGTAACTCCCCATCATCTTTTATTAACTTATAACGATATTAAAGACCCCAAAGGTTATTATCAAATGAAACCGCCCTTACGCACGTACGAGGATCAAGAAGCACTTATTAAAGGGCTAGCAGATGGTACCATTAATTGCATTGCCACAGATCATGCGCCCCATGGAAGGGTAAAGGATAGAGGATTTAGTCCACAGTCACCTTTTGGTATCACAGGATTAGAAACGGCTTTTGCCTCATTGTATTCAGGGTTGGTACTTACCGGGCGACTATCCTTGCTTCGCCTTTTGGAAGCTTTAACAATCAGCCCGGCACAAATTTGTAATGAGTCTTATGATTTAACTATAGGAGAACCAGCTGATGTGGTTGTTGTTAACCTTAAGAAGCAAGGGAAAATCGGAAAAGAAGAGTTTTATAGCAAAGGAACAAATTCACCATTTTCAAACCAAGTCTTTACTGGCTGGACAATGTTAACATTAAACTCAGGAGAGGAGAGCTACAATGGCACAATTTAAAGATCTGAAAAAGGTATTAGTACTAGGATCTGGACCTATCGAAATTGGTCAAGCAGCAGAGTTTGACTATGCGGGAACGCAGGCATGTCAAGCGCTTAAAGAAGAGGGCATTGAGGTGGTTTTGGTTAATAGTAATCCTGCTACGATTATGACGGACCCTAAGATTGCAGAACGCGTATATATAGAACCTCTTACTTGCGAAGTCATAAGTAAGGTGATACATCAAGAGAAACCTGATGGAATATTAGCGACTATCGGTGGCCAGACAGGGTTAAACCTAGTACGAGAGCTTTCGGAATCTGGGATATTAGAAAGGGAAAAGGTACATATTCTAGGTACCCAATTAGATACTATACATAAAGCAGAAGACCGCAGTGCTTTTAGAGAAGCAATGCAAACTCTTAATCAGCCAATTCCGGCTAGTGCGATTGTTCATAAAATGGAAGAAGCTATAGCATTTGTGGAGGATATAGGATTCCCTGTTGTAATTCGTCCGGCTTACACATTAGGTGGTTCTGGCGGTGGCTTTGCTAATAATATGGAAGAATTAAAAGCCAAAGTAACTTCAGGTTTACAACAAAGTCCAATTAAACAACTATTGCTTGAACAAAGCATAGCAGGGATGCGAGAAGTAGAGTTTGAAGTGTTACGGGACGTAGAAGGCAATAGCCTAATTGTATGTGATATGGAAAATGTAGATCCAGTGGGGATACATACCGGTGACAGTGTGGTGGTTGCACCATGTCAGACCTTAACATCTCAGGAAAAAGCGATGTTGGAAAAGGCGTCATTGGATATTGTTGATGCACTTGGTGTAATCGGCAGCTGTAATGTTCAGCTTGCTATAGATAAATATACTAGTAGGTATTATGTAATTGAAGTAAATCCAAGGGTGAGTCGCTCTTCGGCATTGGCATCGAAAGCGACAGGCTATCCCATTGCTCGGGTGGCTGCTAAGATCTCCCTTGGAATTACTTTGTCCGAAATGAATGTATTTAAGAGGCCTAAGGTGAATTATATTGTTACCAAAATCCCCCGTTGGCCATTTGATAAATTTCCCACAGCAAATCGTCAGCTTGGCACACAGATGAAAGCAACTGGAGAAGTAATGGCGATTGGTGGTAGCTTTCATGAGTCTCTCCAGAAGGCGGTTCGTTCCTTGGAGTGTGAACCTGATACTTTGTTTAGCGAGCATTTCCAAGCTGTTTCGCAAGACGAATTAGAAAAGCGACTACAACAACCTGACGATCAACGCTTATTTTTAATTATAGAGTATCTACGGCGGGGCGGATCGGTAAAGAAATTGGAAGAGTTAACTGCAATAACCCCATACTTTATAGAGCAGTTTGCAACCATGGTTGATTTCTATAAGCAGTTACCGAATATGCAACCTGGTAAGGAGATTCTATGGCAAGCAAAACGGTACGGATTTAGCGATAAAGATATCGCTAAGGCATGGGGATCTTGTGCAGAGGAGCTTCGAGAAAAGCGTGTTAAACACCAGATACGCCCTAGTTACTTGCAAGTGGAGGCTGGTGGATCACCCTATTATTACTCTACATATCATTATGAAGGGATGCGTCAAATTCCTAGTATCCCGGAGGAAAGTCGCGCCTTAATGGTTCTTGGGAGCGGGCCGATCCGGATCGGGCAAGGGATTGAATTTGATTATTCTACGGTGTATGCCGCGTGGACCATACGAGAAAATGGCTATCAAGCGGTTATAATCAACAACAATCCAGAAACAGTATCTACTGATTACTATACATCTGATCGATTATACTTTGAACCTCTAGTTGAGGAGGAAGTATGGGAGATCTACCAGGTGGAGAAGGCAGATGGTATACTTGTGCAGTTTGGTGGTCAGACGGCAATTAACTTGGTAGAGTTTATCGAAAAAGAGCAGATGCCAATAGTAGGTACTAGGGCAACAGATATTGCTGGCATGGAGGACCGCGAGCAGTTTGATGCAGGTATGGAGTATCTCAACATACCAAGGCCAAAAGGATATACAGCGCATACTCCAGAAGATGCACTTGCCCTTGGAGAACATCTTACCTATCCAATTGTAGTACGTCCTTCATATGTCTGCGGCGGTCGAGGTATGGAAGTGATCGGTAGTATAGAAAGTTTAGAGGAATATCTTAATGCATTTCCCAAGCATAGAGGTTGGCCTTTATTGATGGATAGCTACCTGGCTGGTGTAGAGGTGGAAGTCGATGCGGTCAGCGATGGTTCAGATATATTTATTCCAGGCATCATGGAACATCTAGAGCGAGCCGGCGTACATTCTGGTGACTCGATTGCAGTATTTCCTTCGCAGTCCATCTCGGAAAAGTTCTTAAATAAGATATATGAGTACACCAAGAAAATTGCTTGTCATTTTCAAGTAAAAGGCTTTTTAAATATACAATTTGTAATTGCAGAAGATCAGGTATATGTCTTAGAGGTGAATCCACGGTCTTCCAGAACTGTTCCATTTTTAAGCAAGGTAACAGGCATTTCCTTGGCGAAGTTAGCAACAGAGGTTTCCTTGGGCAAGCCACTAAAGGAACTTGGCTTTATTGGTATGGGTAAAGCAGACCTTTCTGTGGTTTCAGTAAAGGTTCCGGTGTTCTCATTTGCCAAGTTGGTTGGAACAGAAATTACGCTAGGACCGGAAATGAAGTCCACAGGTGAGGCCATGGGTCGTGAACGAAATCTAGTAAAAGCCCTATATAAAGGGTTTGCCTCAGCAAAGGTAGAGATGCCTAAAAGAAAGAAGGCCCTGATTACTATAGCGGATCGGGATAAAGATGAATTAGAGGATATTGGACGATTGTTATATGGTTTAGGTTTTTCCCTTGTAGCAACAGCAGGAACAGCAGCTAGATTAAGGAAACTTGGGATTGCCTGTAAGAAAGTTGTGAAGTTGGCAGATGGAAATGACATACTCGATTTACTTGCTGGTGGGGAAGTTGACTTGGTTATTAATACAATAACCCATGGTAAACAACCGCAAAGGGATGGTTTTCGCATACGTAGAGAAGCAGTGGAAAGGGGGATTCCTTGCTTTACCTCATTAGATACGGTTAAGGCTTATCTAAAAGTAGTGGAAGATCGAGAACTTTGGTTAGCACCCTTGGAATAATTCGATGATTTTTGATTGTTTTAAGCCGCTGCAGGCAGTATGGAGGATAATATGAAGGTGAAAATAAGTGATAAAAAGGAACTTGCCAGTGGAATATGGCAGATGGATGTAAGCGGAGATTTCCCCTACACGGAAGTGCAGCCGGGGCAGTTTGTGCACATTCAGGTTGGAGATGGTCATGATCATGTGTTACGCCGACCGATCAGTATAGCGGAAGTGAACCCAGAGCAATCAAGATTAACGATTGTATTTAGGATTGTTGGGGAAGGTACTGAGTGGCTAGCACAACAAAGTGTGGGTAATGTTTTAGATGTCATTGGCCCTTTGGGTAATGGTTTCAAATCTGTGAAGAATGCCCGTTCACTTATAGTGGGAGGCGGGATTGGAATTCCTCCCCTCTATGAATTAGCTAAACGGTTAAAGGTGGAAGGGAATAAGGTGGATATCTTTCTGGGATTTCGAAGGGGGGATGAGGTGTTCTGGAAGGAGCGTTTTGCCAAGTTTGGGAATGTGCAATTGTATACTGAAGATGGCGCTCTAGGAACCAAAGGCTTTGTCACCTCAGGAATAGAAGCACGATTAATAGAAAATCCAAAGCTTTGGGATTATGTGTATGCTTGTGGTCCTCGCGGAATGCTAAAGGCAGTGCAAGAGCTAATTATGGACTTACCTGTTGGCGGAGGTGTCTCACTGGAAGAGCGGATGGCTTGTGGTGTTGGTGCTTGCTATGGTTGCACTTGTGAGACTACCGCTGAAGAGTCGAAACGTATCTGTGTTGATGGGCCAGTTTTTGACTGGAGGGAGGTGAAGCTGTGATGAAACCTAATATGTGTGTTGACTTTGCAGGGCTTAAACTTAAAAATCCAGTCATGCCAGCCTCTGGTTGTTTTGGCTTTGGTCGTGAATATGCTAATTTCTATGACTTAAGTAAGTTAGGAGCAATTGTAGTAAAGGCGACTACAAGCCAACCTAGGAAGGGGAATCCTACTCCACGGGTTACTGAAGTACGAGGTGGCATGCTTAACTCCATTGGACTGGCAAATCCAGGAGTTGATAGGGTTATTGCAGATGAGCTTCCTTGGTTACAGCAGTTTGATATACCAGTTATCGTGAATGTAGCTGGTGAAACTATCGAAGAATATTGTACAGTGGTGGATAGAATCTGCCAAAGTGGTTTAGCCCATGCCATTGAACTTAATGTATCCTGTCCCAATGTGCAACAAGGAGGCTTAAGTTTCGGCGTAGATCCAAAAGTATTGGGCGAGCTATTGGAGGCAGTGAGAAGGGTTTGCACCCTACCTCTGATAGTAAAGCTATCACCCAATGTAACCGATATTGTAGAAATTGCTAAGGCTGCTGAAGATGCGGGAGCTGACGGATTGAGTTTGATAAATACATTAATTGGAATGAAGATAGATATCAATAGGAGACGTCCGGTATTAGCAAGAGGAAGCGGAGGATTATCGGGACCTGCTATAAAACCAGTAGCCATTCACATGGTATACCAGGTTGCAAAAGCAGTCAAAATACCTATCTTAGGAATTGGGGGAATAAATACGGCAGAAGACGTTATTGAATTTGTGATGGCAGGTGCTGCGGCAGTAGAAGTAGGTACAGCCAATTTTACCAATCCTTTTGCTTGTCCAGAGATAATAGCAGATTTAGAGAAATATATGTCCAAGCGTGGTATTAAGAATTTAGAGGAAATCCGAGGATGTGCACTGTAATTATTATGGCATTGGTATTTGAACAAGAGATAATATGATTAACATTTACATAAGGAAAGTATTAAATTTCTATAATTAAGTTGTTTGTGATTAGATTGCAACTATTTTACCTTGATAACACTTAGAGGCTTCTTGCATACTTGCAAATATATTTATTGAATCTATTGAGCTTTGATGATCATAAGAAAGATAATAATGTTTTATCATATTGAAAAGTGTGCAGGCTGGTAGAAAGGAATGATTATTTATATGATGAATGAGCGGTTAATCGTAGCATTGGATGTTAGTTCTCAGGATGAGGCTTTGAAAGCTGTTAAGGATATAGGACCCTCCTTGCGGTTTGTTAAGGTGGGGATGGAGTTGTTCTATAGTACCGGTCCGGAATTCATTGCAAGGCTGAAGGATTTAGACCTAAAAGTATTCTTGGATTTAAAAGTGCATGATATCCCAAATACTGCACAAAGGGCAATCCATGTATTAAGTAAACTTGGCTGTGATATGTTAAATGTTCATTGTAGTGGTGGGTTAGCAATGATGAGCCAGGCCCAGCAAGCCCTTGAGGGGAATACTATTCTGATTGGTGTAACCCAATTGACCAGTACCGATCAGAAGGTGTTAAATGACCAATTGGGCATTCCTGGCACTGTAAAGGATAGTGTATTAAACTATGCCAGTCTTGCTAAGAAGGCAGGTTTGGCCGGAGTTGTATGCTCCCCACATGAAGTTGTACAGTTAAAGCAAACTTTAGGTAGTGATTTTATTACGGTTACTCCTGGAGTTCGTCCAGCAGGAGGAGAGGTACAGGATCAGAAACGGGTGATGACACCGGGAGAAGCGATTGCAGCAGGAAGTGATTATCTCGTTGTTGGGCGCCCGATTATGGGGCAATCTGATCGAAGAGAGGCATTTGAACGTATTGTTGAAGAAATGGAGGCGGCTTCCTAATGACAAAAGAAATGACAAAGGAAGAAATTGTTGAATTTATGAAGGAAATTGGTGTATTGCAAGAAGGCCATTTTAAATTAACTTCTGGATTACATAGTAATCAATACATGCAATGTGCAGCGGTGTTTAAGCGGCCGGAACATGCCGAGAAATTGGTATCTCTTCTTAAGAACAAATTACCAAAGGATGTAGATACAGTAATCGCTCCAGCGATTGGTGGTATCTTAATGGGATATGAGTTGGCACGTGCGCTTGCTTGTAACTCTATATTTGCCGAGCGACAAGAGGGTATAATGACTTTGCGCCGTGG
>JAAYSQ010000209.1 GCA_012523925.1 Clostridiales bacterium
CGAGTTCCTTAACAATGCTTCTCCCGTCGGCCTTAGGATTCTCTCCTCATCCACCTGTGTCGGTTTACGGTACGGGCTCATACAACACAATAGCGGCTTTTCTCGACGGCATGGGTTCGGAAGCTTCTTTGTTTCATTGTCAGCCTTATTCCTATTTTAATCTTAGGATTCTTTTGCCTGGTTGAAACACGTGAACTACTAATCTCAGAAGAAAAAGTTCATCTTAATAATATATTAGAACAGGCAAATTCATCCCTAGATCACTATCTATCTCTGCATGAAAAAATAATTAATACGCTTGCATGGGATGAAACAATACGAGAAGCTACTGATAAAGAATATGCCAGTAATTATGAGATGTTTATTGCGGATCGGGAAATCTTTGATTCGAAATTTGTGATGACTCAGGCTATGCATAAAGGAATAAAAAGCATCACTTTATATACAGGGACCAATCTGTACCCACATGGTACAACAGTGGATTCTCTTAGTAAAATACAAAACAAAGCCTGGTTTCCATATGCATTGACAACGGCAAATCCTTTTTACATATATGATAACAGCCAAAATTCCCTTCTCCTAATTTGTCAAGTGCCGAGCAATTCCTATACTAATATCATTGTGATAACACTCTCTTATGAGGATACCTTTGAAAATTTTAAGTCCCTATTTGAAGATGACTATGCAATTGGTATCTATGATGAAAATGGTAAGCATCTTTTTAATTACTCTGCTTTGGACAATGAGCAAAATAAAGATTACATTTTTCATCATTTGCTCGAGGATACTTTAGAAAATAATAATAATCATATTTCCCTTCAGCAAAGTACAAAACAGAATAGTTTCGGCTGGACCACTATCATCTATCGCCCATTAAAAAGAATAAACAGCTCAGCAAATTCATTTATTTCTGTGATTATAGGGATGATATTGCTTAGTATTACTGCGAGCAATATGATTGGACTTCTCCTTGGCCGTCAGGTCGTTCATCCACTTGAACAATTGGCTAAAAACATGGATAATATCAAGGCAGATAATCTAGAAGTAACTATAAAGAGCAAAAGCAATGATGAGATTGCTCATCTGATCCATGCCTTCGAGAAAATGGCTCAGCGTCTTGAAAGCACAATTGATGAACTCTATCGCAACAAGATACTAAAACAGGAGTATCGATTACAAATGCTCCAATCACAGATTAATCCGCATTTTTTATACAATTGTCTCTCAACGATTAATAGCAAGGCCATTAGAGCAAACCAGTCTGATATAAGTAGAATCACCTTATTGCTATCCACCTTTTACCGTACCACTTTGAACAAAGGACATAATACAATTACCGTAGAAGAAGAATGGCGCAATATAACCTCATATATTGAAATTCAAAAAATGCTACATTCCTCTTCATTTAAAGTAAACTACAAAATTGATGAGTGTCTATTTCCATATCGCATCATTAATTTAATCATTCAACCTCTGGTGGAGAATGCGATCCTTCATGGGATTAGTAATAAAGAATATTTAGATCAAGAAGTAGGAGAAGTCACAATTCTTGGCGAGCTAGATAACAGCTGCATGAAATTCATAGTCTCTGATAATGGTTGCGGAATGGAGGAAGAAACACTAAAGAATATCACAACCACTGAGACCAATGGCTACGGAATTCGTAATGTTGACCAGCGAATAAAATTATTTTTTGGTGAAGCCTATGGTGTAACCTATGAAAGTGAATTAGGTGTTGGCACTACCGCTACAATTACGTTACCGTTAGTTATGTGAAATAACCACTGAACTTAATAATTATTGAGTTTTAGTAAAACTCAATAATATAAAACTTATAAAAAAATAAGCCAGTTTTAAGATTAAACTCTTAAAAATGGCTTATTTTTTTATAGCAGCTCGTACGGGAATCGAACCCGTGTTTCCGCCGTGAGAGGGCGGCGTCTTGACCCCTTGACCAACGAGCCTTAGAACATGTATTACTATACATCATCCAAAAGAAAAAAGCAAGTACTTTTTTTTAAATTTTTTAAATTGTTGTTACAATATACACATTTTAACATTGTCTCCCTATATTAGGAAGCATGATTTTTTATAAGGCATTTGTATGGACATTTTCCTTTTAATTAAGTTCCAGTGTCATAGTCAATCCGATTTGACATTATGCAATTATAAACATATTCGGTCATTTGACTTATGACACCGAAACTAATTATATTTTATAGATAATCTAGTAAGGACATCTGGTTGGATATTGGCAGGTCACCAAAGAGTCCCATGTTTGCCATGTTATCTACAACTGTAGAACTTACCCTAGTACGTATTTTAAAGTCTTCTCTAGAAAGGAATGGACCTTTCTTAGCTGCTTCTACCACAGCATCTGCTGCCTTTTCACCAAGGCCATCAATGGAACTAAAGGATGGCATTAGTTTACCATCTATAATCTGGAAATGACGAGCTTTTGCACGATAGATATCAATCGGCATGAATTCAAAGCCACGGGCATACATTTCCTGAACTACACGCATATCCCTTAATGTGTCCTGTTCTTTCTTGGTCAATTCATTACTTCTTTTCTTATAATCTGCAATATGCTCTTCGAGACGTTGCCTTCCAAGACACATTAGCTCATAGTTAAAAGCAGAAGCTCGTATACTAAAATAGGCTGCATAGTAGGCCAGTGGATAATACACTTTAAAGTAAGCAATACGGAAAGCCATCATAACATAGGCTGCCGCATGGGCCTTCGGGAACATGTACTTAATTTGCTTGCAGGACCAAATATACCAGTCAGGTACACCTGCTGCAACCATTGCCTCTTCCATATCCGGGGTAAGACCTTTACCCTTACGTACGCTCTCCATGATCTTAAATGCTTTATCAGGTTCTACACCAGTATTAATCAGATAGGTCATAATATCATCACGGGTACAGATTGCAGTTGCCAGGGTACATTTACCTTCCTGTATCAAGATTTGCGCATTGTTTAGCCATACGTCCGTACCATGGGATAATCCAGATATCCGCACCAAGTCAGAAAAGGTCTTTGGCTTTGTATCCTTTACCATCTGCATAACAAATTCGGTACCAAACTCAGGAACACCTAGACAACCAATCTCACAGCCATCCAAATCTTCAGGAGTAATCCCCAGAGCACTCAGGTCGTGAAATAAGGACAATACTTTCTGATCATCAAAACGGATTGTCTGAGCATCTACACCAGTAAGGTCCTCAAGCATACGTATCATGGTTGGATCATCATGGCCAAGAATATCAAGCTTTAGTAAGTTATGATCAATGGAATGGTAATCAAAATGAGTCGTTATTGTTGATGTCGTCATATCATTCGCCGGATGCTGAACCGGTGTAAAGGAATAGATACTCTCCCCTAGAGGAAGCACGACGATACCACCAGGATGCTGCCCTGTTGATCTTCGAACTCCAACGCAACCATCGATTAACCTTTCTATTTCTACATTACGCTTGTGAATTCCCCGTTCTTCAAAGTAATTCTTGACATAGCCGTATGCCGTTTTCTCCGCCAATGTACCAATAGTTCCTGCACGATAGGTTTGTCCTTTACCAAAGATTACTTCCGTGTAATCATGGGCTTTACTTTGGTATTCTCCGGAGAAGTTAAGGTCAATATCCGGTTCCTTATCACCATTAAAACCAAGGAAAGTTTCAAATGGGATATCATGTCCATCTTTACAGAGTTGCTCTCCGCACTCTGGACAATTGCGATCCGGCATATCACATCCTGAACTCCCTGCATATTTTCTTACCTCTTCGGAAGTAAAATCTGAATAATGGCAATTTTGACAGTAGTAATGTGGTGGTAAAGGATTTACTTCCGTAATTCCTGACATGGTAGCTACAAATGATGAGCCAACGGATCCACGAGAACCCACCAAATAACCATCTTCATTGGACTTCCAAACTAGTTTCTGAGATATAATGTACATAACAGCAAATCCATTCTTAATAATGGAATCAAGCTCATGTTCTAGACGTTCTTTTAC
>JAAYSQ010000210.1 GCA_012523925.1 Clostridiales bacterium
GTTTATAAAGCGGAACAAGGAGCAAGAATAGTAGATTTCATTACGCTATCCGGTGGTCTTATACCGGAAGCAGATGGGGATTATATTAATCAAGCAGAGACGGTCTCGGATGGTCAGCGAATCTATATTCCTACAAAGGAAGAGGCTAATGACTTAGATTTAAAGGAATATATTAAAGGTTATAATAGCACTGGAGATTCCGTGGAAGCAAATGTTTCCACAGAGAAGGAAAAGCTGGTTAATCTCAATGAAGCATCCGCCAATGAATTAATGGAGCTTCCGGGAATCGGCCAAGCAAAAGCAAATAGTATAATTGAATATCGTAAGCAGCATGGTCCATTTAAATCAACAGAGGAGTTAATGAATATTCCGGGGATAAAAGAAGGCCTGTTTAATCAAATCTCTTCCAAAGTAACTGTCGATTGACAAGACATCTTCGGAGATTTGTTATAGAAGATAACTTTGCTATTGAGGATGGTTTTGTTAAAGAAGAGGGTATTGTTATCGAGGGTTATTTTTTTAACTAAAATGATTTATGGTTGACCATTCATGCTTTAAATAATGTGAGTTTAATTGTTTGGACAGATAATAATAGGTAAGAATATGATAATGAGGTGAAAGCATGGCGAAGAGAGTACTTGTAGTTGATGATGAAAAATTAATTGTTAAAGGAATTAGATTTAGCCTTGAACAGGATGGTATGGAAGTAGATTGCGCTTATGATGGTGAAGAAGCACTGGAGGCAGCTAAGAAGAAGGAATATGATGTGATTTTATTGGATGTGATGCTTCCCAAACTTAGTGGATTTGAAGTTTGTCAGCAAATTAGAGAATTTTCCTCTATGCCAATCATTATGTTAACGGCAAAAGGCGACGATATGGATAAAATACTTGGCTTAGAATATGGAGCGGATGATTATATCACAAAGCCATTTAACATATTGGAAGTAAAGGCTAGAATCAAGGCTATCATGCGTCGTGCTAGTAAGAATAAAGTGGCAAATGAAGCAAATAAAATGGTTACATTTGGTGCTATAAAGATTGACAGTGACAACCGAAGAGCATATATCGAAGGAGTAGAGGTAAATCTTACTGCGAAAGAATTTGATTTATTAGAATTATTAATCAATAATCCAAACAAAGTGTATAGTCGTGAAAATCTATTAAATATTGTCTGGGGGTATGATTATCCTGGTGATGTAAGAACGGTTGATGTGCACATTCGTAGACTTCGTGAAAAAATAGAAAGCAATCCGAGTGAACCAAAATATATACATACAAAATGGGGTGTTGGCTATTTTTTCCAGGATCAAGAATAAATTACGTGTACTATATAGCATGCGAATGTTCATGCTATTAATATTTATTATCGTAGGAATTGTTCCTTTATCTTTCTTTATCAAGGTTTTTTTGAATACCTATGAAGAGAAAGCGATTAATAATCGAATTTTGGAGCTGGAAAACCGGGGAAAGGTACTATCCAACCTATTAATTCCCACGGGGTATCTTACGAAGGGGCAAATTCCGGAGGTGGATTCGGAAATTGCCAAAATTGCAGAGCTATACCAAGGGAGAATCTTGGTTGTTAATAATAACTTAACCATTATCAAAGACACCTATTCCTTAGAAGATGGTAGATACTTGCTTTCACCCGAAGTAATACAAAGTTTTCGCGGTGTGAATAGCCGAATTAAAGATAGGGAGAATCAAAATCTAAAACTAACCTATCCTATTATTGAAACGAATTCTGAAAATAATTCTAAGGAGATTAAAGGTGTTATTGTCATGCATTTCTCCTCAAAAGATATCTATAGCATACGTTCTAGTTTAGAGCAAAGGGCAATGATATTTTCCCTAACTTTGGCCGTTCTTATTATCGTATGTGCAATCTATTTTTCTGGTAAGTTGACCAAGCCACTAACCAGTGTAGTAAACTCCATTGACCAATTTAGTGAGGGGTATCTTGAGGAAGGCTTTACTATCAAAGGATATAATGAAATTGAGAAAATCTCCGATTCATTTAATCATATGATAACGAAAATGAAGAAATTGGAGAGTTCAAGGCAAGAATTTGTATCAAATGTTTCCCACGAATTAAAAACACCGATTACCTCAATTAAGGTACTGGCAGATTCCCTACTTATGCAGGAAGATACGCCAGTAGAACTTTATCGAGAGTTCTTAACAGATATAACGGAGGAAATTGAGAGAGAGAATAAGATTATAACAGATCTTCTTTCTCTAGTTAAATTGGATAAGAAAGCCGGGGATATGAATATAGTTAGTATTAATATTAATGAA
>JAAYSQ010000032.1 GCA_012523925.1 Clostridiales bacterium
CCACCAGCATATATAGTAAAGCTGCCAGGTTCAAATTCCTTGGAACCATCCTCCTTGATAATCATGAATTGTTCTGGATCGATAGTGAAGGAAACCTTAGCAGTTTCACCTGGGTTTAAAGTAACTCTGGTATCTTCCTTTTTAATGGAATAATGATTTAGCAACCATAAATATTTATAAATTCCGTATTTATAGCTATTATGTAAGCCGGTCTTTAAGAAGTTCTCTTTCTCCTGCTCTTTTCCTACCTTACTTGCTAGATCAACGGTCCTCTGATCAAACCAAGGGATAATAGGACTTACTTCTGTACCGGTCTTTCTATTTACTATCAACCCCGCCTCGGACATACCAGTAATAGAGATCCCCCGAATTCTTCGATACTGTTCAATGAGGCTTGATAGCTGGTCTTTTATAATCTCATATAATGTAATCGGCTCATAGATCTGACCAAAATCATCTGAAGTTATCGGAGTGGGTTGTTTATATATTTTACATGTGGAACCATTTATATCAAAAATTCCTACTTTAATATGCGTAGTGCCCAGATCAATGACTATATAATATTGGTTAAGATTATTCCCCTTCGAAGTGCTCACTGGTAAGCCACCTTTCCTCCTTCTATAATTGAAGCAAATCCTTTTTCAACTTTTCAACTCCAAGTTTCGGACTTGTTAATACTTTCTTTTTATCAATTCCTTCTAACTGTTCCACTGCGGTTGCCATAGATGCTTGGGCAAGTACTAATACATCAGAGATATGGTAATATTTCTGAACAGCTTTCTGTATTTTTTGATCGTGAACTTCTCGATTCCCCATCATTAATTCATCGTAGGCATCCTTTACAAGAACTGTATGAATGATACATTCTTTATTCAACTCCTTTGCCTTACTTTCAACCAGCTTAACGGTAGGCTCCAGTGTTGAAGGTAAGGTGGCAATAACACTGATACTCTGCCCCATCGAAACTGCCTTTTCTGCCATTGCCACGTCAATACGGTAAACCGGAATATCCAAGATGGCATTCGCTTTTTCTGCATAATTTCCAACGGAAGAACATGCACTAAGGATGGCATCCACACCCATGGAAGCTGCTATATTTGCATATTGCAGCCAACGCTGCTCTACAAATTCTATTTGATTATTATTAATTAAATCATTTAATATAGAATCATCTAACAGATTCACCACTTTAATCTCACCAATGACTTCCTTAATTAAAGAAGTTAAACTTTGCACAGTGGCTGGTGAGGTATGGATAATAGCTATTTTTTTAATGACCATGACCTCCTTCTAAGAACACTTCATTTGAAGTTATCATTCTCTATTATTCTCTATTATTTTATTACCATTATGTTATCAATCCTTATTATTCATCTATTAAATCAACATAAATTATTCTTCAAAAAATTCCGCTTCTACCATTGCACACAGGGTATGGTAAACAGGCAAATGCAATTCCTGAATCTGTGCAGTAGATTCACCTGGTACCTGTATTGTAACATCACATAATTTGGATAATGCACTTTTTCTTTCCCCGGTTAAACCAATTGTTCTTAGTCCTCTCATCTTAGCAAGCCAAACCGCATTCTCTACGTTTCTAGAATTTCCTGAGGTGCTGATAGCAATTAAAGTATCCTCTTTATTCCCATAGCCATATACCTGTTGGGCAAATGTCATATCCGCTGCAACATCATTAGAAAACGCTGATGATAATGCCGTATGTTGCGTCAGTGCGATAGCCGGAAGTGCTCCCTGTAGATGCTCTTTCAGGTAAGCTAGTTTTATTTTCTCCTCCTCGGCATCCTCATGTAAGCCTTTGAAACTAAGATTATTTATTGGTCTTTTCTTCTCAAAGCCCTTCATCAATTCTCCAACGATATGATCCGCATCAGCTGCACTTCCTCCATTACCGCAGCATAACACTTTAGCATTATTTTGATAAGTTTGCTTCATTAGTAGGTAGGCCTTCCAGATAGATTTTCGATTATTCTTCAGTATTGGATACCTTACAAATAATTCCTCATAAATTTTATGTACCTCTGGATGATCCGGTTTTTCAAAGGAAAGTCCCATTCCATAAGCTGCAACCATAATGCTGGCATAATCACCAATTCTTTCACCGGTCCCGGCAGGAACTATTCTACAGACGGATTTTGAATATGGAATGCATTCTTTTTCAATAACTTCTTCCATGGAAGGTCTTAGGAGCTTCTCGCATCTGCCAAAAATACTTCCTATTACAATAACTTCCGGATTTAATATATCTATAAAATAAGCTATCCCCTTACCTAATTTTTCTCCAACGATGCGAAACACTTCTATAGCATCCTTATCCCCTGCTTTGGCACTCTCTGCTAATTGTTTTGTATCTAATTGCTCTAACTGTTTTTCATCTGCAGCCCATGCTAGCGGTTTATTATTCTCCAAGGCTTTTCTAGCTATATCCTGTGCCAACCTTGCGATACCGCCTCCGCTGCAAAATCCTTCAAAGGATCCATATTTACCAAATCCCAACGGTCCATCCTCTTCTATTCTAATGTGTCCAACTTCACCACCCATGCCTGTGCCCATTGTTAGGAACATCATATTGCTTGTTCCTTTCCCTGCACCCATTTTCCATTCAACTAAAGCGCAGGCATTGGCATCATTCTGAAGAAAAGCAGGTATTTTAAATTCCTCTTCCAATATTTTGACGAAAGGAATATTTACCCACCCAGGTAAATTGGGAGGACAAAGGATTACGCCAGATCTACTGTCCAGTGGTCCTCCACAGCTTACCCCTATGGCACTAATATCGGATATATTCAGATGATTCCTAGCCACAATATCATAGACTGCTTGGAATAATTTTTTTTTGGTATATTCAAAACCATTTCTACTATCTGTTGCAAATTTAATCTTATCTATAATATTGATATCACAGCTGAACTCTGCTAATACTACCGCACATTTTGTTCCACCAATATCGAGTCCAACGATATACCTCATTGCAACCTCCCAAGTAAATATTATTTATATTTTCCTTTTAATAAACAAGGGGTACTGCAAACATAATTCAGGAAGTCGAAACATGTTTGCAGCACCCCCTTAGATAACTAATTTTTTAATCTGTTATTTCCACTTCTGGATAGAGATCTCTAATCTCTGTCTTAAAGTTCTGTATAATTTCTTCGTTTGATATTCCAGCTTTAATACCATCAGAAGCATGCTTTTGGAACTTGTTCTGAACAGGTCTCGTATATTTATCCGGTGTAATGTCTACAGTATTAGCACAAATATCGCTATAGGTCTTTAGAATATTCTGGCCACCAAAATTCTCAGCAGCAAAACCATTTGCAAGTTCTTCTGCAACTTTCAAACTTGCTGGAACCTGGTTATAATTAGTCATATTAACCTTCTGGAATTCATCAGATGCGATATATTCCAAGAAAATTTTCGCTGCATCTAGGTTCTCTGTTTCTGAATAAACAGATATAAAGGTTCCACCTTCATAGGATGATTCAAACGGTGCAGCAACACCAACATTGCCCTTATTCTTATCCCAATCGGTAAAGAAATCCCAGGATGGCATAGCACGGAATAAAAGTTTTCCTTCATTCCAAGCAGCTGACCATTCTGAAGACCATGAACCAAGATCAGCCATATATCCACTTTGATACATAGCACGCATATCATCGATTAAGCCAATCCATTCGTCAGTAACATTTAATTTCTGATTACGTACCAATGGCTCAAAGGAAAATGCCTGTACTTTTACCATTTCCGCAATATTTGGCCATAAATAAACTTCTCCATTTGATTTTTCATAAACTTCTTTCGCTTTTGCAATTATGCTATCCCAGTCACTTAACATTGCAGAAATTTCTTTATCGTCACTGGTTCCCAACCATTGTTCACAAGCATCTCTTAAATGCCAGAATGCAACAGGAGAAGACTGGAAAGATAATCCTTTTATCTTACCTGAACTATCCTTCATTCCAGCAACCTGGAAATCATAATAATCCTTAATCAAATCTTCTATACCTATTGTAGATAAATCAAGAATTGCATCACTATCGAAAAATTCATAAACAAATCCTTCTTCTAAGTCGAATAGATCCGGGATGTCTTTTCCAGATTGAAGGGTTGTTAAGATTTTGGTTTTATATTCATCTCCACCAAATACAGTTAGATCAACAGTTACATTAGGATAAATTTTGTTAAATTCAGTAACAAGATTATTGGCATTATCGGTGAAAGTCCAATAAATCAAATTACCAGTAATATCTTCAGGTTTCACTTCTGCTGCTTCCTTCGTTTCTTCCGTATCCTCTGCAGG
>JAAYSQ010000211.1 GCA_012523925.1 Clostridiales bacterium
GTATTGTATCTTCTCCCTTTCGGTCGATGATACATACTATGAAAATCTATTTTTGAAACCCATGTGATAAGTTTCAAGTTTTTTAGAATTTCAGGGTTGTTTCACTGTTCAATTATCAAGGTTCTTAATAAGCTTTTTAATGCTTTTGTTTGCTGCGTTTCTCAACGTCAGCTTGTCTATCTTATCACGCATCAAAGCTCTTGTCAACTACTTTTTTTAATGTTTTTCTTACCATTTTTCAACTGCTAAGAAACTTTAAAAAGTAGAACGGAGAAGGAGGGATTTGAACCCTCGCGCCGCTATTAACGACCTACTCACTTTCCAGGCGAGCCCCTTCAGCCTCTTGGGTACTTCTCCAAATGATTAGTAGTTGATTTATAATCTCAACCATATCATTTAATTATGATATCAATCTTACTTTTATAAAGTGATTTTGATATCGAGCGGAGAGAGTGGGATTCGAACCCACGGTCCCTTGCAGGATCACTGGTTTTCAAGACCAGCTCCTTAAACCACTCGGACATCTCTCCAAACGTCGCTTAGCTAGTATATCATCACCACAAAAAAGTGTCAAGAGTTTTTTAGCCTTTTTTCTTGGTTTTTTTATTGGAATTATTTGTATTGTCCGTACTACTCAGATAATTCCTTGTTTAAAAACGCTTCTGCAATGGTTAAATCCTCTGGTGTTGTTATTTTAATATTACGGTAATCCCCTGGGATCATCTTAACAGGTTTTCCAAGATAGGTTTCATATACCATTGCATCGTCTGTTATTGCAACCTGATTTTTATTATTCTCTTTATAGAAAATAGTATAGGCTTTTTTTATAGCTTCAAATGAAAATGCTTGAGGAGTTTGCGCCAGCCACATTGTATTTCGATTAGGTGTGGATGTAATATATCTATTCGAATCAACAGTTTTAACTGTTTCTTTAACGGGTGTACCAAAGATACAAGCATTATGATCTATAACCTGAGAAATCATCTCCTCAATAAACTCCTTTGTTATAAATGGTCTGGCTCCATCATGTATTAGGACATAATCCGTTTCTTCTATATGAAGCAATGCTTGATATACCGAATCATACCGCTCTTTACCACCTTCGACGATTTGAGTAACTTTATTTAATTGATAGGGTTGTATGATATTATTGATACAATATTCCTTTTGGTCGCTTCCAGTAACCAATATAATCTCATCCACACTGCTATCTTCAAATGCTTTAAGCGAATAATATAGTACCGGCTTATCCCGTAAAATAAGAAATTGTTTTGCCACTGGTGTATTCATTCTATTTCCCTTACCCGCAGCTAGTACTATCGCCGTTATTTTCTTTTTCTCCATATGCTACTCCTTATAATCTATCACTGTAGCTACTACATAATAGCATTTTATTTATCGTTGTCCAATCTTTAGGTTCGGTATCGCATTTAAGTCAAGACCACTTCTAGTACCTTTTACATATTCATAATAAGCTGCCGAAGCAATCATTGCGGCATTATCAGTACAGTAGATTGGGGATGGGTAAAAGAGGGAAATTTCATTTTCCGTACATGCTTCCCTCATCGCTTCCCTTAGCGATGAGTTTGCTGCGACTCCCCCTGCTATAGCCACTTTATTAATGCCAAAATTCTTTGCTGCAGTAATCGTCCTCGTTACCAGAACATCCACCACTGCCTCTTGGAAGGAAGCTGCAACGTCAGCACGATTAATCTCTTCCTTTTTCATTTCACATGTATTTATATAATTTAATACTGCAGATTTTAAACCACTAAAGCTAAAATCATACGGTGCCCCTTCTATATGAGCCCTTGGAAATGCGATGGCATCTTTCCTGCCTTCCTTCGCTAATTTATCAATCTTTGGTCCGCCAGGATATCCTAAGCCTATTGCTCTTGCAACCTTATCAAAGGCCTCGCCTGCTGCATCATCATGAGTATAACCGATAATTTCATATTCACCATATTCTTTTACCAGAACAATATGAGTATGTCCACCTGATACAATCAGACATAAAAATGGTGGCTCCAACTCCTTATTCTCAATATAGTTTGCTGATACATGCCCCTCAATATGATGAACACCAACAAGCGGCTTGCCTGTTGCAAAACTTATAGCTTTTGCTTCAGCAACCCCAACTAGCAACGCACCAACCAGACCAGGTCCATAAGTTACACCGATTGCGTCGATATCCTGTAAAGTAACTTCCGCTGTATTTAAAGCTTCTTCAATTACCTGATTGATTTTCTCAATATGCTTCCTAGATGCAATCTCAGGTACAACGCCTCCGTAAAGTTTATGCAGGTCTATCTGAGAAGAAATAATATTTGATAATACTTCTCTTCCATTCTTAACTACTGCTGCCGCTGTCTCATCACAAGATGTCTCTATACCTAAAACTAATGTATCTTTTGCCATGTTTTCCTCCGTCAATCCCTATTCTCCCTCAGGGATATAGTTCCATCCAAGTATTTTCCAATTCCCGTCACTGTCTTTTCGAAGTAGGAATCTCCATTCTTGCAAATATTTTGCTTTTTCTTGGAATGTATAGATAATATGAATTGTTGCATATTCCCTTCCATCAATCTCGTCGATTACATTATCGTCCTCATTGACAAAAGAGAAGTTTGTTATTAATCGCTCTGCATTTCTCCACGCAAGAATTTCTGTATATATATTATTGAGATAATCCTCTTCCGGATTAATTTCCAACAATTCAGTATCATATAATTCCCTGATTTTAAATGCAAGAGCATTTATCTGCTCCTCTTCTAAGTCGGTATATAGGGTCTGTAACATTTTGCTATAAAGCTTTACAACATCTTTAGGCGTTGCCGGGTAATATAGCTCCAAGTCTTTGCTTAACAGTACTTCCACTTCCGATAAATCTTCCTCTAAAGGTTTCGTCCGTTTAGTTATATCGTAATAAAATGTTATTAATATAATAGCAACCAAACTCATTGTTAATATAGTTGCAACTGTCCTTTGCTTTGACTTTCCCATACCGATCCCTCCCTGCAAATCTTATCATTCGTTTTTATCAAATTCCAAGATAACACTTTTACGATCTTTGCCCAGTTTAGTATTTGGGAACACTTTTCTGGTTTCTCCGATAAATTCTTCTGGTCTTACCAATGATGGACTATAATGTGTAAGCCATAATTCCTTCACCTTTGCATCCTTTGCCAGCTGGGCTGCTTCATAGAAAGTCATATGCTTATATTCCTTTGCCTTAGAATCCCGTTCCTTTTCACCATACATACCTTCACAGATAAATAGATCCGAATCCTTGGCATTCTCCATAATCGCCTTGGTGGGCCTGCTATCCGTACAATAGGTGAGCTTAATTCCTTTTCTCTCCGGCCCGATTACCATATCAGGTGTGAATACTTTTCCATCATCATCCGTTATGGTTTGTCCTTTTTGCAAACGATTCCAGTATTTTTGAGGCACCTGATTCTCCAATGCTTTCTCTGGAAAGAATCTTCCACCACGTCTTATTAAGATGGTATATCCATAGCAAATCACATTATGTTTTACTTGAAACGCCTTGATTTCATAGCCATTAATCTTAATCGTTTGCTCTGCGCCTGTAAGTTCTATAAATTTTAATTCAAATGGTAGTTCCGGTGCAATTACCCGTAATGATTTTACAACCCGTTCCAATCCACGTGGGCCAATAAGCGTTACCGGTTTCACCCGATCCGCATTTCCCATGGATAATAGCAGTCCAGGTAAGCCACTGATATGGTCACCATGATAATGGGTAAAACAAATTGTATCTATCGAATGAAAACTCCAACCTTTTTCTCTTATTGTAATCTGAGTACCTTCTCCACAATCAATGAGTAAGCTACTTCCATTATATCTAGTCATTAAAGCAGTTAACCATCTGCCTGGCAGTGGCATCATTCCGCTCGTTCCCAACAAACATACATCTAACATTTTTTATCCATGCCTTCCTAATATCATTTCCTTTTCATTTTACCACATTTCCTACATAATATAAGTAGGTTTTTATTATTTTAGCAGTATTATCTATTCCTTGTCAAAATATTTACCAGGGGATACTCCTTTCACAAAGCCTTTACTTGAGAGACTGCCAAAGTCTACTTTATAGCTTTGCAATCGAGTTCCTTACTTTAACCCATTAAATTATGCCCTTGCTGGACGCACATAAAAAAGAGTTGGGATTGACCCAACTCTTTTTTACATGATTTGTTAGCACCCCTGCTACACCTTATAAGACCTCTAGTTTTCTTCTTATCTCTACCGGAATTTTAAACTCAGAAATTAAACTTTCATAGCATTCTTCACATAGATTAAAGCGATGCACTTCCATGTCTCTCCCAGAGAAATATCCCCATTCCTTGGTTGCCTCAAATGCATCTTCTTTTAAGATACCATTTTCCTTTTTTATACTTCTCCCGCAACAATTACAAAGTAGTGGAATATTGCTTTCCATATTATCGCTACCTGCTCTTTTCACGTTTTATCCCCTCCTGATTAATGCACACAACTTCTGTGGTATCATTATAATGCTTAAGGCCTCATATTTACAGTGGTAATTACTGTATTGATTTAAGCCACATAATAACTGCATCCTCAGTAGGCTTGGAGTAGAAATCTTTCCGGATCCCTGCTTCTTCAAAGCCTAACCGTTTATATAAGTTTATCGCTGGTACATTGGAGGAACGCACCTCCAGAGTAAATGCTTTAATCCCATTCTTTTTTGCCTTATCTAGAAGTTTGCCAAGTAGTTGATAGCCAATCTGCTGCCTGCGAAATTCTTTTCGCACTGCCACATTATAGATAAAGCCTTCCGGAGGTATTCCCCAATAACCACAATAGCCTGCAATCCGTCCTTGCACTTCCGCTACCAGGTACCCGTTATTGGCATCCTTTAAAGCTTTGCAAAAGTCTTCTTTACTCCATGGTTCTGAGAATATATCCTGCTCAATTCTACTAATTTCTATCAGGTCTGATTCCGTCATATTACGAATCACCATAGGTTACTCCGTTCTTTGCAATTTATCATTTATTTTTTCTTGGCGCTCTCTTTCTGCTTGTGAAAGCCTTAGATAAATCGGTGAGTGCTCCGCCGCTGTCTGTACTTTATTTTGCTTGTAGTATTGAATTCCTAAGCACCCTATGGCAGAAGCTCTTTGCCTACTTAAATGGGCTGGTGCAAACTGATACTCCACTTTCGTTTGCTCTTGGATTATATTCTTATATACGCTTGTCCCATCTCCTAGATAAATAACCCCTTTACCCATCTGGTTTATCTGTGCAATCATATCTTCGATAGCCGCCGCTTTTTGTTCAACAAGTATACGTAAACTACTCTCATGAAAATCATAAAGTCCTGTATATACTTGATTTCTTCTTGCATCCATCATTGGGCAAATGAGATGGTCAGTTCCAAACAAATTATAGGCTAACCCATTCAAAGTTGGAACCGGTATAATAGGTACGCCTAGTGCCAATCCCAAACCTTTTGCTGTAGCAGAGCCAATTCTTAACCCCGTAAAGGAGCCAGGTCCCTCTGCAACGGCAATGCCATCTACCTCTGATAAATCTAAATCTATCATTTTCGTAATCTCTTCCAACATAGGTAGCAGCGTCTGTGAATGCGTCTTCTTAAAGTTCACTGTATATTCCGCCAATACCGCATCCTCGGTTACAATTGCCACAGAAGCAACAAGTCCCGAACTATCTAAGGCTAGCAATTTCATTCCTTTTCCATCCTCTCTATCTTACCTTTCCCTTACATCATTATCAAGAATTTGTAATGGAAATTTCCCGATAATCAAAACCTTTTTCTAAATCCTTCTTAATCGTTATTGTTACTAAATTGTCCGGCAAAATCTCAGTAATTCGTTCTGCCCATTCAATCAGACATACACCTTCTCCATAGAAGTAGTCCTCATAACCAATCTCATCCATCTCCTCTACATCTCCAATACGATATACATCGAAATGGTATAGGGGTAGATTTCCTTCATACACTTGAACAATAGTAAAGGTCGGGCTGCTTACGGGACCCTCGACTCCACATCCCTTAGCAAAACCCTGTGTAAATACAGTTTTACCTACTCCAAGGTCACCATTAAGACAGTAAACATCACCTTTTTTAGCCTGTTTACCCATAGTAACTCCCAGCTGGTAAGTATCCTCTGAACTAAAGCTATCTATTTTCATACAATTTCCTCTTTTCAATTTAATAAGCATATTCAACAAAGCACCTTTACGAATGCAATTCCTTAGTAGCTTATTTTTCGCAATCATTATAGCAGAAACAATCAGAAAAAGATAGAGTTTCTTTAAGTTAGTCCTCGAGAAACTCTATCTTTCACCTATTCTAATTTGATTAATTAAGTATGAATATCAATATATGAATTAAATTCGGCAATCATCTAATCACGTGAAGCTTTTTAGTCATGAAAACCTTTAATAATGCGGCTTACTCTTTTATATAGTAGAAGAGTTACTAGAGAAACGATAATTCCTTTTAAAAGGTTAAAAGGTGTTACAGCCAATAAGATAAAACCGGATAAACTTTGGATGTTAGGGTTAACTGCCGTACCCATCTCAATCAAGGCTTCCATAGGCATATTAAATGCTTTTGCAAATACCGGAAGTAATAAATACGCATTTAATACACTTCCGACTGCAGTCATAAATACAGTTCCAATAATCAAACCTATGGTCGCGGATTTTCTCGTTTTTTTCGATTGATAAAGCATTGCTGCTGGCACTACTAATGCACATCCTATCAGTAGGTTGGCAAACTCGCCAACAAATGCCGTCACTGTTCCATTTATAATTAGGTTTAATAAAATCTTTATAAATTCAATTACCACACCTGCAACTGGACCTAAAGCAAATGCTCCAATCAATACCGGTACCTCGCTTAAATCTATTTCATAAAAGCTTGGAGCAAACCATAGGGGTATTTCAAAAAGCATCAGTATTACGGATATCGCAGATAGCATTGCAATAGTGGTTAATCCTCTTGTTGAAGTCAAACTCACCTTGTGATTCAGTGTCTTTACGCTAGTGTTACTAACTTTATTCATTGCATTCTCTCCTTTTCTACAAAGGGAAAACTCTGGGTTCGCAGTAAGATGAGATTTTTGTAAATAATTATATCTGATTAAATTAAAAAGCTAAAATAAAAACCCTGATTATAATATAATCAGGGCTACAAAAATCCACAAAAACATACTGCTCTTCTCACATCCAGACTTTACTGTCGGTTTTGGAATTTCACCAAATCAATCTTTGATAGTTTTCGTTATTTCTCAATCTATCGCAGAGTCGCGGACTATACCGCCGGTCGGGAATTTCACCCTGCCCCGAAGATTTCCTATTTAATAAATTTTACAATAGTATAATAACGCACTCCTATCCTATTGTCAATATATACTTAATATTTTATCGCAAATTAGCAACTAAATTCTTAAGTACACATCAAGGCCATCTTGGTGCTATTGCATCAGTTAATTCTTTACCCTTTAGCTCAAAACCCTTCCACATAACTAATCGGTACTGCAAACATAATACCAGTATTAGGTTCCTTCAGGTCACCAATAACATCCTTAATCACTTTTCTCGTTTCTATTGCTTGCTTGTTTTTGAGGACAAACATCATCACTTTACAGCTTTCTTTTTCTTCTTCTTCACTAAGAAGTTGCCTCAGCATACCAAAGATCGGCAGATCTTCCATGTTGACTAAAGCTTTTGCCATACCAGAACCATTCAGAATAGTACCTCCAGTAACGCCGTTTTCTGCCAAGGCTTTAATAAGTTGATCCATTAATTCTACTTTCTTTAGAACTAATACCAATAACTGCATACATATTCCCCTCTCTCAATCAA
>JAAYSQ010000212.1 GCA_012523925.1 Clostridiales bacterium
AGTTCATTATTATCTTCTAGTTCTTTATTGCTTTCATTATATTCATTATTTTCCTGGAGCACATCTTCATAGGTATCTGGATAATCTGAACCGCGTCTAATATATTTTACCATATCATACCTCCATTAATATTTAAATTGATAATCTTTCTATGATATCATATGAAACGCTTCCAATTTTGTGTATATTTGTGATGATATATAAGGAAATTTGTCACTTAGAAATACAAATAATAGCTTAGCGGTTATAATTAGATTTCTTTCTTATAAATAAGAAAAAACTCTCCATTAACTATGCCGAGAGTTTTTAGAATAATTATTTATTAATAAGGTCTATAATAATATAAAAATTTCAACAAAAAACCCTGCTAAAAAGCAGGGTCTTGCGAATTCACTTATGCTAGTCCAATAGAAAACCTTCATATATATAGTGAGTAATTTATCAAGGAGGATAGGTAGATTAATTTAATGAATCATCATAGTACGGCACAATAATATAATTGCCAGCATGGATCATATCGGAAGTCAGTCCATTACTTATCTTAATCTCTTCTATATAATCATCAATATCATTGTATTCATCCGTTATATAGGAACTGGCAATACTCCACAAAGTATCACCCTTCTTAATCTGCACACTTGTAACCATCTTCATCCGGTCCATATTTCTTTCGGCGGTAACTGTTTTGGTGATAAAAATAATTGAGAACATAACCAAAAATATCAAGAGAAGAAAACCAAAGAGCAAGGTTCTTCTACGGCGAAGCCATACCTTTCTGTTACTTATATTGTTTCGTTTAATTACTCCATACATAATAAAACACCCCACAGTATTATTTTATCTGGAACTCCAACAAGGTAAGCTATTAGGTTCGAACGTTTGTTTCTTTTTATATTATATCGAACAAACATTTGTTTGTCAACACTTTTCTTCGAACATACATTTTGTTTTGCAAACACCTTTTCGATTTTCAGAACATTAGTTTTGCATTATTCAACCAATTATGTTATACTATTTATTATAATAAGTAGAGAAAACCTAATTACATACTACAAATTACACTTTATTGATAAAAATATAATATGATATTGGAGGCTGATACTTATGGGATATGGCAAGATAAGTAATAAGCAGAAAGAAATTTTGGAATTTGTGAAATCTCAGATTATCAACAAAGGCTACCCGCCTGCAGTTCGTGAGATATGTGAAGCAGTGAATTTAAAATCAACTTCTTCCGTCCATTCTCATTTAGAAACTTTAGAGAAGAATGGTTATATTCGCCGTGATCCATCGAAGCCACGTGCGATTGAGATTATTGATGATGAGTTTAATTTGACGAGACGTGAACTTGTTAATGTACCAATTGTGGGCACCATTACCGCTGGCCAGCCGATATTAGCAGTAGAAAACGTGGAAAGCTACTTCCCTATTCCATCGGAATATATGCCGAATCAACAAACCTTTATGCTCAAGGTTAAAGGTAATAGTATGATTAACGCTGGTATTTTTGATGGAGATAAGATTTTAGTTCAAAAACAATCCGTTGCTAAGAATGGAGACATTGTTGTTGCTCTTATTGAAGATGAAGTAACCGTTAAGACTTTCTATAAAGAGAGTGGATATTATCGTTTACAACCAGAAAATGATACTATGGATCCTATTATTGTTCCCGAACTTACTATCTTAGGGAAAGTAATAGGTTTATTCCGTATGCTATAGTGTATGACAGCCTTCATTATTTATTAGAAGATATTATGTATTTAGTACTTACATAAATAATAGCAACGTATTGAATCCTGCAAACTATAGACGATATAAGTATACTATATTCGCCTGCAAGACTCGTTTACAATACATACAAGCAAATCACCTACATAAAAAATATTAGTAATAATATAAAAATTAAGAGCCTATGACAAATCTTACTAATCTACATGTCATAGGCTCATTTCTTTACGATTCTAATTCTTCCTTACTAATAGTCTTCCCATCTCTCCAGATGCGTTCAAGATTATAAAACAAACGATCTTCTTTAGAAAATACATGTACTACAAGATCACCATAATCCATCAATATCCAACTAGCGGAACGAACACCTTCGATGCGATTAGGTTTAAATCCGTGTTGTCCTAATTTTTCCTGAACATTATCTACCAAGGTATCTACCTGTGAAGCATTGGTACCATTAGCTATGATGAAGTAATCAGCAATTATAGAAATATCTTTAATTTCTATTACTTGAATATCTTCGCCTTTTTTCTCTTCCAATGCTTGATAGGCCAATTTAGCCATTTTTTTAGAATTCTCCATAGTTTCCCCTTCCATATTATAATTTTACTAAACAATAATTAAAGTATCAAAATCAGTGAATCTTTTCATCCTGATCATACATTACACTTTGAGTTCAGTATTACATTATCTACTGTTATGAAATTGATACTTTAGTATATTTTTTATAATATTCATTTGTTTCGATTGTTCGGTTATCAATAAAAGCATCTATACTTTTTAAATAATTTATAGTGTTTTCTAAAATCATAGAAACTGCGATATCTATATTATTATTGTATGCTACAAATCGTATTTCCTCAATTCTAGGTAGAGGTTTTCGATTAGGCTCAATATAATCCGCTGTAAATACAATCTTTTCAATCATTGACATTGCCGGCCTTCCTGTGGTATGGTAGGTAATCGCATTTAAGATATCCTTATCCCATACACCATACTTCGCTTTTGCATATGCTGCACCGACTTTTGCATGTAAAAGATATACACTTTTCGCTTCCGCTTCTGAGATCGATAAATTATATTGCTCGCATTCACTAATAAGCTCCTCATCTGTTAAGTGTTTTGCACAATCATGAAGAATACCAGCAACTCTAGCTTTGTAAGGATCGCATCCATAAATAACTGCCAAATCAATGGAAACCTCTTCCACTCCGATAACATGCTGATATCTAGTTTCCTTTAATATTGACTTCATGCTTTCTCTTAGTTGCTCAACTTCCATCGATTTACTCCTTTGCTATTGCGGAATATAGTTGATGTTTTTCGATATAGGTCATCACTTCATCCGGTACATAGTATCTAATGCTTTTACGGTTTGCAATTCTATCCCGTATCATCGCCGAGGATATCTGTATGGTAGGCATATGAAGTAGTGATATCTTTGCACCTGGGAAAGTTGACTTTAAATACTCCAGATGTTTATTCATTATGTCATTTCCCACTTTATCCCGTTCAAATACTAATAATGTACACAAGGATAAAATAATCTTAGGATCTTTCCAATTTTGAAGATTTAAGAAGGAATCCGCTCCAACCAAAAAGTAGAACTCTGTATCTGGCTGTTCTTTAGTTAATATCGAAAGTGTATCTGCTGTATAGGTAATTCCTTCACGTTCCAATTCCAATGTGGATAATTTAAAATGAGGGTTATCACAGATGGCCAACTGAACCATCGCCTTACGATGCTCATTTGCAACAATATCCTTATTTATCTTATGTGGTGGGTTATTCGAAGGCATAAAAAGGATTTCATCAAGATTCATTTGTTCAAATGCATTTTCAGCAAGAAACAAATGTCCATAATGAATTGGATTAAAGGTTCCTCCCATAATCCCTATTTTCTTCATTATCCCCAGCTTCCTTCCTTAAAAACATTCTACTCACTCAACTATTTTATGGTAGATTTATTTTTTTCTTGTTCTTAGATTCTCTATATAATACAATTTTTCTTCCTATAACTTGTACAACTTCGGATTGTGTACGCTCCGCTAATGTCTGAGCCAGATCTTTTACGTCTGCCATACAATTTTTGAGTACATTTATCTTAATAAGTTCTCTGGCTTCTAATGCATCAGAGATTCCCTTTGTGATTTCTGGTGTCAATGTAGACTTTCCAATTTGGTAAATTGGATCCATAACCATCGCAAGACTCTTTAAATATGCACGCTGTTTTGGTGTCATAGCAGCACTCCTCTCTATACCATTTCTTCCTTTATACTTTTAAACGAAATAGAATACCTATTCTATTTATAATAATCAAATTGTAGACCATACATTCTAACGGTGTCGCCTTCTTCAATACCGAGAGCCTCCAGCTCATCCAAAATCCCATTATCCTTAAGGAAACGTTGGAAGAATTCAAAGCCTTTCTCTGATTCTAAGTTCGTATAACCTAGCATACGCTCAATGCGAGGGCCTTCTACAACAAATAGATGCTCTTCCTCTTTCCATACGCTATATGGCTCATTAGAAGATGCCATATCTTCAAGAAAGAACTCTCTCTCAAATACAACCGGGGGCTGATTAAGATTATCAAGCATACCTTTTACATGATACAGTAGCTCTTTCACTCCTTTACCACTGACCGCAGATATCGGAAATACCGGTATCCCTTTTGTTTCATAGGTATCTTTTAGTTTTTGTATCACCGTATGTTCGTCTTCACCAAATAATACATCCATTTTATTGGCTGCAATTACTTGTGGTCTCTTAGCTATTTCAGGATTATAAGCAGCTAGTTCTTCATTAATTTTATTAATATCTTCTATCGGATCTCTTCCCTCAGTAGATGCAGCATCTACTAAATGAACTATTACCTTCGTTCTTTCTATATGTCGTAAAAACTCATGGCCAAGTCCAAGTCCCTGGGAAGCTCCTTCAATTAATCCAGGGATATCAGCAATGACAAAGCCGCCACCTTCCATATCCACTACCCCAAGATTAGGTCTAAGCGTAGTAAAATGATAATTTGCTATTTTGGGCTTTGCATTGGTAACACGGGATAGTAAGGTGGATTTACCTACATTCGGAAAACCTACTAATCCAACATCAGCAATTACCTTTAATTCAAGAATTACATTCAATTCTTGTGCTTTCTGCCCAGGTTGAGCGTATTTGGGAGCCTGCATAGTTGCTGTAGCATAATGCTGGTTACCTTTACCACCTCGACCACCACGTAAAATCACTTCTCTTTGGCCTGGTTTAGACATATCAGCAATAACCTTACCCGATTCTTTTTCACGAATTACCGTACCAAGTGGTACTTTGACAACCAAATCCTGGCCATCTTTACCACTACAACGTCTCTTTCCGCCTTCCTGACCATCTTCGGCGCTGTACTTACGTTTAAAACGGAAATCAGATAATGTATTTAATCCTTCATCTACCTCAACGATGAAATCTCCACCTTTTCCGCCATCACCACCATCTGGACCTCCTGCAGGAACATAAAGTTCTCTACGAAAGCTTACATGGCCATCGCCACCCTTTCCAGACCGAATATATATTTCTGCTCTATCTGCAAACATCTTATCACCTGACCCAATCCAATTTAAATGTATTGTCCTCTCAAATTAAATCTATTACAACTACAGTATATATTTTGCTCACCTTGCACTTATCAATACATGTATGAGTATTTACTCGAGTAAACTCGGTGGAAACTCATACTCTCATAAAGCTTTACATGATAAGCAGATTAGGATACACGTATGCACTTATCAATACATGAACGAGTATTTCCTTGAGCAAGCTCAAGAAATACTCCTACATGTATTGACTAATCTGCTTATCGTGGATAGTATAACCGAAAACAATGGTAAATACAACCACAAGTAAAAAAGTCAAAATTAAAACCCCAAATCCAAGATCACTCGAGAATTCGGGGTTATTAACGAATGGCTTTAATTATTTTGATTCTACAGGGTAGACACATGCTTTTTTCTTGTTTCTTCCCATTCTTTCGAATCTAAGAACACCGTCTACTAAAGCAAATAATGTATCATCGCCACCGCGTCCAACGTTTAATCCAGGATGGATTTTCGTTCCGCGTTGTCTATAAAGAATATTTCCTGCAAGAACAAATTGTCCGTCAGCTCTTTTTGCACCCAATCTCTTGGATTCGGAATCTCTACCGTTCTTGGAAGAACCAACACCCTTTTTATGAGCGAAAAATTGAAGGTTCATTCTTAACATCTTCTACACCTCCTAAATTTTAGATCAACGATCCGTATTACGGTTACCGTGATTTCACCTGCTTGATCTGAATATACTTATTGGTATACTCTTCTTCTATCCCTTGTAACCCTAGAGCCAGGGAAGATAGTAATAAATTCGTATTATTACTCATCGGTGTAACCACATGGAATTCTATCAAACCTTTATTCTCGTCCTGTTCCAAATGGAACTTATCCGAGGTAAAATTCTCAATGGAATTTATTGTATTGATTACTAAGGCTGAAACTGCGGCACATACCACATCACTACCGTATTCAGCATAATCTGCATGTCCTGAAAGTTTAAAACCCGTAATCAAGTTGTCTGCATTCTTATGAATGGATACTTTAATCATATCACATATCCTTATGCATTAATCTTTTCGATTTTAACCTTAGTATAAGGCTGTCTGTGACCATTCTTCTTATGATATCCAGATTTTCTCTTGTATCTGTAGACAACAATTTTCTTGTTTTTGCCTTCTTCTACAACAGTTGCAGATACACTAGCATTAGCTACAGTAGGATTTCCTACTACTAACTTACCATTGTTAACTGCAAGTACTTGGTCGAAATTAACAGTTGCTCCAGCATCTAAACCAAGCTTCTCTACTTTAATGATATCGCCTTCCGCTACTTTGTACTGTTTACCACCAGTTGCAATAATTGCGTACATACGGCACCTCCTATTATCATTACTCGCCAACTTCGGTGTCTGAATTAAAAAAACACAGAACTTAAACCTCGTTGTGCGGCACACTCAATTATATTATCATATAGTACATATTTTGTCAATAAATTATTCAAGAAAGTAATATAAAGTTCGTACAAGAAAATGTTCTTTAAATATATTGAAACGCGAACATTTGTTTGTTATAATGTTTTTAGTGCTACCAAGACGGTAGACGGTTAGTCCTTCCTTTAG
>JAAYSQ010000213.1 GCA_012523925.1 Clostridiales bacterium
ATAGATATTTAAATGCTTAATTGTCTGCTTCTTTATTTCTGCATTTACCATAGGGTCAGTACTCAAAAACACTTTCTGTGATGTTGGAGGTAGTATATTTATCCGCTTGATAAACTCCTCTCCTTTCCATGTTTTTGATCATTGGTAATTGCAAAACTCTATCACTAATTCCTTTGCCATCCTGCATGTTTCCACGAAACTTCACTTCAGGAAGATTTATCTATTGTATTATTAAAGGAATATTGTTTCGCAATTACTTTTAGTTAGTATGCGTAATTGTTGAAAAATTATCCTTATACATCGCCTATCAACAATCACATAATATACCTATTAAGAACTTTATCGAAACAAATTAAGAAGATAAACCTAGCTTTAGTATTTATCACGGGAATTTAACAATATAACTACTTGAAGGGAGTGTTGAATGAGTAAAGAATGGATTTTAAAGAACTAAAAAAGACAAAAAAATAAGCCTAATTCAACTTCTCATTGGTTAAATTCAGACTTTTACTGTACTGTATAAATTGTATCTTGCCCGTTAAGATAGGAGTATCCCCAAGTACTCCTTTCTAACGAAAGCAATAAATCAAACTACCTCTTGAAACAAGGATGTAACTCTTTCTTTAATCGTTTCAACTTCAAGTCCTAATGCTAAAGATAATTCTGGATACAATAATTTCTCTGTTCTATCTAATAATCTTTTATCGGTAGTTGAAATCTTCTTCCCCGCTGCGATTTTTTCCTGCTCATCAATTAATATTGAAGTAATGACTTTAATCAATTGCATTGGATTGCCTTCTTTAATTATCTGTGTATAAAGTTGATCCTTTTTCTTACGATCCGTGACGTTAAATATATTATCAGCGGATACAGAATCTAATACTTCCTGTGCTTCATCTGCCGGCATAATTGGTCGCATTCTAACTTTGTCGTTATCCACCGGCGTCATAATTTTAGATTTTTCATTGAACGGATGCATGATATAAAATGGTTTAGTTTCTTTATCGATTGTCTTCTCTTCTATATCATCAATATAGCATACCCCGTAATGGGAGTACATAATGTATTCACCCTTCTGAAACATATTTCCTCCTTTCATTGTCAACTGAGTTTACATTTATAGGATAACACAAAAAAAATTTTCTGTCAACCTGGTTGACAATCACTTTTTCACAGAGTATACTACTGCTGTGATAAATAAGTTTCTATGAGTAACCAAATGGTAAATCATACATAAATCTTAATAATATAGATAAAATCGTTGGTAAATCAAAAATCATACACAGAAATGGAGATACGAATGGAAATAAACAAATATAACCTCATTGATTTAATATATGAAAAACAAATTCGACTACTAAAGAAGAAACAGGATAAATGGAATGCAAAAAGTTCCATTCCTATAAAAAACACAGAATGGAGCATTCTTACATTGATTTATGGTAAGCAACCAACGATTTCCGAAATCGCTCAACAGGTTGGAATAACTAGACAAGCTGCCCATAAATCTATCAGGACTTTGGATGCTAAAGGCCTTATTGATATTAATCCTATGGAGAATAATAATCGAAATAAATGTATTAAGCTAACCGATTTGGGAGTAAATTGCGTTCTTGAGAACCAAAAATTAAAAGATGAGATAGAAAAAGAAATTAGTCAGGAAATTGGCCAAGATAATATAGAGCTCTTAAAAAACATATTAAAAAGGAATTGGGATTAATAATTTAATTCCTTTTTTATTGTCCTCCAATCTGGTAAAAATCGATCCATATAACCTTTAAACACCTGATTATGACTGCCTTCCAGCAAATGAACCAATTCATGGACAACTACATATTCTAAGCTTATTGGTTTTTTCTGCGCTAGCCTTAAGTTGATACAGATCTTACCTGTTCGTATATTGCAGCTTCCCCACCTAGTTTTCATATCTCTAATTACAAAAGAAGAGGATTTCACATCAATGATTTGCTCCCATTTAGTAATCAGTTCCGGTATCCTCTCCATTAAGTATTCCTTATACCATTGGTTTAGAATTCTAGCACGCATTTGGATGTTGCTGTTAGGCTTCACTTTAAGAAGCAACATATCATCCAAAAGAGTAACTCCTACATTATTTTCTACTGGTATTACTTTAAGCGTATATTTTTTACCTTTATAAAAAACTTCTTCTCCGGATACATAATTTAATTCTTTGTTTTCTGCCCTTTCTTGCATTCTTCTCTGCTGTCGTATAATCCATTCATACTTTGAAAGTACAAATCTGCGGATTTCATCCTCTGGCATACGAAGTGGTGCAGATATACGAACCTTTTGATCAGTTGGAAGAACTTTAAGATACATGTTTTTAATCTTCTTACGCTCAATCTCGACTAAAATATTATTTATAACAAGTTGTTTCATGATTTCTTCCTATAATTCTTTCTTTTATTTCGCTTTGACTTCGGTATTGTAGACCCAGGTTTTATTTGCTTTACCTTATCTTTATTCGATTTAAGAGAAACCCACATAGAACTTCCGCTTTTATCCGTCTTAATTTCTAGGAAATCAAATTTCTTTAAAAACTTGGATAATTTCGTATCACCATAGTTACGAACATCAAAATCCGGATAGCGTTTCACCAGGCGGCTACCTAGTTCACCCATATTCATCCGTTGATCCCCCTCAACCTCATTCATCATTTTCATGATTGCGGTTTCTATAACACTAATTTCCGTCATATTCTTACCACTATCAGTGTTAGTATCGGAGTTCTCATTAATATCTGAAGTTATTATCTCATTAGGCCGATGGTTGCTTGCAATTACTTTCTCAGTTTTTATATTCGTTCTATTTTGGTTTGCTTCTTTAGTACTCTGTTCCGTTTGTGCAATAACATCTAGATATTTAAATTGATTACAGGCCGCAATAAAGGGTTTTGGTGTTTTCTTCTCTCCCATTCCTACTACAAGCATGCCAGACTCACGAAGCCTGGAAGATAGTTTTGTAAAATCACTATCACTGGAAACAATACAGAATCCTTCCACGTTTCCTGAATATAAAATATCCATCGCATCAATAATCATGGCAGAATCGGTAGCATTTTTACCAACTGTATAACCATATTGTTGCACTGGTGTAATAGAATTTTCTAGCAACACATCCTTCCATGATGCAGCGTTTGGTCTTGTCCAATCTCCATAAATACGTTTATATGTGGCAACACCATAATTAGATATTTCATCTAAAATATATTTGATATATTTGGCAGATATATTATCCGCATCTATTAGAACAGCAAATCGTTTCTCATCCTGCACAACCATACCTCCTTATTTATAGTATTTATTATACACGAGTTTTGCATAACTTGTAAGTTCTTTTGATATGTATCCGCTGTGTATAACAAATTATTATAAATTAATTGAATTTTTTATTTATTTCATGTAATAAATGAAATATTTTGGAAATAATCACATATAGGAGGTGTATTAATGATAACTTTTATCAAAGACTATAACTTAGATGCGATAAAGAAAAAACTAATTCTTCTTTATATATTAAATCTAATAGACATAATAATGACTTTGCTGCTACTAAGCACTGGATTGTTCCGTGAAGTAAATTTCGTAATGGCTAAGCTGGTAGAAAGTCCCTTAGCCAGTATTCTATGTAAGGCTATTTTACCGGCAATATTGCTTTCACACCTATACATTAAGATAAAAGATTCAGCTATGGCACAATGCGAAAATCCCGCAAAGGTTTATCAGGAACTAAGAATTTCTAATATCGGCATTAATATATCAATACTAATCTACGCAGTTGTGAATCTCTCCCATCTTATTTGGACAGCCTTACTCCCCTATTTCTATTCGATTACTTAATTCCTTTTATAATTTAGCTGGGTAACAATTAACAAAAGCGCATAGTATCTAAAATACATATCAATACTATGCGCATACTTTTTATATAAGGTGCTTCTAGACTTTATTCAGTAAGAAATTTAGGAATCAATATGTAAACATTATTTATTACCTAATTTCATCTATTAATTATATTTAAATTAAGCTTGGTAGTGATTTGATAAACTCCAACAAATCCTCAAAATCACCTTGCTTGTAACCCGTGATATCACCTTTCTCCGTATTAATCAAGCAATCTTTAAGTAAGAATGTGTCCATTCCTAATTCTGCCGCACACATATCCTCTTTGACATCATTTCCGATCATAATACAATCTTCCGGTTTTTTGCCGATTGCATCTAATATTTCTCTATAATAGTTGAGATTCGGTTTGCAATAGGAGGAATTATCATAGGTAGTAATTCGTTCAAAATCCTCCGGTTCCAAGCCCGCCCATTTGACACGGCGATAGGTTGCAACGCTTGGAAAGAGCGGATTAGTCGCCAATACCCTACGATATCCCTTATCTTTTAGCAATTGGATACATTCTTTGGCCAATGGCTCTATTGAGGTCGTCTCCTTTGCTACAATAAATTCATTCTGATAAAATTCTTCGAAAACAGGTTCCATTTTACGTACTTCATCTCCATGGATTTTAGAGAACACATTCCAGAATCGTTCCTCATTTGACATCTGTCCATCATTTTCAATCATTGCTTTAGTACCTGCCCAGATTGATTCATAAAGTGACTTCTCTCCCATTCCATAAGTTGCCATTTTAGCAACTAGGATTTTAAAATAAGTCTGTATAAACAATTCTTGGTTCGGCATTGGTAAAAGAGTCCCGTCCAAATCAAACAAAAAAGTATCCATTTTAATGCCTCCTATCGCTTTTCACAAATTCCATTACCAAATAAATTTCACTGTTATCACTCTACTTTTTCTGACCATATTTCTCAGCAATCTTAATCAGTAATTCCACGCACTGATCCATTGCCTG
>JAAYSQ010000214.1 GCA_012523925.1 Clostridiales bacterium
GGAACATTCACAGGAACACTGAATGGGGTTGACGGAACATTCACTGGGGTATTAAACGGCAATAATATAAATAGCCCTAATATTAACGGTGGAGATATTGTGGGTGCACACTTTATATCCTATCAACAAGGAATGGGTACGTTAGATATAGAAGGTGCATATATACAAGGCTATGATACAAGCGGAACTCTAAGGCTGGATATAGACGCCGGCGGTAATATAACATGCCGGAATATAATGTGCGATACAATTAATGGATCTTCCCCTATTAACTCAGGCAATCTTCAATCAGAAGCAACTAGGCTATCTTTGAATGTGTTTTATGCCTCAAATGCAGGAGATGCAAGCCACGCAACGTCAGCGGATAATTTAAAATACACTGTTTATGTTTCAGCAAATGGGAATTTTAGGCCTTATACATCAGGTTCATCATGTGGAACATCAGATGGTAAGTGGAGTTCGGTATGGGCAGACAATGGCACAATACAAACATCTGATGAAAGAGAGAAGACAGGCATAAGGCCTTTGGCCGAAGATGAAAGATTTATAAAATTTGCGAAAATGATAATACCGTATACCTACAAAATGATTAATGGAACTAGTGGTAGAAGACATATAGGGTTCATAGCACAACGAATAGAGGAAGCTATGACGGAATGCGGAATATCTAGTATGGAGTTTGCAGGCTTAATTAAGGCGCCAGTGTATGCAAAAAAAATGTTAGATCAAGATGGGAAAGAAACCGAAGAATATGATACTTCAAGTGATATAATCGATTATACATACCATTTGCGATACGACGAATTCATTCCTTTGTTGTTTTTGTGGATCAGAGATTTGTGTAAAATAGTTGATAAATAACAATAAATAGGGTATTCTAGTGTTAGGAGGTGTGTAATGAAAAAAATAAGTGTATTATTTATTACTCTTTTTATGTCAATCCTAATTGCCCCAACGATTGTGAATGGAGCGAAAAGGGAAAAGGAAGTGCCTGAGGAGAATTTTGCATACATTGAAGAGGACGAAAGGTATTGGGCAAAATTTGTTCCTCATAATCCAGATTATATTCATGAGTTTGTTGTTGGAAAAAAGTTTGGAGATTATAAGGTATCAGGATTTTTAAAATATAATGAAGACTTTATATCAAGAGAAATAGAATGGGCAAATCCTGATCAAGTGATTATAGCAGGTCCACAAACAGTGCAAATAAAGGCAAAGTATAATGATCAAGAAATTATTTTAACTGGTGAGGTCGTAGGGATAGAACTAGACGAACCCACTGTTCCATCCCTTGCAGCAACTATAATAACGCTAGATAGAACTACTAAGTATGACATAAACCTAAATAATAAAGTATCTGGTAGTAAATATAAGTGGACAAGCTCCAATCCTAAGGTAGCTAAAGTCAATTCTAAAAATGGACTTGTAACAGCAGTGGCAGAAGGGGAAGCGGTAATTACTTGTGAGATTACTCTGCCTGATAAAACAGTACAGGTATTAAAATCAAAGGTTATCGTAGGGCATGATGAGAATGCTCCTATGCTTACCGATAGTGTACTTGATTTAGAAATTGGCGATAAATACGATATTAATGTAGAAAATAAAATTGCCAAGTCTAAATATAGATGGGTATCAAGTGATCGAAGTATAGTAAGAGTAAATTCCGCAAACGGAAAAATAACAGCAGTAGGAAAAGGTAAAGCGTATGTTACCTGTACAATTACGACACCAGAAAATCAAGCGATAGTTTTAAAATGTGATATTAATATAACTGAATAAATTTAATATCTATCATGAGCAGAACCTTATGGTACTGCTCTTTTTGTGTAAAGAAAGGTGAATGTTATGGGAATAAATTTACATATACAA
>JAAYSQ010000215.1 GCA_012523925.1 Clostridiales bacterium
ACTGGGCTACAAGGATTCGAACCTTGAAATGCTGGAGTCAGAGTCCAGTGCCTTACCGTTTGGCGATAGCCCAATATATGACAAGCGAGTTGTGTAAACTCTACTTGTATTTTAGATTTGTGATAGCATCTATTGCGACCACGAATGATATTATAACTCATTATAATCTATATTTCAAGTATAATTTTATACTTTTTTCAAATTTATACGTTAATTAAAAAAGTAAGTTCCACGCTCAACACCTTAAAAAGTAGAAGTTAATCTTACAAACAAAGGAAAGTATCTATTCCTCCGCAATATAGCTGTTTTCAAGAGTTATAATACACTGATAACGGGAATCTCGTTTTCTTACTTCGTCTACGATATTTGAGAGTAGATGTTGCTCATCTGTTTTTGAATAAGAAAATGGAACCACTAGATCAAAGATAAGGTTAATATGAAACTCCCCATTAACTAGTCGAAAATCATGGATGCTTGCTTTAGGCTCCAGCTTACTAATGATATCCATAATCATATCCTTTTTCTCCAATACAGTCTGATTGTTAACTTCAATAGGATCCATATGGATAACTAGAAAGATATCCAATTTTTCTAACACATCTCTTTCAATTTGGTCGATAGTTTCATGGGCTCGTTCAAAATCAATATCATTAGGAACTTCCGCATGGATTGTTGCCATACGGTGTGCAGGACCATAATTATGAATAATCAAATCATGGCTACCCACAATTCCTTGGTAACTCTCTACCATTTCCGTGATGATTTCATACATTTTTCGATCTACAGCTTGTCCCAGAAGCGGCTCAAAGGTATCTTTAGCTATTTGAAATCCTGCAAACATTACAAAGATGGATACAACCAAACCAATATAACCATCAATTTGTAGTCCAGTCACAGCCGTAACCACCGCAGATACAATAGTTGATGAAGTAACCAGGATATCACCCATAGAATCAGCTGCTGTCGCCTTCATTACTGCAGAGTTGATTCTATTTCCTAACTTACGATTAAAAAGCATAAGCCATACCTTAACTAGAATGGAGATCAATAGAACACCAGTTAAAATCGGTTGAAAAACAACTGGCTCCGGCTCCAGTATTTTGGTAAATGAATTCTTAAACAGGGTAAACCCTACCTGTAATATTAGAAATGCTACTGCCAAAGCTGCTATATACTCAAATCGACCATGTCCAAAAGGATGTTCTTTATCTGCTGGTTTTTCCGCCAATTTCACTCCAATAAAACTAATAATCGATGATGCAGCATCTGATAAGTTATTAAATGCATCTGCCATAACAGAGATACTATTAATAAATATGCCTATAACTAATTTTATTCCAAAGAGAATCACATTACAGATCACACCAACAATGCTAGCAAGAATCCCATATGACGATCGTACTTTTTGGTTATCTACCATATCCGGATTTTTTACGAATAACTTTACAAGTAAATTTGTCAACGGAAAAACTCCTTCCTACCGATATAAGAATAGCCTGTATTTCTAAACATAGATTATATGAACAAATTTTAAGAATATTATTAGATTTTAACATACCATTATATAATAGCAAGTAAAAAGAGAAGTACCATTTTATTTCCAATTACTAAGGCACTTCTCTTTTATTGCTTTATAGATTCTTAGCAAATTGTCATAGCCATATTCTTTATTATAGTTAATTTGCTTATTCTTATGGATTTATTCATATTTATATAGGTTTTCGTCCGACTCTAATTATAACTCCTAGACATTAAATTTGACATTAATTTTATTCTATAAAGCAAGTCTATAGATCTGTTCAACATCCTTACTATTTAATGGCACGAAGCCTCCAATGGTTCCGTTTTCACCTAAGCCAAGTTTTTCAACCATAGCAGGAATATCTTCTTCCTTGGCACCTAGTTCTTTAAAGCTGATTGGCATTCCAATGGATGTGAGGAATTGTTTTAGCCTTTCAATTCCTTCTAAAGCAGTAGCTTCTGGATTTTCAAAGTTCATCTGACAGCCCCATACACGAACTGCGATTTGCGCAAAACGGTTTACATTATGCTTATATACGTAAGTCATCCAAGCAGGAAAAATAACCGCTAAACCTGCTCCATGGGCAACATCATATAATGCAGATAATTCATGTTCAATTCCATGGCTTGCCCAATCCTGATCACGGCCTACGCCGACAAGATTGTTATGCGCAACCGTTCCTGCCCACATGATATTTGCTCTTGCCTCATAGTTATTCGGATCCTCGATTACTCTTGGAACCTCTTTCACAATGGTTAATAGAATAGCTTCG
>JAAYSQ010000033.1 GCA_012523925.1 Clostridiales bacterium
CTCCGATTTTCAATGTATTCATTGGGATTTTTATTTTACTCATCATTATAGTTGTTGTCTTATGCTGCTTTTTAGGAATATTAATTTGTAAAGTTTTTGATCTTAAGCTTATAAAATACTTTAAATCTAAAAAGAAAAAACCGGATAACAAAAATGATGAATTTGATAAGCATACCAAAAAAGATGAATGTAAACCGGATTGCAAAAAAGATGAATGTAACAAGGATTGTGAAAATGATGAATATATATATGATCCTTGTTGGCATGCTAGACAAAAATATCATCATATGAAGCATTATGAAAAAAATTATTATGAATATGATGATGAACATGATAATGAATAGATAATATCAGCTGTAGCCCTATGGTAAAACTTCCATGAGGGTTGCAGTTTTTTTATCCTTAATATCTACTGACAACTTAGCATATAATGAATCGTCCAAAAATGATAAATTAGAGGAGGAAGGTTATGGTATATTCAACTAATAACAATAATAGTAGAGGCAATCGCATGATTCTAAATGGAAATGGGCAAGTTACTGCTATTCCAGATTTAGCCGTCTTGCGTATCGGAGTTCAAACAAGCGGAGATAATTTGGCAAATGCACAGCAAGAGAATGCAAGACTTAGCCAATCCTTTCTAGAGGCCATTCAGCAGTTAGGCGTAACAGATATTAGAACCTTTCAATATACTATAGATCGTATCTATGATTTTGAAAATGGCACTCGTATTGACCGAGGTTATTCCGTTCGTAATATTTTCGAAATTCGAATGCATGATTTAGATATGGTTGGGACTGTGATTGATACAGCAGTATCAAATGGAGCTAATGTAGTTGAATTCATTAACTTTGAGGTCTCAAATCTAGATATGTTTTATCAGCAGGCGCTTAATATGGCTGTTCGTAATGCTATTCAAAAAGCGAAATCCATATCTTTAAGTTTAGGAACCAATATCAACCCAATACCTGTAAAGATTACCGAAAACAGTTTAACTCCGATACCATTCTCGGATGTGCTCTCTAGTCGAGGAGAAATGTTTACTACACCAGTAGAACCAGGTGATAGGCAAATTAATGCATCGGTTACGGCAGAGTTTATATATTAGTTTAGCCCACTACTCTTCTTGATAAACCGCCCGAAGCAACTGTATTTCCTTTTGGTATCACTGCCTCATATCCTTTCGATACGGATAAATGGCAGCCTATATTTAACATCTTGGTACCTTGCCTTTCTGATTTAATCATTTGTATTTAATCATTTGAATTGTTGCTTAAAGTTAATTTAGTTTACGGCTGTTAATTTGCACATTTAAAACATTGATAAGGAGCTGTCACATATGATAATTTTGTGCAGCGCCTTTACTTGTTAGTGATGTTTATCACATAATAGGTTTTTGAAAATAGCGTATGATTTTTATCCAATGGCGACAAACGATCTACTTATGGATTAAAAATCATATGCTATTCTTTTAGGCTTTGATGTGATAAACATTGTAGTTTTATGAAGGCGCTGATACCTATTATTATTGCCACAGCCCATGGATATAGCTTTGTTTGCGCATATTAACAAAGAAAAAGTTACAAGTACATTAGAAAACACTATAGTACATCTTTATATTCTTCATGCTTAGTCAGCACATCTCTCGCATAGGAACATTGGGGGATTATTGTCTTATTTTCACTTCGTGCATAATCCACAACTTTCATAAGAAGTTGATGGGCGATGCCCTGCTTACGGTATTCTTCTTTTACAAAGGTATGATCAATTACAATTTGATCTTCACCTTTCGGCTGATAAGTAATTACAGCTATTGCGCTACCAATGCTATCACCAATGTAATATGCATTCTTTGATTCTTTTATTTCCATGTCGATCTCCTTACTATTTTGTACTGACATATTAGTTTCCTCCTATCCAATATATACTATTATCAATTCCAAATGTTACTACCCGTTTACTAGGATTGGCAATTCTATTATAAATTATCATATTTAGTATTCACAAGATAAAAAAGATTATGAATCTGGTTTTTCATATATTGCAAATGATAACTGCATTATAATTATAAACTTTTGGAAATAAAATTGGTTACTTTCTGGAAACATTGCAAAATTTTATGTAATTGTTATTGACAATCATTCTCATTTGTGATAAGTTTACTATGATTTTAACATAGACAAGTGCTATGTTCAAGAACATTCAGGAGGTGAACCTTATTGAAATCCACCAGTTTCAATAAAATTTTAAGGCATCCTTGGTTTTGGCTATTGATCCTGGTATTGCTATCAAGCTATTCCATAACCTTAGGCGTGAAGAATTTCAGTCTGGTCGGTATGCTATCAGGAAATCAGAACGATATCAATCTGGCAATCATTAGTAGGATCCCAAGATTAATTAGTATTATCATTACTGGCGCATCATTAAGTATCGCTGGACTCATAATGCAAACCATGACACAGAACCGGTTCGTATCCCCTTCCACAGCAGGGACAATGGAATGGTGCCGATTGGGAATTATGTTTGCCATGCTTCTTTTCGCCAATGCCACTACCCTACATAAAATGGTGGTAGCATTTATAACATCTATTTTAGGAACATTGTTCTTTATGAAAATTCTTAAGACGCTTAAGTTTAAAAATGCAGTCTTAGTCCCATTAGTCGGATTAATGCTAGGAAGTGTTGTAAGTGCCATAACCAGCTATTTTGCTTATCGTTTCGATATGGTTCAAAATATGTCCTCCTGGATGCAGGGTAATTTCTCTTTGGTTATGAAAGGCCGATATGAATTAATCTATATCGGTATACCATTTTTAATCATCGCTTACTTCTATGCTAATAAGTTTACAATTGCAGGTATGGGTGAAAGTTTTGCTAAGAACCTTGGACTTAACCATAAGTGGGTCGTATCCCTTGGGCTAGTAATCGTTGCTATCATTACTTCTACAGTTGTAGTAACAATAGGCACCATACCCTTTATTGGATTAATTATTCCTAACTTAGTAGCGATGCGTAGAGGTGACAATCTAAGGAATAGTCTTCCTATTACCGCTATATTTGGTTCTTTATTTTTGCTACTATGTGATATCTTGGGTCGCGTGATTATCTTCCCATATGAAGTTCCTATCAGCGTTATCGTAAGTATCGTTGGAAGTGTCCTATTCTTAATAATTTTATACCGGAGGTCGAGACATGGATAAGCAAATGAACACGAATAGGATTACTAAAAACAAGCATAGGAATACCAAAATATTCTTCTTCCTAACAGTACTATATCTTCTTGTAATCGGTATCTTTGTACTTTGGGGATTAACGGCTAAAAATTTTGACTTCTTTTTTCCTAGAAGAATAAGCAAAATCTTGACGATGCTGTTTGTCAGTTATGCAATAGGGTATTCTTCCATAACCTTTCAGACTATAACAAATAATCAAATCCTTACCCCAAGCATCATGGGTTTAGATTCCTTATATCTATTTATACAAACCGTAGTTGTATTCTTCTTCGGTTCAGGACAGCTATCCCTGCTCACCGGTATACCAAACTTTACAATATCCATTTTAGGAATGCTTTTAGCAACCAGCATACTATATCTACTACTCTTCCGTGGAGAAAGTAAGAACATATATTTTCTGGTACTAACAGGAATGGTTCTTGGAAGCTTATTTAATGGAATGGCCACCTTTATGCAGGTTCTTTTAGATCCAAACGAATTCTCAGTTCTAGAGGGGAAAATGTTTGCTAGTTTCAATAACATTAATACCGATCTTCTTGGTATCTGTATCTTTATCGTACTTGGAATTGTATGGATTACCAGAAAAGATATTGCATATTTAAATGCTTTAACCCTTGGAACTGATTATGCCATTAACCTAGGCGTAGATTATAAACATCTTGTTTTAAAAACTTTGCTAATATCCGGTGTGCTTGTATCCATATCGACTGCTCTACTCGGTCCCATCACCTTTCTGGGAATTATTCTAGCCAGTCTATCAAGGCAGCTATTTCGTACTTACCGCCACAATGTACTTATTGTAGGAGCCACACTAATTGGAGGCTTATTCTTAACATTCGGCTTATTACTAACGGAAAGGGTACTGAATTACCAAACGAATATTAGTGTAATTCTTAATTTCCTAGGAGGCACCTATTTTATCTATCTAATCATTAAGGAGGCAAAACGATGATACAGTTGAAGCATTTAGTTAAAAAATATGGAGAAAAGAAGGTAGTCGATGATGTATCGATTGATCTTCCGAAAGAAAAAATAATTGCGTTCATCGGAAGTAATGGTGCTGGAAAAAGTACTGTTCTCTCTCTTGCTTCTCGACTCTTAAAGAGGGATGCGGGAGAAGTAAGAATTGATGGAACCAGGCTAAAGGATTGGAAAAGCGAGGAGCTAGCCAAGCGATTATCTATATTGAAGCAATCCAATCATCTTCATGTACGCTTGACGGTACGAGAACTTGTAAGCTTTGGTCGTTTCCCCTATTCGAAAGAAAAGTTAACAGACGAAGATATTAAACACATCGATCAAGCGATTGAATATATGGAGCTTACTGACTTAGAAAATCGTTATCTGGATGAACTTAGCGGAGGTCAAAGGCAAATGGCATATATCGCCATGGTAATCGCCCAGGATACCGAATACATCCTTCTAGACGAACCATTAAATAATCTTGATATGAAGCATTCCGTAAAGATAATGAAAGTTTTGCGAAAACTCGTAGATGAACTTCATAAAACGATTATTGTAGTAATTCACGATATAAACTTTGTTTCCCACTATGCTGATTATGTCGTTGCTATGAAAGATGGTAAGTTAATAACCCATGGACCTACCAATGAAGTTATTAAATCAGACGTATTAAATGAAATCTATAATATGGATATATGTATAAAGAGAATTCAAGGGAAATGCGTCTGCCTATACTACGCATAACCATAAATTAATAATGTTTTTTAAAAATTAAAATATAAAAAATAAGGCATAAAAAGGAGAACAATTATGATGAAAAAAATTATATTGACTATGGCAATCACTGCTCTTGCATTTTCAGTACTCTCTGGCTGCTCAAAAAAGCAAGAGGATATATCAAAGGAAACCACGAACAAGGAACAGTCGCATACCACTTCCGATGTAGATGGCGATAAAGCAACAGAAAATTCTGATATGGTTACAATAACACACGAAAAAGGATCCGTAGAAGTAACAAAGGATGTTAAAAAGGCAGTTGTTTTTGACTTTGGTGTATTAGATACCATCCAAACTCTAGATATCGATGTAGAACTGGCAGTACCGGTTGATAGCTTGCCAGAATATCTAGAAGGTTACAATAGTGTTATAAATGCTGGTGGAATTAAGGAGCCTAATTTGGAGGTCATCTTCGAATTTGAACCCGATGTTATTTTCATCAGTGCAAGACAAGAATCCTATTATGATCAATTGTCTGAGATTGCTCCTACTATCTATGTTAATATCGATGCAAGGACATACATGGAAGACTTCACCCAAAGTATTACCAATATCGCAACACTATTCGGAAAAATTAGTGAAGCAAATCAATACTTAGATCAAATCAATACAAAAGTAGATGAAGTTAAACACCTTGCTGCACAAAGTGAAGAAAAAGCTCTAATCCTACTAACCAATGACGGTAGTCTAAGTGTATTTGGTCCAGGTTCACGTTTTGGAATTATCCATGATCTATTAGAGGTAAAAACAGCGGACGATACTATAGAAACATCTACCCACGGTCAAGGAGTTGGTTTTGAATATGTTTCGGAAGTTAATCCTGATATCCTATTTGTTGTAGACCGTACAGTTGCCGTTGGTGGAACAAATCTTGCTGCACAGACCTTAGATAACGAATTGGTTAACGGAACGAATGCTGCTAAGAATAATAAGATTGTCTCCTTAAACCCTGATATCTGGTACTTATCCGGCGGTGGACTCACATCCGTAAGTTCTATGATTGATGATGTTAAAACTGCAATTAAGTAAAAACAATTGAGTTAACTAATAATAGATCCATTATAAAAAGGGTGTCGCTAAGTAGCGGCGCCCTTTTCACGTTACTAATGTTTATCACATTAATCATTTTTAAAGAGCGCGTGATATTATCCAACGTAGATACGTTCTCACTTGGTTGTCGCTCATAGCGGTACATAAGGTTGCGACAGATAGGTGTATCTGCCACAACCTAAGTACCAATGGCGCCAAACGATATACTTATGGATAATAATCACACGCTCTTCTTTTTACTGTATTGATTTGATAAACATTCTACTTATATGTAGGCGCCGATTTATTTTACTAGTTGTTTTTTAATTCTATTAGAATTTTTTTAAACTGTGTAAAAAACATAATTGCGGTAACGGTTACTGCGATTACGTCGGCTACCGGTTCTGCTAAGTAGACTGCAAACACCTTATTTTCAAGGAAAATAGGTAATATGTAGATAAGCGGTATTAAAAGAATTACCTTACGTAGTAGTGCTAAAAATATGGAAGCCTTTGCATTTCCTAAAGCAATAAATGTTTGCTGACAACTAATTTGTACGCCAAGTAATAAGCTGGCAGCCATATAGGTTCGCATAGCTGGTATGGTACTTTGGATTAGTTCTGCATCCGAAATGAATATGGCAGCGAATACTTGAGGTATCATCATTGCAGCAAGCCATAAAATCGTTGAATAGATAATGCTAGACCGTAAAAGTAGTTGAAAGGATTTTTTAACACGATCTGAATTTCTAGCTCCATAATTATAGCTGGTAATTGGTTGTGCTCCCTGGGTAAGTCCTGTTAGAGGAAGCAAAGAAAATTGCATAACACTAGAGAGTATAGTCATAACACCAACAGCCAAATCACCACCATATTTTCTTAAAGAAGTATTGAAGGTAATGGTTAGAATACTCTCCGTTGCTTGCATAATAAAAGGAGATAGTCCAAGTGCTACACAAGGAATAAAGATTTTAAGATCTATTTTAAGATATTTTTTACGTATCTTTAAAAAGCTTTTCTTGCTTAATAAAAAGCGTACTACCCAAATCGTAGAAACAGCCTGTGATATGATTGTCGCCCATGCAGCACCAGCAACACCCATATCAAATCCAAACATCAAGATGGGGTCTAATACAATGTTAGTAATAGCTCCGATAGTTACAGTTGCCATACTTGTCTTTGCAAATCCCTGTGCAGTAATGAATGCGTTTAGCCCTAATGTCAATTGCACAAAAATAGTACCAATAGCATAGATATTTATATATTCTAAGGCATATCCAATCGTATTCTCACTACCACCGATAGCCATAAGGATTTCTTCTCCAAAAGCCAATACAAGAGCCGTAATTATCACAGATAAACCAATAAGTGCTGTAGTACAGCTACCTAGGATTTTTTCTGCGCTTTCATTATCCTTCTTGCCCATGGCAATAGATGCCCTAGAGGCACCACCCATACTAACTAAGGATGAAAATGCTGTAATTAACATAATTAATGGTAAGGTAACACCGACACCAGTAAGTGCATCACGTCCAATTTCCGGAAGATGGCCGATATACATTCTGTCAACCAAATTATAAAGAACATTAACAATCTGAGCAATGATTGCTGGAACTGCCATATCAAACAATAACTTTCCAATACTTTTTGTACCTAGTTCATTTTGCTTTATTTCTTCCATTGCTATTTTTGTCTCCTTTATCTTGTCATAATGTTTATGTAATTTTTCTTGCAACTAAAGTTAAATTAAGAGTTGCAATTCTTTTCTTTTGTAATATTGAGTTAATAATTTTAATAGTATAAGGCATTTTCTCTTTATTGCTTCCTAAGCAGTTTTACCTGTTTTATCAATTTAGGAACTTCAAAGATTAGCATGGCAACCCAACCTCCTAAGCATGCCAAGGCAATACCAGCAAATCCAAGATATGGAACAAGCGCATAGGCAAATAGAACGCGAAATAGCATCTGCACAAAGGTTGACTGCCAGGTTACATTCATCTGTCCCATACCACGAAAAAAGCCTTGGATTCCATTGGTATTGGCTGGCATAATATAAAAGAATGCCATATAGGTTAGATAAAGTGCTCCCAATACTATTGAATAACTCTCTTCTGCAGAAAGGAAAAGTGACATAATAGGTCTTGCCAAAATAAATATAATTGTTCCAATGATAACTCCATATATATTTTCTAATATCAAACCAGTTCGTAATCCTTTAAGAATCCGTTTATTCTTACCAGCACCTCGGTTCTGTGCCACATATGTAGTAATTCCAGCACCAATGCTTTGTTCCGGAGTAAAAGCAAAATCGTCCACACGATTTACCGCATTGAATGCGGCAATACTCTCTATCCCTAATGGATTAACCGCTCCTTGAATAAAAACTTTACCCACATAAAGGGTCGTCTGCTGCATTGCAGATGCCCAGCTATAATTGATTGTTTTCATCAAAAGCCCGCGATCTATTATAATTTCCTGTCTCTTTAATTTAAGTATTGGGACCTTATGCCATACATAGATGATACAGCTGATTGCAGATACTGCTTCTGCAAAAATCGTTGTATAAGCAGCTACTACAACTCCCATCTTTAGATGACCAATAAAATACAAATCTAAAAGGCCATTTAAGACAGAGGAAATCATCAAAAATATCAATGGCGTCTTCGTATCACCAACACTTCGAAGGCTGGCAGCATAAATATTATAGATAAATGTAAAAATCAATCCAAGGAATATTATCTGAAGATAATGTACGGAATCTGTGAGAATTTCTTGAGGTGTACGTAGAAGTAATAGGATTGGTTTTGCTAATATGATACAGATACCAGTCATAACAAGGGAAAAGATGATACCTGCAATCAAAGATGTGGAAAATTCCTTATGAAACTTCCCCTTATCCTCGGATCCATAAAACTCGCTAAGCAGTACGGATGCGCCATTACAGATGCCAATAATAAAGAAAATAACTATATTCATTACGGGATTTGCAGTACCTACACTAGCCAAGGCATTTTCTCCTGCAAAACGCCCTAAGATAATCGAATCTACTGCATTATAGGTTAGTTGAAATAAGTTACCAAGTATCATTGGAAGGGCAAAGGATAATAAATGTTTCGTAATATTTCCTTCGGTCATATTTTTCGTAACCATTATGTATTCTCCTTAAAAAAGCACCGCATTCGCAGTGCTTTTATCAATGATTATTTATGCATTAATCATAATGGCATTTTATCATATTTTAATAAAAAAAACAAATTAGTTACTTTCCTTATGTAGTGTAAGATTAAGTATTAGATAGAGTCTCTCTTCTTGCCTTGTATTATATAATAAGATTTTATCTATAACATAAATAGGCTCCAACATAAACTGCAGGAGAATTCCAATAGATTGTAATCTCATTCGTTGCGTAGCTTTCAACATGGTCTATAAAGCATTTAGCGGGTGGCTGTCCTTGACAGTATTCTTTAGCTGCATCGTCTTGCAATCCAGCATTAGGTCCGCCGGATACCAAACCAGGAACCGGCTCCTTAACACCATCTGCAGCCGATGGTCGGTGATGAGGTGCCATAATTGCTTGTTCACCCAGGCCACTAACATAAGAGATATCCATCGGGTTCATTCCAAAAAGATAATCCCAGTTGCGTTCAATCACATAATCATATTCCTTGCTTTCTTTCAATCTATTGGCAATAATCAAATGCATGCTCTGATTAAGTAATACCATGGTACTTCCCCAGATATAGTCATCCAAGGATAAGGTTATGCCGTAACCATCCTTACTACTTCTTTGCTTTAATATCTCTGCATATGTGATCCAATCTATTTTTAAGGCTTCATATATTTTTGTATCCAATTCTTGCTCTGAAAGAAGATATGCAATCGAACCATATCCACCAACATCAGACCATCCAAGCGTGAACTTATCCTCCACTTGTGCATAGTATTTTAAAAAGTCAGAATGATACTTTTCCTCTCCTGTGGTTCGATATAGTTCACCAGCAGCCCAGTATCGCTCATCGATATCCGATACATCCCCATATTCACCTGAATTCATATTTGGAGGATTCTTAAATAACATTGGTTCAGGATGCTTCTCCAACCATTCATAGGCCTTAATGGAAGCATCAAGTAATCGATTTGCATAAGAAGCATCAAACTCCTTGTATACCCTTGCCGCCATCGCCATCGTTGCTGCAAAATCTGCTGTAGCAGGACTGGACACATCAAAGATGAATAATGGATCTGTATCCTCCTCCGGCATAATCATTCCAGGAAAATATCTCGTAGTAACCTTTGAATAGGCCGCGCCATCAGATTTTCGCTGCATTTTTAAGAGAAAATCAAGCTCCACTTTAACTTCATGCAATATATCTGCACCTGGTAGATTACTCTCTGGAATATCTAGATTGCTAGTAAAGGCTTCTTTATAATGCTCATAAGCTAATAATAAATCGGCAACAGCCTTCGCAGCTGCTACAGTGTATCTTCCATAATCACCAGCATCATGCCAGCCACCACTTGTATCGATTTTCTCCAAAGCTTGCGGATTATTCTTTAGCAGATCCTCTGCTTCTGGATGAAATAGATAGGAAGGCTGCAAATGGCAAACATCATGATGCCATTCTCCAGCATGCTCTTTTGATAGTTTTTCTCCACATCTTTGGTAATAAAATGCTTTAAGTAACGCATCGGTGCAAACCTGCGGTTGCTTATCAGATATTGTGAAAATTGGAGATACTTCCTTACCAATACAAATACAATAATTCCCCGGTTCCTTTAAACTACTAAAATCTCCGGTACAGACAATATCCTTGCTTGCTTCATCCACTCCATGTGTCTTTAAATCCCCTTCTAATACCAATTGATCCTTTTCAACATCAAAGATTAGAAAATTCGAAGCTTCACCTACGTAAACAACTTGCTTGGTACTGTCCGTTCGATAACCCATTTGATTGATCCTTATTGCTCCCATATTACCTCCTGAAATTTATGATTTTATTTTATTAGATCCAATTTCAATTATATGCATGTATTATATAATAGAATTCATTACAAAAAAATGGATTATCCTTTAACTTATGTCTTTTATATGCAATATCTTATCCTTTAGATATTTATATTTATTTTGTACATTCTTACTATTATTTGGTTATTTTATACAATCTGTAAAAATTTAACGAGGTAATAATTGCACACTTTTACCAATTATGTTATATTACCATTAATAAATGTATTGAGAGGTGTGACATTATGAAGTTCAAAATTCTTCTATTTCATTTAAGGCTAGTGAAGTAGTTAAGCAGTCTGAGGCAAATAAAGAAAGTGTAGAAAAGTTGAACCAAATGGTACAGTTCTTTAAAATATAGTACGGCTTCTTTGTCTTTTCATAAGATTTTTTATGCATCCTAATGTGAACTTCATATACATATGCGAAGCGTTTTTATGCAGAGCAATATTTTATATATAGAGGGGAGATTATTCAACTCCCCTCTTTTTACTTTATAAGCAGGCCTTGCCTCAGCTCGCAAGCATATGCTTTACCTTTAATTATTCTTCTCCTCTTAAATCTACATCCTCTTCTATAGATCTTCATTCTCTTCATAGGGCTCTATATGTGCAATAATCTGCACATTCTTATGAATACTCTCCCGAATTTTATCTTCTATATCATGGGTAAGTTCATGGGATTTCTCCACACTCATATCCGGTTCTGTCATAATATGCATATCAATATACAAGTCATTTTTCGTTCCACGACTTCGAATATTATGAATATCTTTCACCTGATCAAAGCTTAATGCAATACTTTTAATCTCCTCTTTATCTACCATAGCTTTATCAAGAAGGATGCCACTATTATCCCTGAAAATTTCTATGGCAGCATGTAGGATAAATCCTCCAACTACAAAAGATGCTATAGGATCAATAATTGTTGGAAGCCCATAATAGATTCCTATTAATGTCACTAATACCCCAATGGATACATAGATGTCACTTCTAGTGTGCATAGAATCTGAAATTAAGATTTGGCTCCCTAGTTTCTTTCCTTGCCTATATTCATATAGGCAGACAAATATATTAATGCCAAGGCTAACTAGCAACAATAATACTTTATCCATTGATACCTCCGGTCGGACTGGCTGAACTAGTCGTAAGATTGCTTCAAATATTATTTTACCAAAGATAACAAAGAGCATAAGTGCTATAAATAATCCTGCTAACATCTCAAATTTCTTATGCCCATAGGGATGCTCTTCATCAATTGGTTTGGATGCGTATTGAATACCGATTAGACCGGCAATATTCGAAGAACCATCGGTTAATGAATGGAAGCCATCCGCAGTCATACTAGTGCTTTTAATCAGAATTCCCAAGCTTATTTTAAGGGCTGCAACAGCCAAATTTGCTAGCAAAATGATAGCTAATACCTGTTTAACCTTCCTATAATTCATATCCAAGATATCAACCTTCCCTTTTTTATATGATGTTTTATATGATGAGTTCTAATGTGGAGCCTTTTATTTAGTAGAACTTGCAGAGCAATTTAAATAAAAAAACCTGTGAAACTATACGATACTATAGTCCCACAGGTTCTTAATCCTGCTGCCCTACTAGAAGGCCCGGCCTAACGCAATTTGTGAAAGTGCGTATTGCCTGTTCTATTTTTGCTATTTAATTATATTACCAATCTATTCAGCTCAACTTGTACTTGACAATAATTATTTGCAATTAGTAAGGACTCGTGCTTCTTATGCAACGAGTCCTTGCTAGATTATTCTAATTCAATTGAACCAGTATTAAGAGCATAGTATCGTCCCTGCTGCTCCATTAAATCATCATGGTCGCCACGCTCAATAATTTCGCCTTGTTCTAATACCATAATCGCATTGGAATCACGAACCGTTGAAAGACGGTGGGCGATTACGAAGGTTGTTCGTCCCTCCATCAACTTATCCATACCCTCTGCAATTAACTTCTCGGTTCTTGTATCAACCGAAGATGTTGCTTCATCCAGGATAAGAATAGTTGGATTCGCAATTGCTGCTCTTGCAATAGATAGAAGCTGTCGCTCACCTTGGGATAAGTTTTCACCATCCACAGAAAGCATAGTTTGGTATCCCTGTGGCAAATTCTTAATAAAATAGTGGGCATTGGCTAACTTTGCCGCTTCTTTTACTTCTTCATCGTTTGCATCAAGTCTCCCATAGCGGATATTATCAGCAATAGTTCCTTCAAATAGATGGACATCTTGTAATACAATACTCATAGTACTTCTTAAGTCAAATTTATTAATTCTTTTTATATCAATACCGTCATAATAGATTGTTCCATTTGTTATCTCGTAGAAACGATTAATCAGATTAGTAATCGTTGTCTTACCGGCACCAGTCGATCCTACAAAGGCAATTTTCTGACCAGGTTTAGCATATAGATTAATGTTTTTTAAAACTTTTTGGCCAGGAAGGTAACCAAAATCAACATTTTCAAAGGTAATATCTCCTTTTAAAGGAACCAGATTGAAGGCTCCATTTTTTTCAGGAACTTTCCAATAAAGTTCCTCTTCTTCTTTCACTAAGGAGACATCTCCCCCGTCGACTTCAACTTGCTCATCTAGAATATTAAATATTCTTTCAGCTCCAGCTAGTGCAGCAAACAATGTGTTCAGCTGGTTGGAGACTGTAGTAATCGGTCTGGATATGGTTCTTGTGTATTGTAGGAATGCTGCTATATTACCAACACTTAATCGATTTCTTAATACCATGATTGCACCAAGGATGGATATCAGTGCATATAGCACATAGGAGAGGTTGCCCATGATCGGCATTATCATTACACCATAAGTAGCCGCTTGTGTTCCTGCTTTGCGAAGTTCTGTGTTTTTATCCGTAAATTTATTAATAGCTCTATCCTCATAATTAAAGACTTTCACTACCTTTTGCCCGGACATCATTTCCTCAATATAACCATTCATATCTGCTAATGCCGCTTGTTGCCTACGGAAATTCTTGGTTGATCTTTTGCCTACGTATTTTGCAGAAAATAACATAACCGCTAGCAATACAATCACAGCAAGTGTTAAGATTGGACTAATTAGCAACATAACAGTAAAAGTTCCTACCATAGTTAATGCAGAAGTTATGATTTGGGATACACTTTGTTCTAGGGCTTGATTCAGCATATCCACATCATTTGTAAAGGTGGACATCAAATCGCCATGGGCATGAACATCAAAATAAGAGATCGGCAGTTTCTGCATATGGGAAAACATATCTTTTCGTATCCTAAAGATTGTCCCCTGTGCTAATTTTGCCATAAGTAAATTTCCTAAATATCTACCCATACTTATTAAAATAACTAGGAAAGCCATTAAAATTAAATATTTAACAAAAATTGTTTTCTCAAAATCCCCGACAAGGATATCGATAATTGGACTTAGTAATCCACTAACAGCAATTTCTGCGATCGAAGTTAGAATGATAAAAGTTATTCCTGTATAGAATAGAGCCTTATTATATTTAAAATATCCAAATAATCTACCTAATGTTTTCTTTGGATCTCTTGGCTGCATTAGTCTTGTCTGTTTGCTCATTCTCCCACCACCCCTTTCTGCTGTGATACATATATCTCTCTATAAATCGGCGAATTCTCCATTAAAGTTTCATGGTCACCTAAGGACTCAATTTTGCCTTCATTCATTACAATAATTCGATCTGCCTTTTGTATTGATGAAATTCTCTGCGCAATTATTATTGTTGTTATCTCTTTTAGTTCTTCTTTGAAAACCTGCTGGATTTTCGCATCGGTCGTCATATCTACAGCACTAGTTGAGTCATCAAGAATAATAATCTTGGGTGATTTTAGTAAGGATCTAGCGATACTTAGCCTTTGCTTCTGACCGCCAGAGAAGTTATTACCTCCTTGCTCAACACGATGTTCTAAGCCGTCTTCTAGTTTAGAAACAAATTCCCAAGCCTGCGCTTGCTTTAATGCGTCAATTATTTGCTCATCCGTTGCATTTTCATTGCCCCATTGCATATTTTCTCGAAGTGTACCCGAGAATAATATGTTTTTCTGTAATACGAATGCAACCTGATCACGAAGAACTTCCAAATTATAATTACGAACATCCTCACCACCAACCAGGACAGCACCTTCAGTTACATCATAAAGTCTCGGTAATAATTGTACCAATGTGGATTTAGAAGAACCGGTGGATCCGATGATGCCAAGGGTTTCACCAGGTTTAATTTCAAAGTTAATGTTTTTTAAAGCATACTCCGGGCTTCCAGGGTAGCGAAAGTAAACATTGTCAAACCGTACTGAGCCGTCTCTTACTTCATTGATAGGGTTTTTTTCTTCATGAATCTCTGATTTCGTACGCATAACCTCTAAAACTCTACCTACAGAAGCACTTCCTCTTAGTAATTGCATAAAGAAAAAGGAAATCATCATTAAGGACATTAGAATCTGTATATTATAGGTTATAAAGGAGATTAACTCACCGCCACCCATTGTACCAACAACTACCTGACGGCCACCAAACCAAAGAACCGATATAGTGACAGAGTAAATAATAAGATTCGCAATCGGCATTAACAAGATAATCTTTGATACTGCACTTAATGCGGTATCTTTTAAATCCTTATTCCTTTCCTCGAATCTTACCTCCTCATGTTCCTGCCGATTAAATGATTTTACAACCCGGATTCCAACTAAGTTTTCTTGAATGATAGCATTCACTCTATCCACACGGGTTTGCAATTTCTTAAATAAGGGTCTTGCCTTTGACAGTATGATAAAAATCGCAATTGCAGTTATCGGAATGGCAACTGCAAAGATCCTAGCCAAAGAAGCATTAATCGTAAACGCCATATACACGGCAAACAGCATTAAAAATGGCGCTCTCACCGCCATACGTAGACTCATCATAGTTACCTGGCCAATTGTATTGCAATCATTTGTAAGCCTTGTGATTAAAGATGACACAGAAAAATTATCCAGGTTTGCAAAGGAAAATTTCTGGACTTTTTGATAGGTCGCAAGCCGAATTTCAGCTGCAAATCCATAGCCCGCTTTAGCCCCGCAATGGGAACTTAGAATACCAAAAAGCATTCCAAGAAGTGCCGAACCCGCCATAATAAGCCCAACCTTTACAATGTAGTCAATATCACGATTTGCAATACCAACGTCTACGATTCGAGACATAAGGTAAGGAATAACAATATCGGCTATCACTTCCAAAATCATAAGTATTGGACTGGCTATTGCGAAAAAGATATATTTTTTCATATAAGGTAGTAATTTTTTCAAGTTATCTCTCCTTCTAACTTTGTATTTTTGAATAAAAGATAAAAGAATGCAATTGCGAAACCTTAAGCACATTAATATTATAACTACTATACTGTTTGCAATTAGTTATTGATTATATTCTCATTCATATTCTTTCATAAAAAATTCAAGGGGCTGAAAACGGCTCCAAAGTATTTAGTATAGCATAATATTGCTATTAAAGTAAGAAAAGATTTATAAAAGATAATTAAAATAACATAAATTCATAATAAAGCTCTTAATAAAATAATCAGCAAAACCACGCATATATAGTTTTGCTGATATCATCTTTTCTGTATATAGGATTAATCTTATATTAAAAACACTCATACTTTCTTGTTCTTGTATATCCTATTTTTGCTATTCATTAATTATTCAACAACCTTTAAATAGCTCGTTACAGCATACAATATCCTACCATCATATTCCAACCTGGACCAACCATTATCTCCTATTCCAGTTCGAATTGCAATATCGCCATTTTTTAACACAACAGCAACGGTATCTTCTAACTCCGTGGTCGGAACAATCCGAAGATTAGTTATTTCTTTAGCTGTTACCTTCTCATTCACTTTGGTAAAGGTAATGCCTGCTTCTGGATTATCTATGGTAGGTTTTATATTGTCCTGATAATCAAGATCGGTAGTCAGATAGCGACTAATAGCATATAATGTTTGCCCATTATACTCAACTCGCGACCATCCATTAACTCCAATTCCAGTTCGAATCGCAATATCGCCGTAATACAGTACAGCCTCTATGGTTTCATCACTTGCCGTGCTTGGTTCACTGCGGAGATTCGTTTTTTCCTTAGCAGTTACCTCTTCATTTACTTTTTGATACACAGGTCCGGTTTCTTCTGGAGTTGGTTTTGGTGCATTATATTCTAGATCAGTTGTCAAGTAACTACTTACCGCAAATAAAATTTCCCCTTTGTACTCCAATCTAGACCAGCCATTATCCCCAATTCCGATTCTTGTGGCTGTATCACCGTTTTTTAATATAGCAACAACCGAGTCAGGATTCTCTGTGGAGGGCACTTTTCTTAGATTTGTCTCAATTTTTGCAGTTACAGTCTCATTAACTTCCTTAAAGTTGATGAGTGCTGTAGGATCTGCAGACACCTCTTCCTGTGGTGTGTCAACCTTTGGCTTTGCTGTTTTCTCATAGCCAAAATATGCAATATTTAGATCCACCGGTTTATCAACTCCAGGAACTTTCCCCTTACTAGTATATTGCCACATAGCATGTTTCCCAGAATAGGAGGATTTCATATCTTTTGGAAGGCTATCCGGATAATGCGCTACCCATATTCGATATCTCCGGCTAAGCATATCCGTATTCCATTGAGCATTCTCTTCCAATTCATTCTTGGAAGCATAGAACATAGGTGTATATCCCTGTTCTTGCATATAATCTAAAAATGAAATAGCAACGTCGCTTCGATTATCCTTTGTCATCCCATACTGTCTATTATTTGGATCGGTAAATCCTTCACAGTTATATGCCACTGGATAAGTTATCGGATAAGGGGCAATGAAGTCAGCTACCCAGGCTGCCTCTTCTTTTGCTTCCGCTTTATTTAAAGCTGTTGAGAAAAAATATACGCCAATCTTCATGCCATTCTTACTTGCCTGTTGCAGATTGTATTTTGCATAAGGATCTTCCACGATAATACCATTATCCAGCGTTCGATAACCGACACGAATCATAGCAAAATCGATACCTGCTTTTTTCACTTTCTTCCAGTCAACAACTCCCTGCCATTTTGCTATATCCACACCATAGGTAATCGTCTCCTCTACACTATCGCCTCTGTCTATATCCTGGATATTCATTTCTATTCCAGAAGTACCTTGTACCTGCGGATCCTGGTCATCCTTTACGGTCTCTTCCACAATCTCAGGATCTTCAATATCATCGAAATTTTCTTCCTCCAACTCTATAGTTGGTGTGATTGTCGGGGCTTGGGTTGGTAATGGACTCACCCCTTCTGCAACAGTAGTACCTATATCGTTTTCACTCTTCATTCCAACAATTATGGAAACAAGATAAATGAAAGAAAAAGTAAGAAGGATAGCCGCAATACTATAAAACAGCACTAGTTTTCGATTATTCTTTATATAGTCGATTATTATATTAAAAATTTTACTCATTATTTTACCTCTCTTTCTGCGCTATATATTATATAATACGAGTTTGTATGAAAAGCACAGACACAAACTTGCAGATGAATTAATATTTACGCCATGAAAGAATTGTAATTTCTTTCATTATTAAACAATTCCAATTGTTTATATATAGGCTTACTATATTACTTACTATATTACATATACTTAGCTAATATAATAATCGAAGAAATAAAGATTGGCAATACCAAAAATCGCCATACCAATATCAGATCCCCCATCTCTCTGATATTGATTTGGCGATATTAACATTATAATTTTAGATAAATACCATTCACTTTTTTCTATAAACCAACTTTTAAAAAACATTTATTAAATCTGAAAATTTATTTAATTGATAGGTAGTCAAAGGGTAATCTGCAGCTTCACCAATACCCGCACTATCGAATCCTGCATTATGGGCTGCATCAACTCCAGCTTTTGCATCTTCTACCACCAGACATTCACTTACCCTTCTGCCAAGATAATCGGCTGCTTTTAGGAATACCTCCGGATTAGGTTTCGAATACCTTATATTATTTCCATCCGAGATTGCATCAAAATAATCTCCTAAGCCAATTTGCTTTAATATTAATCTGGCATTTTTACTAGATGATCCAATTGCGAATTCTAATCCAAGATTTCTTAAGTAGCATAAGGTATCACTAACTTCCTTAGACAAATCCTCCGGTGACATTTTCAATAAATATTTTTTGTATATATCATTCTTATAGGAAGCCAAGTTCTCTTTCTCGTCTTCCGATAAGGGCTTACCTTTATATCTTTCCAATATGATATTAAGGCTATCCATTCGGCTGACTCCCCTCAGCCGATGATTGATCTGTTCATCAAAATAGATACCAAGTTTATCTGCCAGCTGTTTCCATGCTAGATAATGATATCTATCCGTATGGCAAATCACACCGTCCAAGTCAAAAATAATCGCTCTATATTTCATTTTACTACTCCCCATCATGCAAGACTACCTTAGCAGTATATTTTAAATATCATCCGCCGAGGCATTAATTACTAGATAATCTTTCAAATCGTATTGTTTATCATTAATATAAATTTGCTTTGGACTTCCTTTTAGTAAAGTAAATATATATTCCCTATGATTGATATCAACCTTGATCTGACTGTCTTCATAATTTATCTTAAATCGATATTCCTTCCATTGCTTTGGTATAGAAGGCGCAAAATACAAACCAGTTTCTTTAATCCGTAAACCAGCAAAACCATAGACGATGGCCATATAATTACCACCCATATTGGCAGTATGTATCCCATCCTTTGTATTCTTATGGGTATTGAATAAATCTAGTTTTGCCGAATCTCCAAAGTATTCGTAAGCTTTATCCTCCAGCCCCAGTTTGGATGCTACTATACTAAAGATACAGGTAGACAAGGAGGAATCATGGGTCGTTACTTTCTCATAAAATGCAAAGGAATTTCGTATCGTTTCCAATGACTGCGCATCCTCAAAGATAAAATGAGCCAGTACCGTATCAGCTTGCTTACACACCTGATAACGGTATAAATGCAATGGATGATAATTCAGGAGAAGTGGAAACTCTTCCTCAGGCGTTTGTTCCAAATCCCAGGTTTTCTTTTGAAGAAAAGAATCATCTTGCGGATTTATCTTCAATTTCTCATCATAAGGAAGATACATACACTCTGCTGCATTCGCAAACTCTTTAATCTCATCATCAGTCAGTTGAAGCTTATCTGCTATATTAGCTAACTTGTTCTGCTCTTTTAATTGATAATAAATCTTTACAGCCCAGGATAAATTATATTGCGCACAAACATTAGTATAGTAATTATTATTCACCATGCAGGTGTATTCATCCGGCCCGGTTACGCAGTTAATTCGGAAAGCTCCATCATGATAATTCCTTTATAGTTTGCTAACTTTTTTTCAAAGGATTTGGGTAGTTCCACGTCAAAATCCTTCTGTAGATAGCGCATCTCCGAACCAAGCTTAACTTCAATTTCAGTTACCTCTTCTATAATTTCTTCTGGTACCACTGTTGGAGTCGGTTCTGGTGTAGGAGTCACATTCTCATTGTTGTTGTTTGTATTAGAGTTTGAATTGTTATTGCTTGTATTATTGTTTGTATTATTATTGTTGGTATTATTATTGGTGCTATTATTCTTACCAGTAGTACTATTGTTTTCCTTAGCCGTTTCTCTGGTTACAACAATATTATAGGTTGTTTTACTACCATCTTCCGCAGTTACAACGACTTTAACCGTATTTTTACCAACGCTTAATTTGTTATTTCCTGACACAGAAGTAACCTCAGCCTTACTATCCTTTGGTGTTGCAGATACTGATAATTTCTTTGTTTCATTACCTACCGTTACACTATAATTCTTCGTTCCAGAAGAGAAACTTGGTGACAATTTCCCTGGTGAAACCGTTAAGGATTTTAGACTGCTATCATTGGAATAAGTCACAGGAGCTTTAACGGAGACACTTGTAGAACCACCGGATAATTTAAACTCCTCCGCTTGTTTTTCTAAATATGATAATTCAATATTATCTCCTCGATGGATTCTCTTACCGATCTCTGGCTCCAGGGCGTATAGGGTTCCACCTGCCATACTTTCCGCAGCGATTGCAGAGAAGTATATAGAAAACAACATACGAATTCAATTTGAATTTTGAAGTACAAATACAACAAGCCATTTGAGAACAAAATCAAATGGCTTGTTGTCTATAAATTACATATGAACCGTAGTCTTATCGTTCTTCTTGTTTTGATAATTGTCACCCTGTAAGCCGAATACAGCGCGGGCACTTTCTGCTTGCGGATCATGTTTGATATGCTTTGAATGGAACTTTCCATCTTTCTTTTTATTGTTTTTCGTACTTTTCATTTTACTGTCGCCCAATTTTCCGCCTCCTAGAAATTTATCATTATTGTGTCATTACTAGTATCTCACATCTTATAAATAGTCATACAACATAATATTTTCTCAATTAGAAACAATTATCAAATTTCATTGGTTGAATTTTTCTTATAATCCGATATAATATATTCTTGAAATGAATACAAGTAAATTCCAAAGTAATTTGTAATAACATTTCATTGTAGAAAGATTATGTTCTACATAGCTAAATAAATAACTATAAATTTTTTTATAAAATAAAGGAAGGCATGATTTATTATGAAAGGTAAAGGTAAATGCGATTATTGTCTCTATTACGATTATGACGAATACTTTAACTATTATGTATGCGAAATGAATCTTGACGAAGATGAAATGGCACGATTTATTACAGGAAACTATAGCGAGTGTCCCTACTTTCAATTTGATGACGAATATAAAATTGTAAGAAAGCAAATGTAAATGATAATCGTAATGAAATCATTATAGCCTAAGGGTTATTAAGTTGATAAAGCATCATTATATTATAATAAAAGTAATCCATCCAAATCTAAGATTTCAATTTTTCTTTGCGGAAGCTGGCGGATATAACCCTTATCCTCCATTTCTGCCAACTTTCTACTTATTGTTTCCGGTGTCGTTCCTAAATAGGAAGCCAAATCTTTCTTACTCATCGGCAACTTTATTTCCATCACTTGATTTTCACCTTCTACGCATTCGGCGAGAAAAAGAGCTATTCTTGTTTCTACCGTTTCTGTTGCAAATCGTGTCGTTTGTTTTTCCGAAGTCTCCAATCTTTCTGAAAATTCGGATAAAATCTTTAATGCAATGGTTGGGTATTTCATTAGAAATTCTTGAAGTTCGGTTCGTGTTATCATACATACATTCGTATCCATCATAGCTTCTGCGTATGCCTCATGGATTCCTTCACGGAACAAGGCCAATTCTCCTGTAAACTCACCAGGATTAAGAATCCGTACCAACTGCTCCTTACCGGATTCCGATAGCCTATAAATCCGAATTCTACCACTACTTACGATGTAAAGAGAATCCGATTTATCCCCTGCTCGATAGATAATTTCACCCCTACAGTAGGAAATGGATCTAGTCGCTTTCATTATCTCATCCATCTGATCCGCTTCGAGATGGTTGAAAATTGGTACTAAAGAAACACAGGCCTTATGGGTTTTGACATCCTTAGCATGTGATTTACTATGATGACATCTACTTTTCTGCATATTCACCTCTCCTTTAATAGATTTTACATTCTAAGTATATGATAATAAAATCATCATATCTTTCCATGATTATTATCAATTTTTTATAATTAATAGAGTAAATATATTTTATAAATAAAAAACGGTGTCTAAAAGTAACCATGCATATATTGCATAATATTATGACTCCGCTTTTAATTATTCTATTAAATCAATTCACATTAATGCTATTTGATTTCTCTCTAGCATTCCTTTTATAATGTTCTGCACATATTCTCCAGTATTTTTTCTTGTTTTTAAATCAAGATCCTTCGTATAGATAGGATATCCATATTCAATCGATACTTTTCTCTTCCTCACCCAGGGAAACTGTGTTTCAAATATTTTATCCGCATTATTAATTGCGACCGGAATTATCGCACAACCAGTTTTCTTAGCTAGTTTAAAACTTCCTTCCTTAAAAGGTAACATATCGATTTCTCCGGTCAAGTTCCGCTTACCTTCTGGGGCAATAAATATGGAAAGTCCCCTTTTTATTAGTTGGACTCCAGCCTTAATAGTTACCAAACCTTGTCGCACATTTGTCCTATCAAGGAATAAGCATCCTAGATATTTCATCCATATATTTATAAATGGAACTCTTTGCATTGTCTTCATTGAGATAAAGCCAGCCATATTTGGAACAGTTGCATAGCAAATTACAGCATCGAAATAGCTTCGATGATTAAGAATATATACAACCGGCTTCCCCTTTGGAACCCTCTCAGTTCCTATTACTTTAAGATTTGTTCCACCAAGCCAAAGGATAATTTTAGCAACTTTTTTTATAATAAACTGAGCCAATTTAAATCTGGTTGAGATACTAAATAAGCCAATAATATACGCTATCATTAAAATTGGAATACTGATCGCAAAAAATAAAAGGAAAAAAACAATTATAAGTAATGTTCTCATGCATTAACCTCCATATTTGATGTAACCGTCCGAGCTTTCCTGTCTGAAGGCCAGTAGGTACAGCACAAGCTTATTCTACACCATTTTCTCTGGAAACGTAACCAGTTTATAAATTATTAATAAATAATACCTTTATTTTATTTTCTTCCTCCTATAACCGCTTCATATTTTTGAAAATAATCCTGATAATCGATCTTTTGACACAATTCACCAATCAAATCATAGGGAATATTTTTCTTAACTACTAATATAACCTCGCTTGCGAATTTTATTAAATTGGGCTATAGTAACATAAGAAAATCAACAAAATTATATCTGTTTACGGTGTTATAAGGTAGATTTTCCATTGAGATGAAATACATATGAACTTTGACATCTATTAAAGATAAGGTGAAATTACAATGATAGATATGTCTGATAAATTAAAAAACAAATTAAATAACATTCCTGCTTTGCCAGGTATTTATAAAATGCTCGATTCCCGCAGGAACATTATCTATGTCGGGAAAAGTAAATGTTTGAAGAAAAGAGTGAAATCTTACTTTGTTACCGATCATAAGTGGGAAAAGGTCAAAAAAATGGTTGCGCTCATCCGTGATATTGAGTATATCGTAACCGATACGCATCTGGAAGCTCGTTTGTTAGAATGCTCCTTGATAAAAACCATCAAGCCACCTTTCAATTCACAAATGAAAAATGATCGGCGATATGCTTATCTTCAGATAAAGGATTACAATCCTTACAATTCACTGGCTGTAGTTCATGAAAGATCAGATTACACCTATGGACCACTTAGAAGCCAGCATATGCTAATTGAATTAATCGATTTACTAAAGAATCTCTACCCCATTCAGTTCACGGGTGATAAATATGAATTTGAATATCACCTGTTTCCAATAACAATGGATCAAATCACTTTTGAGAAGAATCAGCAAGTTCTAATTGATCTACTTTCGAACGAAGAAAAACTGAAGCTATTTATAGAGCAGTTAGAGGACAATATGAATAAGGCCGCTTCCACCTACCATTTTGAAAAGGCTTCTAAGTATCGTGATATCATCCGCGGTCTAGAATATGTGAAGCATGGAATCAATGGGTATCGGGACCTCTTTTCGAAAAGGTTAGTTCTTAAGCTTCCAACCCAGGAAGGGGTTAAATTATTCTATGTCAATAAAGGTAACATTCTATTAACTAAGAAATATAAGCGAATTTCCTCATTGGACAAGTACCTAAAGAACTTTATTGATAAGGGAAATGCAATCGAATGCAATGAAATAATGGAGATTGATGATAAAGCCACAATCGATTATCGTGATATATTATATTCTGAAATTAATTCCCTACCAGAAGATATGATTATTTCAGCAGGATAAAAACCTTGCTCCATCCTATACAAATTTGATTTTAATCACAGAATTTTATCGTTCATTAATTTATACTAATACTATCCAAATATAATTGAAGGAGGTAAGTTATGGACGATAAAAAAGTGGAGCAATTGGCTAATTTACTTAACCGATTAAACCAAGGTAATATTACCGATGAACTTAGACAAGAAGCATTACAAATAGTATCCAATATTGATCCCGTGGAATTATCTTTAGCAGAGCAAAAGCTAATTCAAGATGGAATGAATCCGGAGGATTTGCGTAATCTTTGTGACGTACATATGGAAGTTCTATCCGATGAATTGGATAAAGTGAAAAATAATATCGACGAAGGTCACGTAATAGATACGCTTATAAATGAGCATGAAAAACTAAAGGAATTCTTAACCAACTTAGAGGATATTAATTCCGCTATACAATTAATGAAATCTAAAGAGGAAAATACAGATATATTTAAGCGTTTAGTTGAAACCTCTACACTCATAATCGATGCAGAAAATCATCATTTGAGAGAAGAAAATGTACTATTCCCTGAATTAGAGAAAAGGGGAATTACTGGTCCAACAAGAATTATGAGAATGGAGCATGATGAATTAAGATTACGCAAAAAAACATTGAAAGATGCGGCGCTTAATGTTGAAACCATGGATTTCAAGGAGTTTAAATCCGTCGTTGACGAAGCGGCCAAGTACATCATATTCAACCTACGTGACCATATATATAAAGAGAATCATATACTCTATCCGACTGCAATCGAACGTATTGAAGGTGCAGAAATATGGAAAGATATGAAGGAGAGATGTGATAAAGTTGGTTACTGTAGCTTTACACCAGGAATATGAAAAATCTTACATGAATAATTATCTTATTATTTTCAACTATAGTATTGAACACAAGTACACAAACTTCAGGAGGAATTAACAATGTCAAATTTTAACGCACAGGTAGATGCTCGTAAATATGAACCTAAAGACAAACATGCAGTGATTTTCCAAACATTTGAAAACCTAAAATCCGGTGAAAAAATGGAGTTAATCAACGACCATGATCCCAAACCCCTTTATTATCAAATGCAAGCAGAATATACCGAACAGTTTGAATGGGAATACCTCGAGGAAGGCCCAGAAGTTTGGCGCGTTTCCATAGGTAAGAAATAAAAAATAAAATAATATATTTTTCTAAAGGGTAGCTCACAAGAAGCTACTCTTATTTTTAATAAATCTTGTTTGCAATTCCCATTAAATAAAAACTCCAACTATTCCTTTTGTTCTACTATTGCATTTAAGTCGTTTTCATTATATAGTATTGAACTAAGTACTTTTGAAAGTATTATGTGCTAACCACAAAAATTGTTCGTGATAGCATAGCAAATTATAAATAGCAATAACTGGAGGTTATATATGGATAGACTCAATATTGAAGCAAATAGTTGTTTGCTTTGTAAAAATCCACGTTGTACGAAGAATTGTCCGGTTAGTACACCGATACCCGAGATCATTCAATTATTCAAAGATAATCAGATTGAAAAAGCAGGAGAAATACTGTTTAATAATAACCCTTTATCCGCTATATGTGCTGTAGTTTGCGCTCATGAGAATCAATGCAGTGGTAATTGTATTAAAGGAATTAAGGGAGAACCTGTTGAGTTCTATGAAATCGAGAAATACATATCAAACAAGTATTTAGAAACTACACCATTTAAAAAGCCCCGCAAAATGCTTAATGATAGAATAGCAATTGTTGGCTCTGGTCCAGCAGGTATCACCATTGCCTTCATTCTAGCAATGAAAGGCTACAAAGTAACCATTTTCGAAAGCAAGGATAAAATCGGTGGTGTTTTACGATATGGAATACCAGAATTCCGTCTTCCAAAAGATATTCTGGATACTTTATATGACCGTCTGCTTGAGCTAGGTGTCAAAATTAGATTTAACACCTTAATCGGACCTGTAATCACCATTGATAAACTATTTTATGATGGATACAAGGCAATTTTTCTGGGTACAGGCGTGTGGAATGCGAAACTTTTGAATATCAAAGGTGAAAGCTTAGGCAATGTCCACTTTGCTATCGATTATCTTAAGAAACCAGATCCCTTCCGTCTTGGTAATAAAGTATGTATCATTGGTGCTGGAAATGTAGCTATGGATGCTGCCAGAACTGCAAAAGCCCATGGCGCTGAAGATGTATGCATCCTATACCGAAAAGGGTTTGAAGATATGTCTGCTACCAAAGCAGAAATAAAGGATACCATTAAAGATGGTATACATTTTGAACTATTCAAATCACCAATAGAATTATGTGAAGATGGTGTAAAATATATTGAAACCAATCGCATTGTAGATGAGGAAGGTAATGTTAGAACGGTTCCAATCGATGGATCGGAAGGCTTCTATAAATGTGACTCTATCATTGTTGCCATTGGTCAAACACCAAGAAATAATATCGTTGCAAATAATAAAGGCTTTGAAACCAGTATGAAAGGACTGCTGGTTGTCGATGACATAGGACACACTTCCGTAGATGGTGTATTTGCGTCCGGCGATGTCGTAACCGGATCCAGAACCGTTGTGGAAGCTGTTAACTTTGCAAAGATTGTTGCAAAATCAATTGATGATTATTGCACTAGTAATCGTTAAAGAATATAGTCCAATATACATTCACAATATTATTCACAATATTAATTAATCAAGTTAATTATAAGTCAAACAGGCATTTAAGCACTCTCTCTTAATGCCTGTTTTTCTGTATAACCTTCACTTTTAATGGATAAAATTATATATATTAATGTTGATTGATAACAAATTAGGAGTGAATATCATGGGAATAGAAGTATATCTAAACTTTAACGGTAACTGCCGTGAGGCTGTCGAGTTCTATGCAGATGCATTTCAAACTGATATGCAACAAATCATGACTTTTAAAGACGCACCTCCGGATCCAGATTTTCCAATTCCAGAAGAGGCCAAAAATCGTATCATGCATACTTATCTAAATATTTGCGGAAATAGGGTTATGTTTTCCGATACTCTTCCCGGAGCCCCCGTCACGATTGGAAATAATATTACCATAACCGTTATGAGTAACAATATTGATAATTTAAAATCATACTTTGAAAAATTAAAGCAAGGTGGCAAAGTTGGTATGGAAATTCAGGAGACATTTTGGAGTAAATGTTATGGCTCATTGACCGATAAATTCGGTGTGGAATGGCAGCTTAGTCATGCAGACAAGGCTTAAGAAAGATAAATGTATAAACAATGCTCCCCTTATGGCAAATATATGTATTACTATCTACCATATGGGGAGCATTTTCATTTATTTATAATCGATATTAATTACTTGTCTTATATGACATACTCTCTTGTAAAGCGAACAATCTTGGGAATAGGATATTATTCTCTAGATGAATATGCTCGAATAAGTCCGACTCCATTTCCTGAAGTTTCTGATAGGTGTTAACGAAGGTTCCGCATACATCTTCCGGAATTTCATAATCATTTGTTACCGCTCTTAGATCTTTTAATATATTTCCTGCTTCTGTATGCTCATCTTCTAACTCTTTGATAATTCTTACAGCTTCATCCAAATCCTCCTTGGATTTGCTTTCAATGAACTTACGAATTGCAGGATACTGTAAGGTTTCTTCCTTTGTCAAATGCCCTTCCAAGTCCATCTTAACCGTATGGAATAGCTTATGGACTTTTGATAATTCTGGATGGTGCAATCCATGAACCTTTAGAATTAGTGTTGTCAATTGGCCAATCTCCGGCATTTCTTTCCAAAGATAGCCATGATGCTTATTAACAATATGATCAACGAACTCATCGAGATTCGCTTCACGCCAGTTGGTATCCATGGTATTGGCAAAGGTTTCATAAAGTTTATTAACCTTATCTAATACTTCTGTTTCATTTAAATTTTGCTTTTCTATAGCATCACTCAATGGGCGATTGCCACCACAGCAGAAATCGATCTTGTATTCTTTAAATACCTCTCCTGCCTTCGGAAACTCCGCTACAATATCACCAATGTTTTGCTGACTATTAAATTTGCTCATTGTTTTTCCTCCTATTATTATAAATCATTCAACTCATTCAACAATCTATCAATTTGTATTACTTAATATTATAAAAATAAATAACTTAAGTTAAATCATGATCTTATTATAATAATAGGATGAGCTTAATTCCTTGATACAAATCAAATTTTTATAAACAATTAGGAAAATCCTTTTTAAATTTATCTACTAACTTTTCCTGCCAGTCCGATACTGGAGCTAGCCTTCCAACAAAAAATCTTAAGGTTTTGGGCTCCTCGGTAAATGTTAAACCTTCAATCATATCACGATTGTCCCATAGCCACGTTATTCGATCGATTGCATATTTCACCTGACTTAAGGTGAATACTCTTCTAGGCAAAGCACATCGAACTAATTCCATGGAAGCAATATGCTCGGATCCATCAGGATTACGATCTTCGCTTAAGGTACCACGTTCCATAGTCCGAATTCCACCTGCAAGATACAAGGCAGAACAAAGAGCTGCTGCCGGATATTGATCTCCAGGAATATTGGGAACAAATTTCATAGCATCAAGATGACATCCCAACCCTCCTGCTGGTTTCACCACAGGGATCCCTCGCTTATCTAGTTCATTAACCATATATTCAATAAATAATGGTCCTTGCGATATGATATCAAAATCCATCGTCTCTTCTAGGCCTACAGCTATCGCCCCCATTTCTTTGGTTGACATTCCACCATAGGTTAGGAACCCCTCATAAAGTGTAATAGCTTCCTTCATGGAATCCCAAAGTTCTTTCGTTCTAACGCAGATTCCACCACCTCTTGCAAAACCAAGCTTACGAGCAGAGAAATAGATAATATCAAAATAAGATGCAACTTCTTTGGTGATTTCTCTAATCGACATGTTCTTGCATCGCTCTTCTCTTATTTTCATGAAATATAGATTATCCTGCAATAAACTAGCATCTAAAACAAGTGATATTCCATGAGCTTTGCATATTCTATGTATTTCTTCAATATTTCCAAGGGATATCGGCTGTCCACCAATTAAGTTCGTTCCTGCTTCCACACGAACGAATGGGATATGCTCTGCACCAACTTCATTGATTACATTTTCCAATTCGTCCAGATCAAAGTCTCCTTTAAAAGGATCCGTACTATCGGTAATCACGCTGCTCTTCTTTACCACTTCTACGACTCGTCCACCATTTTTAACTATATGTGCTTTCGTGGTTGTAAAATGGTAGTTCATGGGGCAAACATCTCCCTCTTTAATGAGAGATTGCGCCAGAATGTTCTCACAAGCACGTCCCTGATGGGTAGGTAAAAAATGTTCCATGCCAAAGAGTTCCGTAAGCTTATCCTTTAATTCAAAAAAGGTGCGTGAGCCTGCGTAGGCATCATCGGCATTAATCATTGCTGATAACTGATTATCACTCATCGCGTTGACGCCACTATCTGTCAGCATGTCCAAAAATATATCGGTATTCTTTAGTAAATATAGGTTATTTCCAGCTTCTTTCAATGCTTTTAGTCGTTCTTCGACTTTTGGTAGATAAAGCTTTTGAACCACTCTTACCCTATGCGTTTCTAATGGTATTTTTTTGCCACTGTAAAATTGTATTGTTTCCATGGTATATCCCCTTTATATATTTTTTTAAATTGAAATAAACTTCTATAAAAACACTATTCTAATTATATCCAATATAAATCAGCTTGTCAACGCTTTAAAGTTTTGAACTTTAACGTACAAAAGTCCGCCTGCCAAAGACAGCTACTAAGTAAAATACCTAGTAGCTAATCTTCTTAATATATTAACAATTTCCTTTTCCATCAATAGAACAGGCATTTATTTCTGAATCATTATCCGGCTTTTTTATCCCGGTAAGTTCATATATATCAAATGTTTTCCTTCCATCCTCAAGAATAAAGAAAGGTATCCCGATTTTTCCTTCCTCCTTTATAGAAGTAAACATTGTCTCTTTATCCCGATAGGATAAGAATTCTTTTAGTATTGAAGTATTCTCCGTAATATTCCTATAATCTAGTTCAATGTCTTTCATTTTCCCTAGCTGTTCTTTGGCTATCACGCAATCAGAGCAAATTTCAGCACCATACATCACAATTTTCATATTTTCTCACCTCACTAATTCATAGTTAATAGCTTACTCTTTCCTGATAACATATATTCTTCTTATTACTAATTTGATTAATGATATTACTTGCTATTTTATTAACCATAGCTATATTTCGATACCGTTATTCTCTAATATAGTTATCTTTTTGTAGTTCTCTTTTTATAGTTATCTTTTGGTTGTAAAATAAACTTCCATCAGTCGAAGCATACTTTCTATGTCCTTAGTACCCATTGTCTCCACTGCGGAATGCATTGCCAATAAAGGAACTCCGATATCCACGGTACGAACTGGTAATTGTGTCGATATTACTGGACCCATGGTGCTTCCAGCAGTCGCATCAGAACGATTTACAAACTTCTGATAAGGAATATCGTTTTCTTCGCATAATTGTTGGAGTATGGCAACTGCTCCTGTATCAAAGGCATATCTTTGTGCGGTATCAATTTTAAATGCGATACCTTTGTTTAGCTCCGCTACATTTGTAGGATCATATTTTGATGAAAAGTTTGGATGATATGCTTGTGCTACGTCAACGGATAATATATGGCTTCTTTGCATAACTTCAAATAAATTAATCCTAGTCCTTCCCAAGGAAGCAAATAGCTTCTCTAGTAGCATTGTAGTAAATTGTGATGCACTTCCCTGCTTGGTACGATTTCCAATCTCTTCGTTATCATATAGACAAACCATATGAATATCTTTATCGCAAACATCATGTAAAATACCTTGAATGAGAGCATATGCGGAGGATAAGTCATCCAACCTTGGTGAGCAAATGAATTCCTGATTCATTCCAACCAAATTAGCTTTATCTAGGTTGTATAAAAATAAATCGTAATCCAATATGTCCTCTTCTGGAATCTGTAACTGTTCCGATAGTAATTTGGTAAAGTAATTATGTACCTTCTCATCGGACATTCCAAGTAGAGGAAGTACATCTTTCTGCTTATTAATTTCAACGCCTCGATTCACATCCCGGTTTAAATGTATTGCCAAATTCGGAATTACCATGAGTGGTTTCTTAAAATCCACCAAAACTTCCTTCGGATAGAAAGCTCTATCACTTTTTAAGGCAACCTTACCTGAAATGGATAAGGCTCTGTCAAACCAACTGGATAGGATCATCCCTCCATAAACCTCTGTATTAAGACGCAGATATCCTCGCTCTCGCATTTCAGGATTTGGTTTAATGCGAAATGCTGGGAAATCCGTATGGGCTGCTGCTAAACGAAGAATCATATCTTCCCCAATATCTTTTCCTATTTTAAAGGCAAAGATGGTTGTATCGTATAATTTCACATAATAAGCGCCACCCTTTTCGAGTTTCCAAGGTTCTTCAAAAGATAAATTTTGAAAACCTGCTGCATCTAATATCTCACTGCTATTTTTCACCACATAAAACGGTGATGTTGAATTATCTAAATATTCAAAAAATGTATCAATTTTGTGCATATTTACCTCCTAATGCTATAAGCAATTGAATGATTCATCCACTCGAATAATTCAATTTAATATACATCTAGTATCATACCCTTTATATATTAATCTTTCAATAGCTATCCATCTCTTGCCCTTAATTAGTATATTTATGAAAATAGTAATTCTCCATTCACTATCATTATAATGATTAGACTTCTTAACTTTCGATCAGAAATGTATATCTAAGAAAAAAGGAGATACAATATTTATATTAATAATAAAAAGGAAGTGTTTCAATGAGTAAGCAGTCTGAACAAAGATATCGTAAAGAAATGGGACTAAATCACAAGGAGCGAGCAAAGGATTCTAATAATTCCAACAATCAGACATCTAATTCTGTGAAAAATATGCCTAGTAGAGAAGGTTACGGAGATGGGAATCCGGACGGTTCCAATAGTAGCAATTCCAATCGAAAAAATAAATAATAAATATCAAATCAATTTCTATTAACTCTATAGGTGTGTCGCATATCAAACTAAGTTTGAATGTGGCACATCTTTTTTAATCTAAAATCTCCTTATAAACATTCGACAAATTTTACTCTTTTAAGTCATTATTCATCACATTTCATCATTTCATGAATAAGATATATTGGAAACTAAAATTAGAGTTTCCTAAGCAAAAATTATGGAGGTGAAAGAATGGATAATTATAACGCTAGAGGTGCAACTGTTGTAAGTTCTGAAGCTTATGCAAGCAAATGTGGAAAAGAGTGCGATGCAGCAGTTCTTAAAGCAGATACCCTAACAGGTGCTGAAAATTATTCATGGCCAGGTGGAGATATTAAAATTCCACGTGTACTATCAGAATTCGTAGTTCAGATTGATTCCGAATCAAAAATCAGACTGAACGAACCTGCTTATGAGATAAAAAGAATTGAGAAGCAAATATTCTTAACACAATGTAGATATATTCCGCCAACTAAAAAAGTATTTATTGAAGGATATATTAGAAAAAACATTGAATATGCTGCAAGGTCTTGTTCGAAATACAATGCTATTGCAGGAACAATTAAAGATACAACCGTTCATGTTCCATTTAAAGTATATACAAAAGTAGAATTCAAGGATGCAAAACCTTATATCGTACCAAATCCACCATCTATGGTTGCTAGATACTTTGACGAAAAGAGAATGGGCAAGGATATCAGAGAAGCCGATCGTTCAAATGTTGAAATCTTTAATGAGCCGGTTTACTGCGAACTTGAATGGTCTGCAGTATATGACGCGGACATTAATGAAAGAGGCAAGAAGATTGATGGTTTCCTCAACGAAGAAGAATTCCAAGAATTCACTGATAAATCCGTTGTATATCTTTGCATAAAATTACTTCAGAAGCAACAAGTTTGCTGGCCATTTCCTCATATAAAAGAGGATCACAAGAAGAAACCATATCCGAAAAACACATCTTGGGGAATGCCAGAATTCCCTGATAAAAAACCACCGGTATTATAAAGCACTAAGGGTCTAAATATACACCGAATAATAATTCGTCAATAAGATTTCCATTTACAACAAAGGATCTGACTCCGACACTGCGCGGGGTCGGATCCCCTACTTCTTAATAAACAACTCATTATAATTACTTTTGGATTGGAGTAACTTCGCAAACAGTTAATATCCTTTCCTCTACGGTAAAACGAATATTAAATCCTGCAAAAAATAGACCATAGATTCGAGACGGATTATTTTGATATGCAGGCCTCGGATCTTGTGCTAGCACTCCTAGGAGTGCCTCCCGTTGTTCCAAAGGAATGTTCATAAGCAATTGCTCAGGAAATTCCACTTGAAGCTCATAATCCGTATTGGAATCAGCAAATCCTTCAGTAGCATCCGGATGGCTATCTGTATATGAAAGATAGGGCTTAATATCAAAGATTGGAGTATTATCCATCAAATCAGCTCCCGAGATATGGAGAATTGGTCCCAGCTCTGTATCCAGCTCTATACCATCCAATTTGACAGAGGATAATCCGATTGGGTTCGGCCTAAATGGTGAACGAGTAGCAAATACACCCATACGCTTATTACCTCCAAGACGAGGAGGCTTTACCGTAGGAGACCATTTATCACTAACCGCTTTGGAAAATTCCCATATGAGCCAAATATGCGAAAACCCCTCTAGCCCCCGTAATGCATGGGGATTACGATATTCCGGTTCAAATACAATAACTCCCTTAAGGGCATCAACGATACCACTTTGCCGTGGAATGCCAAACTTCTCCGGAAAATCCGTCCGTATACGCGCAATTACTTTTAAAGAACGTTCCTCTATCTTATCATTGTAACTCATGTAATATACCTCCTTAACTAACTATTCTGTATTGAAGTCCATGCAATCATACAGATAGTATTCGAATAATTTAGTATGGGGTAGCCCCTGGCCAATTACAAACTGCTTAATGAGCATTTTATACGCTTAGGGGCTTACCTAATCACTTGCCTCCTCATAGCTAATCACAGGTACACCCGCTTCAATATTATCAAATATCTTTCTAGCCAAATGCAAAGGCGCGTTGACACATCCATGGGAACCCCTACTTTTATATATCTCTCCGCCAAAGGAATATCTCCAACTGGCATCATGAATTCCGATATCGCCAAAAAATGGCATCCAATAGGTGACATCTGCTTCATAACCAGGACCTACTAGAATAGCATCCTTTTGTTTATAATTTAGCATATAGGTACCGGTCACAGTTCCATAACCCCGATTCGGATTCCCAGTAACAACAGAACCTTGTGCAATCAATTCCCCATCCTTATAAAACCATAGATGTTGCCTTGTTATATTAATTTCCACATAGGTATTTCCAATGTCATCATCACCTTGTTGTCTTGCTTTTTGACTATAAATCGGCTCCCTCTCGATTATCTCGCCGGACTTAATATTCTCCAATAAGGCTTTCGTCTCTTCCTCTTCATCAATCTTCCATCCATATAAGCCACCTTGAACTTCAAGGTCGATACCATTGGACGTCCTAAATTTTCTAGTCTTTCCGACGGTATCATATTTTCTGCAAATCTTCCTTAGATAATTAGTAACAGCTGCTTCATTTATGATAACATCCAAATTCTCATCAACCTTTAACCATTTATGTATCTCATTTCCATCCAACACTTCTGTTTGATCACCTATATCATAAATGATCTTAGTAGTAATAAGTTTATTAAGTAAGTTCTTTACTGTCTCTGTTTTACTAGAATTTATAGTATATTTTGGATTAAGATAACAATTCTTTTTATCCAAATATAAACTTGTATTTCCTTTTAATATACTGTTATTAACTTCATTAATAAATCGATCCTTTATAATAGTATTTCCGTAGACTTCTTCAATAATTATATAGCTTCCTTTCACAAACTTAAAGCTCACATTCCTTGGTTCCACAAATTCTGCATTAAAAACACTTAGATTATCAAGGACCTTTTCTAATAATTTCTCTTGATATTGATATAGATCCGTTACAAAATAACATTGTTCACTGAACAGGGGACTAATCCATAGAAAGGATTTTTGCATATTATATATTTTAGGAATACTATTTTGCTCATTATAATGTAATCCTATGTCTCTACCTTTGATTACATCCGTAATACCATCTCGTCCAATAATACGCAGTTCATAATTATCCACTTGCTCTTTGATGATCTGTTCCGCATCCTCATAAGATTTTCCACCGAGTTTCACACCATTAATTACAGTGCAAAAAAAGAAATGTCTCGTAAAGTATAAAGAAACAAGTAAATATGCTAATGTAATTGTTCCAATGATAATTGCTAAATTACGAATTTGAATCCTATTTACCTTCATACCTTCAACCAATCAAAATACTTAAGTACTTGTAACTAATCTATGACAACAATTATGATTTTAAGATTCCGAATCGCTTTCGATATCCGCATTTTCTGCAAAGTTCTTCAACTGCTTCCTTTCTAGAAAAACCTTGAACGATATTGTTCACCCGTTTACTTTCAAGGATTGACGCAAATTCTGTGGCATGAATATTTCCAAGATTAATTACTCCCTCGCCATCTAAGCAGCAAGGGACCACTGTGCCATTAACTAATATTGCTATTTGACTACGGAGACCATAGCAAAATCCATATCCATCGTCTTCCTTTTCCTTTAAATCCGGCCACTGGAATTCATAATCCTGATTCAAATAAACTCGGTCAGCAATTTTAATACCTCTTCCAGGAAGCACTTTTTCCTCAATCTTATATGGCAGATTAAATTCTTTTTCAATGATTTCTAGTAGTTCTCGATTTCTGTTCATCTTTATATTAATCTGGTTATCTTCATTTAGATTCCAAAGTCGTAAAGATATTATAATCTTTGACTTTTCCCTGGCTTCACGGACAAAGGAAAGAATATTCCTTATATATTCATGTTTATCTGTTAGCCCATCATTACCATCAAAGCTATGTAAGGAAAAATTAATCTGACGGAGTGATGGTTTATCAATAATTTTGTCTTTCACTTTGGAAATCAAAGTTCCATTGGTCGTTATATTAACTTGAAATCCTTTTTTATAACTAATATCCAAGAACTTATCAATCCGAGGATGAATAAAAGGCTCCCCTTTTACATGAAAATATATATAATCAGTGAACGGTTTTATTTGATCCAATATCCTTTGAAAGGTTTCTATACTCATGAACTCCCCTTGCCGCTTCGTCTGTGGACAAAAGCTACACTGGAGATTGCATACATTGGTTATCTCAATATAAACCCTTTTGAACTTTTTCATATTTTTAACTCCTATCGTTCTACTTTAGACAGTACATACTATATTATAAATTAGACCTTTAAAATATAGCAAGTAAAAAACGTTTATTAATTTTTGATGCAGATTAGCATTTCCCATGCATATCTTTCATGCTGAACAAGTCAGTAAATCAAAAAACAGAGGCACATTCGCCTCTGCTCCACTTTACTATTTTATGGTTTCAACTAAATGAGTTAAAGGAACTTCATGGCTATAATGGGGTTGATCTAGATAATGAATACTAGCGCGATCTTTAACAGGGTTAATTCCTTCAATGTAAACCTGTCTCCCATTATGGGTTACATTGGCCATTTCTAAAGAAGATATTATTTCGCTTGCACGTTTTCTGTCCATAATAATCCCCCTTTGGAGCACTAAACAAAATGAATTGCTATTCATATTGTTTGTAGCTGGCCTATTTTTATACTAGCGGTTTCTTCTAGACAAAATTAAAATTATTTTGTAAGCGTGTATAATCAGATTATTACTTGGTTTATAAGGCGAAGTTTTGTATTTTTAAATAATAGATATATATGTCATAAAATCACGTATTTTGCGAATAGCGGTATTGACAAAAAAACAGAATATCGTATACTCTTAATGTTGCATATTGTTTTTTCTATATACTATATCTTGTAGAGTAATACATGAAAACAGGGCTAAAATTTGAAAAGAAAAAACATTTACATAATTACTGTCAGATAACTAGAAAGGATTACATTTTGAAAAAGACAAAAAATTTACTTCATGGAAATGAAACAAAGGCAATGTTAAGTTTCGCACTCCCTATGATAATAGGAAACATATTCCAGCAAATGTATAATGTTGCGGATACTGTTATTGTTGGTAAATATATAGGACCCAATGCACTTGCCGCAGTAGGCAGTTCATTTTCTATTATGGTTCTCTTAACTTCCATAATACTAGGGCTTTGTATGGGTAGTGGAGCGGTATTCTCGTATCTATATGGGGCAAATGAAATAGAGCGTCTTAAGAATAGTTTTTTTACTTCTTTCTGCTTTATTGGGATTGTTTCATTAATAATAAACCTAGCCTCCTTCATTTTTATTGATGAAATTCTGCACTTTATCCGCATTCCCCAGGAAATATATAGTGATACCAAGATCTATTTACTTGTTAATTTTTATGGAATACTTTTAACCTTTCTTTATAACTATTTTGCTTCCGTAATGCGAAGCTTGGGTGATTCTATGGTTCCTTTGATATTTCTAAGTATCGCTGCTGTCATTGATATTACATTGAATTATGTCTTTGTAGTTCCTATGAATATGGGAGTTGCTGGCGCTGCCTATGCTACCCTTGTTGCTCAAGTATTTTCAGCATTTGGGATTACAATTTATTGTATATTCAAGGTACCTTTAATCCGCCTGCAAAGAAAGCATATTTATTTTGATAAGAATATTGTTACCATGATTGCAAACAACTCTGTTCTCACCAGTATTCAACAATCCATAATGAATTTTGGTATCTTAATGATACAGGGATTAGTAAATAGCTTTGGAGTAGCAGTTATGGCAGCCTTTACGGCAGTCGTTAAGATAGAAAGCTTTGCCTACTTGCCAGTGCAGGATTTTGGGAATGCATTTTCCACCTTCATTGCACAAAATGATGGTGCAGGCAAGAAAGATCGTATTAAAAGCGGAATACGTTCCGCAGTCAAAATCATTACAATTTACTGTGCTATCATATCGGTATTGATCATTATATTTGCCAAGCCACTTATGTATATTTTTATTGACGCTGGAGAAACGGAGATATTAGGCATAGGCAAACAGTATCTACTTGTCGTTGCAAGTTTCTACTGCCTAATCGGATACCTTTTTATGTTCTATGGTTTCTTTCGCGGGATTGGAAAGCCTCAAGTATCCATCATTCTTACAATAGCAAGCCTTGGTACTCGGGTTTTCCTAGCATATTTTCTCTCCTCGATTCCTTCCATCGGAATTGTTGGAATCTGGTGGTCTATCCCAATTGGATGGCTCCTGGCTGACATTATTGGAACCATTAAGGTTCGATCATTAATGCGCTCAAGAGAACAATTTCAGCTAAACCAAGAAACCTAGTGCCTAATATGTTAGCAAAGTCATTATACCTAGTAAGCCAATTCACTCGGCGCTAGTAAGAACTAAAAGTTTATCACATCAAAACCGAAAAGAAGAGCGTATGATTATTATCCATCGGAGGACACGTTCTCACTCGGTTGTCGCTCATAACAGTACATAAAGTTGTGACAGATAAGTGTATCTGCCACAACCTAAGTACTGATGGCGACAAACGGTCCCCTTATAGATAATAATCACACGCTCTTAATTTATGATACTGATGTAAATCAATTAATAATTAAGCGCCGTTTCTATTTACAACTCTTTTTAAATCTTTAACCAACAGCCCTTATTTTACAAATTTTAAATATAATAAAACTATTGAAAGAAAAGGCATCACTCATATTTCTTTTATTCAAACATACTTATCTTACTCTTACAATATAACGCATACACCGCAACGATTGCTTCAGTTAATACAAAAGCAAACCATATACCTGTCATTTTCCATGCTCGACTTAGTAATAGGACCATAGGAACGATAATCACACATCCCCTGGCGATGGAAATAAGGAATGAATCCTTTGCACTTTCCGTAGCACTTAAATACATGGCAATTATTATATTAAGACCTGCAAAGAAAAATCCGATAAAATAGATTCTTAAACCAGTTTTAGACAATCTTGCAATTTCTATGTTTTGCTCACTGTTAAAAATTTGAACAATCCCATCTGAATAGACAAAAGTGACTGTATAAATAAATGTGGCAAAAATAAGAGAAGTAATTATTGCCATCTTAAGTACTTTCTTTAAAAATACACTATCTCTTTGTCCATATCCTTTACTGACCAGTGGTTGGATTCCTTGAGCAATTCCGGTGAAAATAGCAACCCCGATAAGAGCTAAATTCGCTATGATACCATAGGATGCGACTCCTAAATTCCCCTCCAGAGACAATATTACCAGATTAAAGGTAATTAAGGTTATCGCAGAAGAAATCTCATTAATAAATGCAGATAATCCTAAGGCAAGAATGTCAATAATTCTAGATAATTCCATTCTGCATCGGAGCAAACGCAAATTACTCTTTCCCTTGATAAAATGGATTGAAGTCACCCCAATACTGATAATCGGTGCCAGACAAGTGGCAAAAGCAGCACCAAACATCCCCATACCTAGAGGGAAGATGAATATGTAATCCAATATAATATTGGAAATGCTTCCTGTTAGCATAGCAATCATAGCAAGCTTTGGATTATGATCGTTGCGGACAAAAGCAATGATAATATTATTCAGTATGAAAAATGGGGCAAAGCAAAGGATTGTCATTAAATAAGTTTTCGTCATCATGAAAATTGATGAATCTGCACCTAACAGGATTGCTAAATTATCAGAAGCAATCACTCCAATAATCAAAAATATTAGCCCTAATAGTAGTCCTAATTTAATACTTATTGAAAATACAATATTCGTTCTTTCTTTTTCTTCTTGCGAATGTAATATACTATATCTAGTTGCGCCACCAATCCCAATCATTAAGCCCGTACCACTTATAATACTAAATACCGATATAGAAAGATTAAGCGCTGCTATCCCCGCTGCCCCCAATGCCTTTGATATAAAAAAGGTATCAGCCAGAATATAGCATGAGAGCGCTATCATTCCAAGAACATTTAAGCTTACATACTTCATAAAGTCTTTTAAAACTGTGTCTTTCATTTCATTCCCCTTTTCTTGATCCATCACCTAATCTATCGACTAAAGTAGGTGGGTTTTATCATATTTAATAGTAGAAAAATTATAGCGAAATTTCATATTTAACAAAAAAATGTTCTAAAACATTCCTTCTAAGACCTAACGGAATGTTTTAGAACACCATGAATTAACTTTACCCGGTGGCAAAATTATGGTTAAACGTATCAAAACGACATAATTATAAGATAGCTTTTGATGAATGTCAATAGCCTGAAAATCAATCGGATAACACTAATTTAAATATGTGTTATAAAGATGGGTCCAAAACTTTTCTTATAATAAATTTATTATTTACAAGAAGCCACATTTGTGGTAAGTAAAAAACTATATTCCAAACAGCAAAGCCATTAAAACTATATATTGGCACCAAATCCAGACGTACATTGATACTAGTTGCATCTTTAAAACGAACAAAATATTCTTGGTCATGTTCCGTATATTGATAATATGCAGTTTCCGAGTTTTGGTCGTAGTGGATTGTTGCACCAACTATATGGGATGATTATCATATGTTTCACAAACTTTTTCAATTTACATGGCACGAAGCGTTTTAATAACTAAAATAAAGGATCTAAGACTTTATTGATACCAAATTTATTATTAACCAAGAGCCATAACTGCGGAAAATAGAAAACTATATTCCATACACCAAAGCCAGCAAAGCCGTATTTTGGTACTAAATCTAGCCGAACATTAATACTTCTAGAGTCTTTAAAGCGAACAAAGTATTCATTTACATTTTCTACATATTGATAGAATGCAGTTTGTGAAAATTCATCAAACTGAATCGTAGCTCCAACTTGTTCTGCCAGTCGAATAGCAGATAAATAACTCATTGCAGCTGCCCTAGTTCCTTCGATATAGGGAATTCGCCATAGGTAACCCACACTAGGTATTCCTATGTATGTTTTATTTGGTGGAATTTGCGTCACGGCATATTCTATTAAATCATTGATTAAGTCTAACGGCATTAGACTTATTGGTGGTCCGTATGTGAACCCCCATTCATACGACAAAAGCATGGTTCCATCGGTTACCTGCCCAAGGCTTGCATAATCAAATCCTCTATATAGAAAGCCTGATTCTACTTCAAACGTACTTGGACTTAGCGTAATATTAACGATATAGCCTTCCGCATTTAACCTTTGTGTCATATTATCAACAAATGCAACATACCCCTCGCGGTCAGTAGGAGAAATGTAAGGGAAATCTATAGTCAATCCATAGTATCCCTTACTACTCAAAATATCTAAAGCATTATTTATTAAACGATTTTGTATTTCTTCACTTGCTAATATATGGTTTATTACATATATATCATAGTAACCTTCTGCATCCCTTGTAGATATTAGCATTATAGGTGCAACCCCATATAGCTTAGCCGCTTCTATTATATCCCTATCATTAATGTCAATTAAATCGCCCTCGTAAGTAACCATATAATTAAATATCGTTAGATAAGTTAGATATGGTAATGTTTTTCTTAATGTATCGGAATCAATAAACGGATAAGTATAGCCATTCACGGAAGCATTCATAATTTTATTATCCATATAACTTATTACAAGTTCTTCTCCCGGAAAGATAAACTCTCTATTGGATAGATAAGGATTATTCCTTATTAACTCTAGCACGCTTATATCGAATTCATTTGCAATACTGGATAAGGTATCACCTTCCCTAACCACATAAGTTTGTTTGGGAAACAAAATCACCAAATCTTGCCCAGCAATCAAATTATCGGGATTGGGGATTTCATTCTCTAATATTAATCTATCAACAGAAACTTCGTAAAAATCTGCAATTGATTGGATGGTTTCCCCTTGCTTTACAACATGTATTATCATCTATAATCCCACATTACTCATTTACTCACTAACATTATATGGAGTAACTAATATTTGTATCACCGAGAAATATCTTTAAGTTCTCTATTTCAAGATATCCCATATATCTGCATTGAACTTATCACCCAAATAAGCACGGCCGATTTGAGGTTTATCAAGATAATCCCTACGGATCTGCTCACGAATTCGATAAATTTCATCTTTTAGTTCGCTAGCTGAAAGCCTCGTCGCTCCATGGCCCAAGATGATTAATTGTTCAGTCGCATCGGAGGTTGCAACAACCACACGGTGTATTCGTGAAATTTCCCGAGTTACTTTTTCTATATACTGATCCGCAGTCTCAGCTTCCTTAGTATATACTACGTGGATATTATTGTATTCCTGTACTTCTCCTATACCGCCTTTTACTTTATAGGCATCAAAGACTAGAATTACATTACATTTCGTAAAGCCTTGATAGTTACATAGGATGTCCATGAGTTTATATCTAGCGGAATCCATATTTTCCTTAGCAAGTTCATTTAATTCCTCCCAAGAAAATATAATATTATAGCCATCTACCAAAAGATATTCTTCCACTACTTGTTTTTCACTTGAATCCGCTGGGTGGTTTAACTGGACCTTTCTAATTCTTTCTTTTTTCTCATATCCGAACCTGCCATGCGAATAATTAATTTTCTGTTTAATTGGTCCAAAGGTACGAACAAAGATATCTTCTAACTCTTTATCTTCCTGTAATGAATTGCTAATCGTTGTTCTGGGCTTAGCAGCAACCTGCTTTCTATTTTTCTCTTGAGGCTTCTTGGTCTCATTGGTTTCTTCTGTTACAGGTGGTTGCCAACCACTTTCCAAATGCATATAATCTTCAACTTTATCCCATTCTACAACGAAGCCAGCTCCATGGGCACAAAACACGGAACCGGTTGGATTACCGATATCTCTTTCACTATCATAACCAATCAATTCAATTACTTCATCCGCATTGTGGCAAGGAAAATATCCTTTAAGTGTACAGTACATTCTTCCCCTGCCCTTAGTGTAAGCTATTACTTCCGTATGATAACCTCGCATGGAAGCAACGGGAGCACTCCCAATTAAGATTGACATATCTCCAGCTATCTCTGGAGGGTTAAATTCCCCATTCATCCGTCCAATATCGTTCATGGCTCTACCTACCATTTCCGATGGAACTTCTAATTTGAAATTATAATATGGTTCCAAAAGAACACTCTTTGCCTTCTTTAATCCCTGCCGTACAGCCCGATAAGTCGCCTGTCGGAAATCGCCTCCTTCGGTATGTTTCTGATGAGCACGACCAGCAATTAGGGTAATCTTCATATCGGTAATTGGAGATCCTGTTAAAACTCCCACATGCTCTTTTTCCTCCAAATGAGTTAGAATCAGCCTCTGCCAGCTTCTATCTAAGACATCCTCACTGCAACTGCTGTCATATACTAGTCCACTTCCTGGTTCGCCAGGTTCTAAAGCCAAATGGACTTCTGCATAATGCCTTAATGGTTCAAAATGCCCCACACCTACTACAGGCTCTGCAATTGTTTCTTTATAAACAATATTTCCAGGCCCAAATTCCACATCAACTCCAAAACGTTCCAGGATTAAACTTTTTAAAATTTCTGTTTGTACCTCTCCCATCAACTGGACATGAATTTCTTTGAGAGGTTCAGACCAAACAATATGCAACTGAGGGTCTTCTTCCTCCAACTGACGAAATTTAGAGAGCATACTATAAGCATTATACTCCGGAGGCAATAAAATTTGATAGTTCAGTACTGGTTGTAGAATAGGCATGTCCGCACCAGCTTCAATACCAAGTCCTTCCCCAGGATAAGTATTGCCAAGTCCAGTAACCGCACAAATGGTACCGGCATCTGCTTGATCTACAGTTTCATACTTTGTTCCGGAATATATTCGGATTTGATCGACTTTCTCTTCCCATATCTCATCAATATTTTCTTCAACTTCCTTGCCAACCGCTTTTTCTTTACTTTCACCTTTGCGATTGGTTAGCAACATTTTTACCGATATATTTCCTCCCGTAATTCGCATATGAGTCAAGCGGTTGCCCTGATCATCTCTAGAAATCTTAAAAATCTTTGCTCCAAAGCTTTCTGGATAATCTGCCATTCTTGTAAATTGCTTCAATCCATCTAAGAATTCTTGCACTCCGTCCAACTTTAAAGCTGATCCAAAATAACAAGGAAAGACCTTCCTTTTTGCAATTACAGAAATAATATCTTCTGTAGTAATCGTATCATTTTCAATATATCTCTCCAGCAACACCTCATCCGACATAGCGATATCTTCCATAAATTCACTGGAGCTAAGGTCCATGTTAAAATCCATACATCCTTCACTCAAGAGCTTTCTTAACTCTTCCATGAGTGCATGACGATCGTTCCCTTCCACATCCATCTTGTTTATAAATAAAAAGGTAGGGATTCGATACCTAGCAAGCAGGCTCCATAATGTCTCTGTATGTCCTTGAACACCATCACTACCATTAATCACCAATATTGCATAGTCAAGAACCTGTAATGTCCGTTCCATCTCTGCAGAAAAATCCACATGTCCTGGCGTATCTAGCAAGGTTACTTCCATATCTTGATATCCAAAAACCGCTTGTTTTGAAAATATAGTAATTCCTCTTGCTCGCTCCAGCGCATTCGTATCTAGAAAGGCATCTTTATGATCCACCCGACCTAATTTACGGATACTACCTGTCAGATACAACATACTTTCAGCAAGCGTTGTTTTCCCTGCATCCACATGAGCTAGAATGCCAATTGCTAACTTCTTCATTATATAATTGACCTTCTAATCTCTTCTTCGGTTTTGCTAGAAAGGTATGCTGGAGCAATATCAACGACCGTTTTAGCTCCAGATATGCCCTCCTGATTCAACCGATAAGCAGCTCTTGCATAGGCAATAATTACATTTGCCGTAAAATCAGGGTTTGATTTTAATGATAATTTATATTCTATGGTATGACTATTCTCCTCCTGTAATCCAGTTTTACCAGAACGGATTACCAATCCACCATGGGGCAGTCCACTATGCTTCTCTTGCAACTCCTGTTCGCTAACGAAGTGAACTTCTGTGTCATAGTCAGCAAAATAATTTGGCATAGATATTATTTCTTGCTTAATTCGGGCTTTATCAGCACCCTCTTTGGCAACAACAAAGCACTCTCTTCGATGCTTCTCTCTTGTTGTAAATTCAGGCATTTCTCCCTTTTTCACAGATTCAATTGCACTCTCAATAGGGATGGTATACTGTTTTGCATCCTGAACACCTTCAACTCTACGTATCGCATCTGAATGCCCTTGACTAATTCCTTTCCCCCAGAAAGTATAGGTGCTTCCCTCTGGTAAGATAGCTTCCGCATATAAACGATTGATGGAAAACATACCCGGATCCCATCCACTGGAAATAACACATACTTTTTCTGATTCTTTTGCAATTTTATTAATTTCATTAAAGTAATCCGCTATTTTGGCATGGTTATCATAGGCATCCACGGTATTGAACATGCTAGCAAAGAGCGGACCTTGCTCCGGTATATCGGATGCACTTCCACCACATAGTATCATTACATCAATTTGGTCTGTCATCTTCTTTGCATCATCAATATGATAAACCACTGCACCTTCAGTCACTGTTATTATTGACGTTGGATCACGCCTTGTAAATATACCAACAAGCTCCATATCTTTATTTTGTCTAATTCCCAATTCTACACTTTTTCCTAGATTTCCGTATCCTACAATTCCTATTTTAATTTTTCTCATAGTATCTCTCCTTTATTTCCTTGAGTGCTTACTAAGCAAAAGTAAAATCATTTGAAAAGCTCTTAAATAGATACTATATCAAATTTTACCTTGTTGCAATAACAAATCATGTAATTATCACATCGCATAGTTGCAAGATAGCCTTGTTTAAAAATAGCGTATGATTATTCATCCTGGCAGATAAAAATCATACGCTATTGTAATTATGAAAATGAGATAAGCATTCTAGTTAATCTTTTGCCTATTGCATTTTGAATTCTGAATAGATGTGGTCATATTCTTCTAAAACTTCTGCTACATTAATATAAAAGTCTGTATTTGCAATTACTTCATCAGACATATTTAGCATTGGATTGTTTTTAAAGTCTTCAGGTAAATATTCTTCCGCTGCTTTATTGGCAGTTGAAAAGTTTGTTATATCTGCAATCTTTGCAGCAATTTCAGGTTGTAATAAAAAGTTTAAGAAGGCATATGCATTATCCTTATTAGGCGCTTCTTTCGACATAACAAAGGAATCGATATATATTGGCATTCCTTCTTCCGGGAATACAGGTTGAAGCTTTTCGTTAGCCGCCTGCCCCTTCACCGCTTGATTAGAATACATAAATCCAACAACAGCTTCTCCACTGATTAGGGAGTCCTCTGGGGTATTTGTTTCAAAACGCATAATATTATCACTAAGTTCAAATAGTTTCTCTTTTGCTTCCGCAATCTTTGCAGGATCTGTTTCATTATACTCATAACCTAATGATTTCAAAACCAGTCCAATAATTTCAACTGACCAGTCAATTACAACGATGTTGTCTTTTAATTCTTCCTGCCATAGATCTTTATAACTGGTAATTGGATCCGCACCTAGTTCTGCAACCGCTTC
>JAAYSQ010000216.1 GCA_012523925.1 Clostridiales bacterium
ACGTGTATCCTAATCTGCACCAAGCAGCAATCCATATAAACCAGAACATTTCCTAAGCAGTAGGAAGTGCTGTGGTTTATATGGAGAATATAATAGAACGAAACTAATTAGGCAAAGGAGTTTTGATATGGAATTGATAGATATTAGAGAGTTATATCGTAACAAAGACCAATATATCGGAAAGAAAGTTCGGGTCGGTGGCTGGGTAAGGAGCATCCGTGATTCAAAGAGTTTTGGTTTTATCGTATTACATGACGGAACCTATTTTGAATCCCTTCAGATAGTATATCATGATACTATGGATAATTTCGCAACAATATCCAAATTAAATGTAGGATCTGCTCTTGTTGTATATGGTGAGTTAGTAGCTACACCTCAGGCAAAACAGCCTTTTGAAATTCAGGCAGAAGAAATTGTGATTGAAGGTGCATCCACACCAGAGTATCCTCTTCAGAAGAAAAGACATACTCTAGAATATTTAAGAACAATCGCCCATTTAAGACCGAGAACCAATACTTTCCAGGCTGTATTCCGTGTGCGTTCCTTAATTTCATATGCAATTCATAAGTTCTTCCAGGAAAGAGATTTCGTCTATGTTCACACTCCAATCATCACTGGCAGTGATGCAGAAGGTGCTGGAGAAATGTTTCGTGTAACTACCCTAGATTTTGATAATCTGCCTATGACGGAAGATGGCAAGGTTGATAATTCTGAAGATTTCTTTGGTAAAGAAACACACTTAACCGTTAGTGGACAATTGAACGGGGAAGCTTATGCAATGGCATTTAAGAATATTTATACATTCGGTCCTACATTCCGCGCGGAAAATTCTAATACTACTCGTCATGCAGCAGAATTTTGGATGATTGAGCCAGAGATTGTATTTGCAGATCTTGAAGATAATATGGCATTGGCTGAGAGCATGTTAAAATACATTATTAATTATGTATTGGAAAATGCTCCTGCTGAAATGAAATTCTTTAATCAATTTATTGATAAGGGACTTCTAGAACGACTACAGCTTGTTGCCAACTCCGATTTTGGCCGTATAACTTATACAGAAGCAATCGAAATTCTAGAGAAGAATAATGATAAATTCGATTATAAAGTATACTGGGGCTGTGATCTTCAGACAGAACATGAAAGATATCTAACCGAGCAGATATTTAAGAAACCGGTATTCGTAACTGATTATCCAAAGGAAATTAAAGCTTTCTACATGAAGTTAAATGAAGATAATAAAACTGTTGCTGCAATGGACTTATTAGTTCCAGGTATAGGTGAAATCATCGGTGGAAGTCAAAGAGAAGATGATTACGATAAGTTAGTACAGAGAATGGAAGAGCTTGAACTTGAAAAGGAAAGTTATGATTACTATCTTGACCTTCGAAAATATGGGTCTGCTAGACATGCAGGTTACGGTCTAGGCTTTGAACGCTGTGTAATGTACCTAACAGGTATGAATAATATCAGAGACGTAATACCATTCCCTAGAACTGTTAATAGTTGTGAACAATAAAATAGCGAAAGGTTTGCGTATTAAAAATTTTTTACTATTGAATAATAGATCAACAAAAGGGAGGCTGCTAAAGCCTCCCTTTTGTTGATTAAAAATCATCTGATATCTACTTAAGAATTTTTATTAATATAAATTCTCAATGCTTTTATAGCCAGTATAAGAGCAATAATTCCTAAAATCACTAAAGCCAAGACTGGTAAGTAATAGAAAAGAAGTGGTAACATTACCGCAAAACCAAATTTGTTCAACATATCCCCTCCTAAAATAGTTGCACTAACAAAGTTAGTGTTATTTTATTATGGGAGAATTTAATTGTCAACATAAATTTGCATATATTTGGGAGGTGCAATCCTCTTTGGGAGTATTATTCTCTTTAGAAATAATATACCATTAAAAAGGGTTATCATGGAAAGTTCATAATATTAATACTTTCTAGATAACCCTCTAATACCTTTTTACAAGGCTAGACCTTATTATATTTGATATTTTATTTAATTAATCTGGCAAGCGAGTGGCTTGTCCGTTTTAATTATGATCAGTTTTAAAAATATATGGTTTCAACGGTTCTAAGGCGAATAGTAAGAGCGTCCCCAATATGCCAGCAGATATCACTTCGCCAAGACCGACAGTGAGCATCATAAATGGAATAGCATCCGGAATATCATAAGCGTATCGTAAAACCCAAGGGATTATAAGTGCGTTTGCAACAATAGGTGGAATTGGTACAAGAAACTTATGACGTCTAAGTCCATAGGATAGAAGTGCAGCGATTAAGGTGGCCAAGGATCCAAAAATTATATCAAGTGGATCTGAAGCGGTTAATACTGCGCTTAAGAAACATCCGATGGTTACACCGGGTATAGCAGCAGGTGTAAAATAAGGTAGAATTGTTAATGCTTCTGCTATTCGAACTTGAACCGGACCAAAGCTAATAGGGGCAAAAACAATTACTAGAACGGTATAGATGGCTGCAATTACAGCAGAATGATTTAGAAATTGGATCTTTTTGTTTTTCATATTAATTCTCCTTTAGTTTTGTTTTACGTGTGGAAGGTCTCGAACACACGATAGTATTGTGCTGGAATGCCCATATATAAGGGCAACAGCGAAATATACTATAACGCATTTATAGGGATAAAGCAAGGATCATTTTTATCCTCTTAGCATGATGATAACTATTACATGTATTATTTTACTAGATTTGATATTGAGGAAATGTTAGGAAGGATAAATCTTCATTTAGTTATAAAATGTGAGTAAGTAGTTTCATATTTACCAATTTGAAAGAATTAGGTATAATGAAAGGAATAAAAGTTATAAATGAACAAAGATAAAACATATTATAAAATTTGCAATAATTATTAGTAGCATGAGAAAAGGTGGTATTATGGCAAAACTATTGGTGCTGGATTTGGGTGAGGTGGAGGAGGTTTGTAATGTAGGAAAAGCAATTTCTTCTCCAGTGAGATTGGACATATTAAAACTACTTTATGAAGAAAGTTTAAATATAGGAGAGATATCAGAAAAACTCCAGATAGCTCCTTCGAGTGCTGCTCTTCATGTAAATATATTGGAAAAAGCGGATTTGATTAATACAGAAGTACAACCTGGTACAAGAGGAGCAGTTAGGTTATGCAGTAGAAAGAATGATATCGTAACAATAAGTCTTGATAGTGTGTCCCAGAACGTTAACCAGGTTATTAGTGTTAATATGCCTATTGGTGCTTATACGGATTGTGAAGTGTATTCCACTTGCGGAATTGCGAATGAGGATGGGGTAATTGGAAATGAAGATACGATGCAATGCTTCTATTTGCCAGAGCGAGTGAATGCTCAAATTCTTTGGACTTCAGGTGGTTATGTAGAATATAAATTTCCAAATCAACTTCCAAAACGTGCAGATTTAAAGAGAATAGGTCTTTCGTTAGAGATATGTTCTGAAGCTCCAAATTACAGAGAAAATTGGAAGTCCGATATAACCTTGTGGATTAACGGAGTGGATTGTGGAACATGGCTGTCACCTGGAGATTTTGGAGCTAGAAGAGGAAGGCTTACACCATCGTCTTGGGTTTCGGGGAACACCCAGTATGGATTGCTAACCACTTGGGAAGTTAGAAAAGATGGTTGTTATGTTAATGAAAGCAGGGTAGGAGAAACAAATATAGAAATGTTAGGGATTAAGGAAAACGAGCCCTTGATAGTGAGGATTGGAAATAAAAAAGATGCAAAATATATAGGAGGATTTAATATATTTGGAGAAAAGTTTGGGGATCACCCTCAAAATATTATACTAAGTATGGAATATTGATAACTTAATAAGATTTCTTATGGGCATATCAGAATGATGTATTTGCAATTTTGGATATGCTCTTTTTAATTGCTTATAAATCAAATCATTATAATTTATATTAGTAATAAACAAACAGTAAAACTGAATGTATTAAATTGGGTTTTCATAAGAAAAAAACAGTAAGTATGTTTTAATTCAGATGAAACTTATAAAAACATATAAAATAATCTAAATATATATTGAGATATTGTGGAAAATGTTTTATAATCAAATCATTAACAACATGAATACTGTTTTAATGGATGGTTTTGAGATAAGAAAAGAAACAGTATATATGTGGTTAAATGTCTTTATACTGATTGCTGAACCTTAATTAACAAAAGGTATTATAGAAATCAAGTTGCAATGATATCTTGTTTGTAATTATTGCAATTGTACTAATGAATTATTTATCTATATAGATATTTTGTAAAGGGCATTTCTATAAATTCGGGGATCGGTACTTAATATAACACATAGAAAAGAGGGACATGATAATGAATATTCCAAGAAATGAGTATCCAAGACCACAATTTGTTAGAAACGATTGGATGAATTTGAATGGCGAATGGGATTTTTCTTTTGACGAAGATTGCTTTGATAAAAAAATAATAGTACCCTATGTTTATCAATCAAAGCTTTCCGGTATAAACGTACAGGATGCACATGAAACTGTGTGGTACCGTAAGAATTTCGAATTGTCGGATAGTATGAAAGGGAAAAGGATTATTCTCCATTTTGGTGCGGTTGACTATTATTGCCAGGTGTGGGTGAATGATATCTTTATTATGGAACACACTGGAGGCCATATTGGCTTTGAAATGGATATTACCCATGCTTTAAAATCTGATAATAATACGATTGTTGTAAAGGTAATTGATAGTCCAACTGATCTTGAAATACCAAGGGGTAAACAATACTGGAAAGATAAATCGGCAAGTATATTCTATACAAGATCTACCGGTATTTGGCAGACGGTATGGATAGAAGCAGTAGAAGAAGTGCATTTAGAAAGGGTCTATATTACACCCGATTTAGACAATATGCAGGTGGAGTTTAATTATGAAATTAGTGGAAAAAATCCGGCTGCATTGAAAACGGAAATCTATTTTGAAGGCCAATTAATAACGGTGAATACAATTGAAACAGAACGAAATGCGGGAAGTTTTAAGCTTTTATTAGATCAGCAGATATTAAACAACTGGAATTTCCAAGAAGAAATGGTTTGGACACCGGAAAATCCTAGGTTATTTGATGTTATATTCCGTGTGATAGAATCCGGACGTGAAGTTGATACTGTATCCTCATACTTTGGAATGAGAAAAGTCTCAATTGAAAATGGTAGATTTTTATTAAATAATCGCCCATATTATCAAAAATTACTTCTCGATCAGGGATATTGGGAGGATTCTTTATTAACTGCACCTACAGACGAGGATTTTATTAAAGATATTCAATTAGCAAAATCCATGGGATTTAATGGAGTAAGAAAACATCAAAAAATAGAGGATCCTAGGTTCTTATATCATGCTGATAAGATGGGATTCTTAGTATGGGGCGAGATTGCAGCAGCTTACGTTTATTCTAGAAAATATGTAAAACGAATTACTGATGAGTGGATTGATGAAATATTAAGGGATTATAACCATCCATCAATTGTAGCGTGGACACCATTAAATGAATCTTGGGGTGTTTTCAATATTAAAGATAAGAAGGAACAGCAAAGCCATAGTGTAGCAATGGTTCATTTGACCAAGTCTCTTGATCAAACCAGACCTGTGATATCTAATGATGGTTGGGAGCATACATGCTCTGATCTGTTAACAATACATGATTATGAATGGAACAGGGAGATTTTAAAGGAACGTTATAAGAGTCTTGAAAATATATTAAACTATGCACCAGGCGGAAGACCTATGATGGCAAATGGTTGGAAGTATGAAGGCCAACCTATATTAGTTACGGAGTTTGGCGGAGTTTCCTATAAAAAAGGCGATTGGGAAGGTTGGGGATATTCAAGTGCTGTATCAGATGAAGATTTTGCAGAAAGACTCAATGATGTATTCTCCCCATTACTGGAATCACCATTTGTACAAGGCTATTGCTATACGCAGATAACAGACGTTGAACAAGAGATCAACGGTTTATGTACATATGATAGGATACCCAAAATCCCTGTAGAAACTATACGTGCTATCAATGAGGGAAGATGGAAGAAGTAAACAAGGAAATTTTATATTATTAGTAGCTTTTATAGCTTATAAAGAGGACTGAAGGTATTCAGTCCTTTTTGCTTCATTATATAACATGTGTTAATTGCATCATTGCTTAAGATGAATTATTAATATAAATCCCCATTGCCTATTGATTGACTAGCAATGGTTGGTTATTTTTGTTAAAATATATCATTACCTTCTTTATAGAATCATAAGTATATAAAAGATGGATAAACATTAAACGAGATACAGATATATACAACGCCATACATAACACGTACTAGGATAGCCTTAAAATAATGAGAAAGGGGAAGGAAGATGGCAGAATTCTTGTCTCGATATGTGGTATTGGTGGTATTAGGTATATGTTTATGCTTAGGTTATATTATAAAGCATAGTATTTCGTTTATACCAAATAAGTTTATACCACTTATATTAGGGGTTGTTGGTATAATATTAAATGTCTGGATAAATAATTGGACATTCACTCCTGAAATACTGCTAGGTGGTATGGCAAGTGGTTTGGCAAGTACTGGCGCATTTGAAATGATACGTAATATAGCTAACAAGCCCGAAACTGTAGCCAATGTAGTTACCCAAGAACATACAAAATGAAGATAATTTTAGCTCGATAAAATAATACATATTCAAGAAATAAAAAATAGTCCATTCCAATTAATACAGGTGCCAGTCAAATGGTTACTAATATTAAATGGAATGGGCTATTTTCAATTACAATAAAGTAATCGAAAACAGAATATATGTTCTACATTTACTTGCCATCAGAGTTTTACATATGGTATAATTCACGAATAAGCAGATTAGTCAATACGAGTAGGAGTGGTTACCGAGCTTGCTCGA
>JAAYSQ010000217.1 GCA_012523925.1 Clostridiales bacterium
GACACATTGAGCAATGACACATCGAGGGGCAACATAACAGAAGATGTTCAAATTATATACATTATTAATCTATATATTATAAGGAGGATGAATATATCTATGAGTTTTGAACAACCATTGACAGAGAGTTATTTTTATATTCTTTTATGCCTTTATCATGGGCCTAATCATGGTTATGGTATCATGCAAGATGTTCTCGAATTAACTGATGACCGGTTAAGAATTGGTTCAGGTACAATGTATGGAGCCGTTAGCAATATGATTAAAAAAGGATGGATTGTAGAAACAAAAGGAACCGATGACGATCGTCGTAAGCGGTTATATAAACTAACAGATAAAGGAAACGAAATTCTTAATATTGAAGTGACTAGATTAAACGAGTTGGTGCAGAATGCATCCAAGGTAATGGGGAGGTAAATATATGGGGAAGGCCACAAAAATAATAAATAAAGTTTTTACAGCTTGGAATTATGATAAAGAAGAGGATTTTCTGTTTAATCAATCCCTAAATGGTTGGGAGTTAATACGCGGAGGATGCTTTTACAGTAAATATAATCGTAATAATGAAAAGGTTTTTAAATATAAAGTAGATTTTAATCCTCTTGGAAAAGATTTTAATAAAAAGAGATTGTATGTTGACATTTTCGAAGATCAAGGTTGGGAATATATAAATTCAACATTCAATGGCTGGCATTATTTTAAGAAAGAATATCGTCCGGAACTTCCTGAGGAAGAGTATGATGTTTATACGGATCGCACATCATTAATTGAAATGAGAAATCGCTGGGTAAAAATATCTAGGGTAATTCAAATTGCTATGTTGCTTTTTAGCATTTGTTTCTTAATTATAGCGACAAATGGACATAATAAGGGTATGCTAATAAATGCATTGTTATACTCGTTTGGTAATTTACTTCTATTATTTGGAATAAGTAAAATGCGATTAGAGGATGAAGAAGTAAGTCAGACAAGAAAGATAATAAACATTCTTTCTTTGATAATATCCATTGCAGTAATTGTTGGGTGTATTATGATTATTTTATTCTATTTATATAAGTCATGATGTAATGAATGAGCTGATCTTTTAAAGTTAGATGTGAAACTCTAACTTTAAAAGGTCGGTTTTTGATTAATGTATTTTATTTTATAATATAATACTATGACTGCATTATAAATTCAGCAAATTTTTAGTTATTTATTTAACAAATTATTCCTAAACATATTGATAATATTTGTAAATTGGATTATTATAGAAAGTATGAAATCAATACAACAATTCTAAAGTTTATTATGGATTTTATTCATTAAATATTAATTTTAATTCACACAAAAGATACTTGTTGAGAGGAAAAAGTATGAATAGACATAATATGCGATATTTTATATCATTCGCTGCAGCTATGCCTTCCGTTATAATTGGAGCTATTGCAATGAATTTTCATGGCGTATCAAGGATGATTTATGGGTAAAATGTTGCTTGTTTAATAATTGCATGGTTGGTATCATGTTTTGCAATATCAATTAAACAGAAAACAAATAAGAGGAATAGTTTAAAGGCCTTCATGTTTATATCACTTCTAATTTTATTATTTACTTTTATAGATGGAGGAATTGAGGGAGTACATAGGTGGGTATCATTAGGTCCTATAAGATTATATGTATCAAGTATAATTCTACCTATTTTCATTATTAAGCTTGGTACCTGGTATTCAATAAAGAACGAATGGTTAGCCATACTTATTACAATCCTAGTTGCAATAATGCTCTTTCTGCAACCGGATGCATCACAACTTACAGCATTTGTTGTACCTATGATTATAATAATTATAAGTAAGGTCAAATCTAGTGTTTTGAGATATGTTTTGCCTATATTCTTAATAACTTTAGCTGTATTTTCATGGATATTCCTCGATAGCCTTGCACCAGTGCCTTACGTAGAAGAGATTCTTCAAATGGTATCTGATATGGGAATACTTTGGTCTGTTCTTGGACTTGTTTCACTTGCAATATTACCATTGACATTTATACTATTAGCACCAAGAAGCGATAAATTATTATCTAGGTGTGTTGGCTTATATTTTATAATCGTTATTATATCTACATGGTTTGGGAATTTCCCTGTTCCTTTAATGGGCTTTGGAGTTTCACCGATTATTGGATACTTTGTTGCTATAACCTGGCTTGTTAAACATAATACTTATTAAACTGGATAAAAATTATAAGATCGTGGTATTTCTATCGTTCTTGTAATAGATAATTAATTAAAATAAGTAGGGGGAGCTAGGATGAAGAGCGTATTAATTACAGGGGCAAATCAGAAAAGTAACACATAACAATATATTTCCTGATACTCATATATATAACCGCGCTTTACGGAAGCAGATGAAAAGGGAAATGTAATTTTAGATTATGGCATCTATATATAGATATGGGGGTAGGGGAGTAGTTACTATATCTGGGGCATTGATAATATTCATACGATTTATTTTATTTGTTCTTGTATATATAGTAAAAATATAAAGTAGACGTGCACCATATTTGTATGAATGTAAAGGAGTTTATACATGAAAAGAAGTTTAAATGTTTAAGGAGGAATAGAATGCTTTTTGCAGAAGATTTTAGAAGTATTGCACGTGAGAGATTAAGTGGTAAATGGGCACTTGCAGTTGGTACCGGTTTTGTAGCTGGATTGCTTGGTGCTTCGACCACATCAATGAGTAGTGGAGGGGCTCCAAATAGTAGCAGGAATGCTTGGGATAGTTCACAGGATTTATTTAATGGTGAAATAGGGATATTTTTGCGGCCATGGATCATAGCGTTTATCGTGGTAGTTGCAGTTTGGGTGATTGTATGTTTTATCATAGGTGGAGCAGTTACTCTGGGATATGTAAAATTCAACCTAAATCTAGTAGACCGTAAGGAAGCAAGCTTTGATGATTTGTTTAGCCAATTTAACCGCTTGGGTGCAGGATTTTGCATGCAATTCTTACGTGGGCTCTATGTCTTTCTTTGGTCACTTCTGCTGATTATCCCTGGAATAATTGCTTCTTATAGTTATGCAATGACACCATTTATCATGTATGAGCATCCAGAGTATACAGCAAGTGAAGCTATCAATCTCTCAAAGAAAATGATGAAGGGAAACAAGTGGAGATTGTTCTGTTTAGATATTAGTTTTATTGGATGGATTTTACTAAGTTTATTAACTCTTGGTATAGGTTTACTATGGGTTGGTCCGTATATGGAAGCGGCGAATGCAGCCTTTTATAGAGAAATATCAGGAACTAATCCTATTGATGATCAGGTAATTAATTCAAATTACATGAATATTTAGGTTATTAAATCATGTTTTATAATTCATATAATTCATAATATTACCTTACATGGTACCCCAGCTGCAATAACACCAGAAGGAATATCTTTTGTAACCACACTACCGGAAGCAAGAACCACATCATCGCCGATGGTTACTCCACCATTAATCGTTACATTGCCACATATCCATACATTATTTCCGATGGTAATCGGTCTGGCGTATTCTAGTAAATGTAAGGTGCCATCTTTATCGTACATCATATTTCTTTCATCGGATACTAATGGGTGAACTGGTGTTAAAAATGATACGTTAGGTCCCACTAGAACATTGTCACCGATCGTTATCGGCGCGCAGTCTAAAAATACATTATTAAAATTAAATGCACAGTTAGATCCAATGGTTGTATTGTAACCATAATCAAATCGAATGTCTGGTTCTAGGTTTGTATTTTCTCCGATGGAGCCTAGTAGTTTTTTTAATATTGCTTGTCTAGTATCTTTTTCATCTTCATTTGTTTTATTAAAATCGATGGCTAATTGCCTTGCATATTTTCTATCTTCTATTAATTCACTTTCAAATGCATCATACATTAGTCCTGCAATCATCTTTTCTTTTTCAGTCATCTTAGATCTCCTTTGCGTGTATATTCGTTGTTGCTCATTCGTTGAATACTTGCTTATACACTGTACTTTATATAAAAGTACATGGCAATGTTTTAGTAGTATGTTCGTAATGATACCAATCGATACAAGATAGCTACTAGAATGAGTATCATTGATACTAACATGCAATCTTCGAAAAAACAATATAAAACAATATTTGATAGGAATTTCTTACTTAATTTAAAATTATTATTGACAAATTTATCATCGACATGATAGTATTATTATAAACGTGGGGGAGTAATAAACGCCTTATGATAGCGTGATAAGTCAACATCATGGCAGGAATGCCTGGCTTATCTTAATATATGAGACTCATGTATGGTGAAAACTGTACTTGGGTCGTTTTTTTATTTAAAGATTGATTGGTAAATATTTGACAAATATGAAATTTATAGTAACCAGTCTTACTTTACATAAGAAGGCTTGAGTACAAAAACTTATTTTATTATTAAAGGAGGAAGTAAATGAAAGAGTATTTACAGACGTCACAAGAAGTACTACAGGCAATAAAAACTACTGAGAATGGACTTTCTAGCAGTGAAGCGCAGAAAAGGCTTGAGCAAAATGGTAAGAATAAACTCAAAGAATCAGAAAAAGTTCCAATGATCGTTCGATTCTTTAATCAGCTCAAAGACCCTATGGTTCTTATACTACTTGCTGCAGCGGTTATCTCAGGTATCACAGCCGTATATGCAGGAGAATCCTTTGCTGATGTAATTATTATCCTTGCAGTTGTTATTATCAACTCTGTATTAGGTGTATACCAGGAGAGCAAGGCGGAGAAAGCTATTGAAGCCTTGCAGGCTATATCAGCTGCTACGACTAAAGTTATGCGTGACGGTAAAATGCAAGTGGTGAAAAGTGAGGATATTGTTGTAGGCGATGTCATCGTCTTAGAAGCAGGGGACTCTATACCAGCTGATGCTAGGTTACTTGATAGCGCAAGTATGAAGGTGGAAGAGGCTGCATTAACCGGTGAAAGTGTTCCGGTTGATAAGGTTATTGATGCATTAAAACTTGGAGGGCAGAAGGATATCTCTCTTGGTGATCGTAAGAATATGGTTTACATGGGTAGTACCGTTGTATATGGCCGTGGTAATGCGGTGGTTGTTGCAACCGGTATGGACACCGAGATGGGTAAGATTGCAGACGCGATCACTCAGGCTGAAGAAAATGCTACTCCATTACAGATTAAGTTAAATCAGTTAAGTAAGACTTTAAGCTGGTTAGTTCTTGGTATTTGTATATTTATCTTTGCATTTAGTGTATTCCGCTTATATCCGGATATCACTGGTGCAGGAATTCTTGGAACATTCATGGTTGCTGTTTCTCTGGCAGTAGCAGCGATTCCGGAAGGCCTGGCAGCAGTTGTAACAATTGTTCTCTCAATAGGTGTTACCAATATGTCTAAAAGAAATGCAGTAGTCCGTAAGTTGACTGCGGTTGAGACTTTGGGTTGTACCAATGTTATCTGTTCAGATAAGACAGGTACTTTAACGCAGAACAAGATGACGGTTGTAGACTATTTTAGTGAGGATGAGAAATTTCTTGCAAGTGCAATGGCACTTTGTAATGATGCTCATCTAAATGAATCCAATCAAGCAGAAGGTGAACCTACTGAGGCGGCTCTTGTAAATTACGCCTATAAATTGGGTTTTGCAAAAGGCGACATGGAAGATAAAACACCTCGTGTGGGTGAGGCTCCATTCGACTCTGGTAGAAAACTTATGAGTACCATTCATAGAATGGCAGACGGTAAGTTCGAACAGTATACAAAAGGTGCTCCAGATGTTCTAGTGGCTCGTTGTAATTCTTACTGGGATGGTTCCAGCAAGCAGCCAATGACCGATACCATACGTAAGAAAATCTCAGATGCCAATAAATCTTTAGCAGACCAGGCACTTCGTGTTCTTGCAGCAGCTTTCCGCAGTTGGGAGCAAATGCCAGAGGATCAGTCTCCGGATAATCTAGAGCAAGATCTTTGCTTTGTTGGATTGACAGGTATGATAGATCCAGTTCGCCCGGAAGTAAAACCTGCAATTGCAGAATGTAAATCAGCAGGTATCCGTACCGTAATGATTACCGGTGATCATAAGGATACTGCAGTAGCGATTGCCAAACAACTTGGTATTATTAAAGATGCATCTGAGGCATTAACGGGTGCTGAGTTGAATGAGTTGAGTAATGAGCAATTAGAAGAAGACATTGTTAAATATTCTGTATATGCACGAGTACAGCCGGAGCATAAGGTTCGTATTGTAAAAGCATGGCAGGATAAGGGCATGATTGTTGCTATGACTGGTGACGGTGTCAATGATGCTCCTTCCATTAAGACCGCTGATATCGGTATTGGAATGGGTATTACCGGTACGGATGTTACCAAGAACGTTGCCGATATGGTTCTTGCAGATGATAACTTTGCAACCATTGTAAATGCGGTAAAAGAAGGACGTCGTATTTACGATAATATTCGTAAAGCGATTCAGTTCCTCTTATCATCTAACCTTTCCGAGGTTTTATCCATCTTTGTATCAACCTTACTTGGATTTACTATTTTAAAACCGGTACATTTGCTATGGATTAACTTGATTACCGACTCCTTCCCAGCGGTTGCGCTTGGTATGGAAGCGGAAGAAGAGGATACAATGAATCATCCCCCTCGTGATTCTAAGGAAGGAATCTTTGCCAGAGGATTAGGTATCGACTGCTTATGGCAGGGGGCTATGGTTACGGTTCTTACGGTTGCAGCTTATTTTATAGGACATTATATGGAAACCGGCGTATGGAAAATTGAAAATAGTGGGCATGGTATGACGATGGCATTCTTGACACTTTCCATGTCAGAAATGTTCCATTCCCTGAACATGAGAAGTAGAAGACATTCCATCTTCCAGATGAAGCACCATAACAAATTCCTCTTTGCAGCTATGGCAGCTTCCTTGGTATTAACTACTGCGATTATATTTATTCCGCCACTAGCAGCAGCATTCGATTTTGAAACAATTTCCCTAGCGGAATATGCTGTTGCTTTGGGACTTGGTTTCTGCGTAATACCAATCGTTGAAGTTGTGAAGTTCTTCCAGAGAATTCATGATAAAAAACATGGAATTGCTTAAGAATTAGAAGCCATATAAGTACGATATTAAATGAAAAGGGCACCGCACGATTTGAATTGACCTCCTATATGTTAGAGTTTTAGGCCTAACATATAAAGGTCGCATCAATTCGCGTGGTAGCCCTTTTATTATTTGACTTTAACTAGGTAAGCGATCAAAACCAACCTGTAGATCCTCATAGGTTGGAATGTAATCCGTCATGATTTGGAAAATCTTTTAATAACGCATCGGAATCAAATCAAGATAATCCGATAGTGGGGCATCCCTAAGCAAGCACTCGATGATTTTCCTCCCAAGAGGATCCAGATCTGGAGTGTTAAATTGACTTGCTTCCTTTTTAAAGAACTCCATTAAAATCTCTGCGCCTTTATCATAGCCTTCAGTTCCCACCGATTGCTGTTTTTCTGGTTGTAAGAAAGCTTTTCGTACATATTGACCATCGACTTTTAAGGAATCAAGAGCAAAGCCTAATATGTTACACCTTGCCTCGATTAATTGGTCAGGCTTAAATTGTGCACTACCTCTTCGAGCGATATATTCTCTGGCAACCCATTGCGGGTTAAAACCTACATGATATCCACCAATGTGCTGATTCGGGATAAGAAGATATCTGGTATAGGTGGAATTAACAATCTGATCCAGAAGCAGATTTGCTTGCTTAATCTTTTTGCCTGTGGCAAATGGCCAATAGGATCCTACGCCTTCACTGGTCATTCCCGTTGCACTGCTAATAATACTTGGGTTATTGTAGCCTCTTGGTGCAACTAACCTCCAAAGCCAGGCAAGTGCCGGAGGAAGGATATGCATTAAGCCAATAATTCCATAGGAAGGCTTCTCTTTGGTACAAGGCGGAGTGCGGACACCGAAGCTTCTTACATCAACCTCAACTGGTTCATCGACAATATCGGGTACAAAACGTCTTGGAAGGATGGCTCTTGGGTTTGGAGATGGCTTACCATCTGAGTCAAAGGTATGTTCCCACACCAGGCAGGTTGCTTCAGGAACAGCTTGAATATTAAAGAAGATTAAAGGTTCCTTCGGCTGGATAAAAATTTTCTCATATTGTGGTGATGTACCATAACTGGTGATATGATCGAGTCTTAGAAACCAACCATTCTCTGCATCTTGTACAACTAACTTATGGCTATTATTTTGCATTTTTGGATGGCAGAGTGCCATATCGTCCGTAACCGGATGCAATTCTGAGGATTCAACTAACTCTAGGAAATATTGTTCCTTAGTGGCTAGATTTTCGCCTAAAAGGATACGACTATCTTTTAACTTGTGGGCAGGTTCAATCATTTCGCTTTTACCGCCACCGGAAGCTCCTTCATGCATAATGACGATTTCATTGTCATATGGTGTAATCACCTTAACGGTAGAAGCATGGGCGGTAACCCAATTTTCTCTTTCCCCAATATCTAGGAGTACTGCATAGATACCTTTTTTGGCGCTCGGGCCAGGGTAGAGATTATATGAAAATACTTCATGGGTATTATATAGACGATTATGGACAACTTTTTGCTTCCCTTCGAAATGGGTATGTCTAAATGGTGGTGCTAGATATACAATTGCCCTTGGCATAAAACCATCAGGGACATCTTCAATCGGAATAAAACATTGCAGATCAGAAAGTGCACAGGCAAAGAAAGCCGCATTCATTGGTGCAATTAAAATAGCATCATAACCGTATTTATAGCCACCAGCTTTAAAGCAAACAACAACCAAGTCTTGCTTTTTCAGCCAATCGAATGTTTCCTGGCGCAGAGGCTCGAAATCTTTCCCATACTCTTCCTTGTAAGTAGGTTTATCTGTGTCAGAGTCATCACCGATTAACATGCTATCAGGATCACGGCGACGCATATAATCCTCTGGATAATTGACAACAACACCATTTTTACAACAGGTTAAGGTTGCTTCTTTTACTTCCCCAATACCTGGTACTTCATAAGTAACATCAAAATTAGTGCATTCCTTGCTTCCGAAGGACAGATCAATTAGTTCTGCCCTAGAATTAGGAAAGGTAACATGGGCAGCTTCTTGTAAAATGTCTTTAACTTCATCTGCTAGAATAAATTTGCTCAAATAGTCTTTCATTTTTTACCTCACTTCTGTACAGCTTAGTGTATTTATCTACTTATCTTCTTTGATAAACGATTCACCGATTATCCTTAACCAATGGATAAAATGACTTTGTTATGTAGTATTCCATTTTTGAGCGATATCACTCATTAATTTCTAATTTTAGTAATCCTTACAGTTCGTTTTTTAATGAAGAAGACTAACTTTCTTAATAAAAAAAGAGGCAGTCCTTTTGGACTACCTCATGCATTCTATTCTTATTCCTGTGATTGACCATAGGTAATACGATATTCACTTGGCTGAATTCCAACCTGAGCCTTAAAAATACGGCTAAAGTAGAAATTATCTTTATAGCCAACCAGCTCCGCAACTTTCTGGATTTCCAATTCTGGTTGATTGACCAATAGACGCTTAGCTTCATTAATTCTTAGTCTCTTTAGATATTTTGAAGGGGTTCGGCCGGTATGTTTTTTAAAAATCTTCCCAAGGTATTCATTTGTAAAACCAAAATGTTCTGCCATATCTCCTAAAGATATATCCTGCTTAAAGTTTTTCTTGAGATATTGTTCCATTAATTCGCAGATGGTTTCCTGACTGAGGTTATTCGGGTCTGCAGCAATTGTTGTAAGCTCATTATGTTCGGAATCCATAGATATCAATAGCTTTTGTAGGGAATTATGCAGGGCTTCTGGGGTGATAGGCTTTAGTAGATAATCCTTGACCCCATATTTTATTGCTGCCTGGGCATAGCTGAAATCGCTGTAACCGGTCAATATAATTGTCTTAATCGTAGGATGGTTTTTGTGGATATAACGGGCAAGTTTAATTCCATCATACTGGGGCATTCTAATGTCTGTAATTACAAGATTTGGAGTAACCCGTTCAATCAAAAGTTGGGCATCCATACCGTTGGAAGCTGTTCCTGCTAATGTCAGCGGAAGAGAAAGAGCCTCAATTTTTTTAATCGTATTTTTAAGAATTAAGTTTTCATCTTCAACTACTATGTATTTATAATTTGGGGTTGTGCTCATAATATTCCTCCTTACTCTTATAGATTGGTCCACCTACAATAAAAATGGTTCTCTGTGGCAGGTTATTTATAATTTCAAAAATACTCTGCTTACCATATAGCAACTTTAATCGTAAATAGATGTTTTTTAATCCCATACCTCCGATTTTCAAGGATTTTGATTCTTCATTTACATCTAAATTGTGAAATAGATTAAGTAAATACTCTTTTCGCTCATCTGATAAACAACCTCCATTATCCTGAATCTCAATTGTCCAAGACTTCTCATTCACTTTCGCTTTGATTTTTAGTTCCCAGGGAGGCTTTTTATCAAATGCATATTTGAAGGCGTTTTCTACAATTGGTAGTAGAATTAGCTTGGGAATTACTATATCACTCGCAGCTTCATCTATATCTATAATATATTTAAAATCATCCCCATATCTCATTTTCATGCATTTAATGTATTGTTCTGTGGAGAATATTTCCTCCTGTAATGGCACCACCATATCCTCGGAAGAGGAGATATAACGGAAGTAATCACATAGGGCGTAGCACATGGTCATGATGTCATCATTCATATTTTCCTCCGCCATAATACTGATATTGGTTAGGCAGTTATAAAGAAAATGAGGGTTAATCAGGGATTGTGTTGCTTGTAATTTTGCTCTGGTTTCTTCGGAGCGGGAGAGAAGTACATCCTGTGTTGTAGAACGGAGTTTTCCGTACATTTCACGAATGGATTCGCACAGTTGTGATATTTCCCTTATGTTACTGTCTGCTGATGTTAAGATTGGTTTATTTTCATCAAGTACACGGTTAATAGTAATTTTCTTGGTTGCATTTGTCAACTTGCGAAGTGGCATTGTTAAGCGATTGGAGATAAAAAAGCAGATCGCAAGGGTTAGTAGTATGGATAGAATTAGAATATAGCGAAAGGATTGTTTAAAGGTGTTCATCGAAGCATATATAGAATCCTTTGGCTCCGAAATTACAACTGTCCAATCATAATCATCGATTTTTTTATAATTAATTAGATATTCCTCATGATCCTCATCAATATAAGAGATGTTTTCC
>JAAYSQ010000218.1 GCA_012523925.1 Clostridiales bacterium
ATCGTATGGTAACCGTAAGAACAGTTGGTTACACCGGATGGAAAATCGTAAGTGTTACCAAAACCGATGATTATTTTATGAGTTATTATCAGACACGATTATTTACTTTAATTATCATTGCACTTACAATTCTTCTGATAATATTTGCAAACCTATTTGTATCATACCTCATAGGTAATCCTATTAAAAAGTTAGATGCCTCAGTTAAGGACCTTGAATTTGGTAAGTTGGATCTAAATATATATATTGGTGGCTCCTATGAGATCCAACATCTTGGTAGGACGATTAAAGCGATGGTTCGGCAAATGCATCAATTGATGGATGAGATTGTTGACACCCAGGAGAAAAAAAGAAAAAGTGAATTTGATGCGCTACAATCACAAATCAATCCGCATTTTTTATATAATACGTTGGATTCCATTGTATGGATGATAGAAAGTGAGCAGAATGAAGCTGCAACATCCATGGTAACAGCTTTAGCCAATTTATTCCGAATTAGTTTAAGCAAGGGAAAAAGTATTATTACCATAAGAGAAGAAATGGAACATGCACAAAATTATATGTATATACAAAAACTTCGTTATAAGAATCGATTTGAAGTTACCTTTGATATTGATCCGGAAATCTATGATTGCTGTACAATTAAATTGATTGTACAACCGTTAATAGAGAATGCAATCTATCATGGTGTCGAATTTATGGATGGTGATGGCCAGATTACAATCAAAGGCTATGTAAAAGATGCTGATATATATATTGATGTTACTGATAATGGATTAGGAATACCAGAAGAAGATCTTAAATATTTGCTTACGGATAATACTAGGGTTCACAAGAAAGGTTCGGGAATTGGATTAAGTAATGTTCATCAAAGAATTCAATTATATTTCGGAACTAGGTATGGATTAGAAATAGAGAGTGAACTGGATGAAGGGACTACAGTCCGTATTCATCTACCTCAAGTTTTTTATGACAATAGAACAATAAAGGAGGGTAAAGTTCATGAAAATGAATAAAAAGGTTTTATCTGTAATCCTCCTTTTTCTCGGAATACTAGGAATTCTTTTTATAAGTGTTTATTTATATATTACCGATTCTCATAATAAGGACCAGAAGCTTAACATATCAGTTATTGTGTATGGTAATAATGGAGAACGATGGGCTACCCTTAAAAATGGAATTGAACAAGGGGCTGCGGATTATGGCGCAGGAGTCAATTTTATCACAATGACAACTGAAGACAATGCCAATGAGCAGAAGAAACTTTTGAAGCGAGAGATCGACAATGGAGCAGATGGAATAATTCTAGCGGTAACAGATAGTGTTGCTATGGCTAATATCGTGGAGGATATTTCATCGAAACTTCCAATTGTTATGGTCGAAACCAACGTTGACAATGTTAATGGGGTTAACTATATATCAGCAGATAACTACAGTATGGGATTAAATCTTGGAAGGTCCGTTATCTTAAATAATGATGGTAAAAGTAAGGTAGCAGTAATTATGGAGAATCATCAAAGAAGTAGTGTTCAGGAACGGTTCGATGGTTTTATGGATAGTTTAAAATATTCTGATTATGTCATCGATCTATGGGAAAGGGATGAAAGTGATGAAAACTACAAAGATGATGAGGATTTATTGAAGTTTATACAGCATAAGTGGAATAGCAATGGTGCAGACATAATCGTTGCCCTAGATGATGCTTCCTTAGAAGCGGTAGTGGATGCCTCTCAAACCTATAATATCATGGCAGATGTCTATGGTGTGGGAAGTACCAGAAAGATTATTCACTATCTAGACTATGGGGTAATTCAATCAATCGTATTTCAAAATGAATTTAATATGGGGTTTTTGAGTGTTCAGGCCTTGTTCCGAACTAATGAAGATCAAGAGGAACGTCTGATGACAGAGATTGAATTTCGAACGATAAATAGAGAAACCATGTATTTACCGAAGAATCAGAGACTGGTATTTCCAATTATTCAATAAGGGGGCTTCTACATTATGATTTCCAAGAAAAATGCTCTTATTTTTGTCATGGTACTGATTGTAATTAGTATCGTATCTCTTAATTTGGTCTATGATAAGGCAGATAAGTCTAAGAATGCGACTAAAACAAGTGTAAAAATAGGAGTAACAATTTATAATCAATATGACACCTTTATCTCTAGTCTTGTAAATTATCTCACTGAGTATGCAAAGTATAAGGAGAGAGATGAGGGCATTACGATTACCTTGGATATATCCAATGCCGGAGGAAATCAGTTAACACAGAATTATCAGGTAGAGAACTATATTCGAGAGGGGTATGATATAATCTGTATCAATTTGGTTGACCGAACAGACGCATCTGTGGCAATCGATATGGCAATCAATGCAGATATACCGATTATTTTTTTCAACCGTGAACTCGTGGAGAAGGATCTTCAGCGATGGAACAAATTATTCTATGTTGGAGCGGTTGCTTTAGAATCTGGAATTATGCAGGGGCAAATAGTCGTTGACTATTGCGAAAAGAACTTTGACAAAGTCGATAAAAACAAGGATGGTATCTTGCAATATGTAATACTGGAAGGGGAACCAGGTCACCAAGATGCATTGATACGTACGGAATGTGTCATCAATACGATTATAGAATCGGGAATTGCTGTAGAAAAAGTAGGGGATGAGATAGCGAATTGGACTCGTGCGCAAGCAGAGACAAAGATGTCACAATGGCTTAAAAATGATGTCGGTAAGGAAATTGAAATTGTTATTGCCAATAATGATGATATGGCCCTTGGAGCGATTGATGCCATTAAGAAAGAAGAGATTGTCGATTATCCAATTGTTGTTGGGATTGACGGAACCAAAGTTGGACTTGAGGCAGTGAAGAATGGGGATATGATTGGTACAGTTTACAATGATGCTAAAGGGCAAGCGGAAGGAATCGTGGAGCTGGCTTACTCCCTCGCTTTTGGGGAACCGCTTCCAGAAAATATAGAGCTGATTGATGGAAAATATATTCGTAAGCCACATATTATTATTACACCAGATAATGTGGAGCAATACATGGACTAATCGAATAAGTCAAGCTAAAACAAGTGAA
>JAAYSQ010000219.1 GCA_012523925.1 Clostridiales bacterium
CAATACCATGATAAACTGCATTTTCAACAATCGGTTGTAAAGTTAGCTTCGGAAGCTTATATTGCATAACAATTGCTTCCTCTTCCGGTTCTATCTCGATACTAAGGTTTAGCCGTTTGCCAAAACGATATTGCTGAATTATGTAATAGTTCTCAATATTAGTCAGTTCATCCTCCAAAGTAACCAGGTGCTCCACATTGGATATTGTGTATCTAAAGAAGGTGGATAATGCCTCAGTCATCTCGGCTACACTATCTAATCCAGCCATTAAGGCTTCTCCCCGAATACCTTCTAAGGAATTATATAGAAAGTGGGGATTAATTTGATTCTGTAACGCCAAAAACTGTGCTTGCTTTTTAGAAACACTGATTAATTCATTGGTATTCATCATCTCTTTAAATTTGGTCATAGCTCCTTCTACTTCCGGGGATATGATGATCTCAGAATCCCCATGTAAAGTATAACCATGAATAAATAGCTGTAATATTTTTAAATTCTTTTTATAAGGTTTATAAATCCACCGATAACCCCAATATAAAAATAATGCAAACAATATTGCACTTATTAATGTTATATAAAGATAGATCATATCAAAAATGGTTGTTGCCACGGCAGACATGAGGATTAATAGGGAGGTGAAAATAGTAAATATAGTAAATGCAATTCGAATACGATAAGTAATATATCTCGTCTTCCTATTTTTCATAGCGGCCCTCCTATTAGGAATATAGCTTTCTATATTCATTTGGCTTTATACCAGTTGCTTTCTTAAAACTTTTAACAAAATGCTTTAAATCACTATACCCAACCTGCTCACAAATCTCTGCAATATTCATATTCGTCTGCTTTAACAATTCTTTGGCCTGATTCATTCGCACCTTTGAAAGATATTCTTGAAAATTTATCCCACTTTCCTTCTTAAATAGAGTACTAAAATAGGATGCGCTAAATCCCACTAAACTACTTACTTCCTCCAGTGTAATCGGATTGTTATAATGCTCCATAATATACTGTTTGGCCATGCGTATAGGCCTTGCATCTTTCTGTTTTCTATCTTCAAATATTTTATCCAGAGATTTACTAATCAGAGTTTCTAAGTATTGCATAATTTCATCAATGGATACGCACCGTTTTGCATAGAATTCAAAACGATCTGCAAACTCCTCCCTATCTCCAATGTCTAGTTGATTAAATCGAAGAAGATCAAGATACATATGGCAAACATCAAGGCAAAGCTTGAATGCATCGCAGCCGCAGATATTCGGCTCTGCTGATATTTCATCCTTTAAACACTGTAGCAATGAGATAACTCTTTCCTTATTTAGTACGTCTAATGCTTCTTCCATTTCTTTATTGATTTCTGATAAAATTCTACTAGAGAATTGACGAGCATTGATTGTCTCTACCCCTTCAATTAATATGCCTGTCCCTTTTATTAGCCGCTCTTCCACGGCGAGCATTGCACTCGCAAAGGAATCTTTCAGATGATCAATCGACTCTTCTACATTACCTACTCCTATGGTAATCTCCATTTGTCCAAAGATACTCTTTTGAATAAGTAGTTCATCCATAATTGATTTTAGTATTTTTCGTATTATTTTAATTAAACTGGGTTACTCAGCCAAGTCATAGCCGATTACAGTCCATATTCCACTTTCATCCTGTCGGATTAATCTCTCAAGGTAAACCTTCCTTGCGATAGAATTCTCATTTTCGATTTGTGCTATGGCTTGTATGCCGTTATTCTCAATGATTTGAATATCCTCATAGTCAATCGGATAATCGCCTACGATACCTTCCGGAGATAACAACAAACTTGCAAATACCTGTGTTACAAAAGCAGGATCCAACCTCCATGGAGAATGTCCAGCATCCACACTTTTCTGCTCATTCTCTTCAACAATTAAATCCACTTCTACCTCTATCTGAGGAGTAAATGTATTCTCTTTATTAGGTAGTATGATTTCATTGCCCGTAAGCCCTTTGACAAAGGAAGATAGTTCTTCCAAGGTAATATTGCCAAGGACGGTATACTCATATCCTGCCTCCTGCCAGCGGATTGAATATGCCCCTTGTGATGTCAATATTTCTGCCTTGTTCTCTCCTACCTTTCCTAAGACTGCGTTTGAATCCACTATAAAGGGATTTTCTGCTTTAGATTGTAGGATCACAACTTGACTTTGGCTATTAGCATTGCTATCAGATATGCTGTTAGATATGCTATCTGTCATATTATAACTAAACTTCACCGCAAGAGTATCTATTTTCACCGAAATCCAGGATAAACGATAGGCTTCTGGCACCTCTGGAATAATCGGCGAAAATCCGACAATATCTTCCGCTTCCTCTATAGTACTTACAGTCTGCTCAAAACGAGTATCAATCGCCTCATATCCTTCTGGTAACTTGTATGATAGCAATGATTCTGGTATAACTTCATGGAACTCAATCTCAGTATACTTTACCTTATATTGTATTGAGTTCTGCATAGCAGATTGTCTCTGCAAGGGAAGATCAGTATCTTTATCAATCCATAGATGATAAGCTTGACCGCCATCTGGGATTACCTCTAAGAGAATCGTTTCTCTACCGGATATTATCTCTTCTCCTATTTCCTTTACCGTGAGGGCATTTTTAATATCCTCAATCTCCTCACCTAATTCAAAAGTAAAACGATAAGGATCCGGAAATGTTTCAAATAGGTAGGCAACTTCTTTATCAGGATGGATCTGCCACTTACTCTTACCATTATTAATCGTAATTAACCCTTCTAAGAAACCTTCCAACTCTTTTACATAGTAATTACCATCCTTATCCGCCCATACTTCCCTTCGGGCTTGCGTCATTTTTTCCCCAAGTTCATTCCTTTCAACAATCTCTAATATGCCATGGTATGCTTTTACCTTCTCCAAGGCCTGCTCCATTGCGTACACAATATTAGTATCATCCTTAAAAAGTAAAGCATTCCATGAGAAAACCATTACTGCAGCCGCTGCTACTACCGCTGCGGTACCAATCCAAAGCTTTTTAAATTTCTGTCCTCTTACTTTACTTTGTTTTGAATATCCCCCTTCTTGTAAATTTGCTACCAACCTCTTTGGATATTCCTCATCCGGAAATTCTGGTTCTTTAAGAGTACGAACTTCTCGAACTATTGCCATCAATTGCTGATATTCTTCCGAGTTGTTCTCAGGATGTCTATGCTCTACTGGTGTTTTTTCCAGATTTAATTGGTCAATATATTTTGATAATTTTCTATCTTCATTATTCAAAATGGATTCCTCCTTTATAATCTGCTTCCTTTAATATCTGCGCCAGCCTCTTAATTGCCCTATATTGTATAACACGAACCGTACCTTCCTTTTTATCCATGATTTTGGCTGTTTCTGCAGATGAATATCCTTTCA
>JAAYSQ010000034.1 GCA_012523925.1 Clostridiales bacterium
CAGCCACGGTAGCATTAACATTATATATACCTATTCTCATAGGTAATGCAATTGATTTCATTATAGGACCGAACAATGTGGATTTTGAAGCGGTAGCTAGGATTCTTCTTAAGATCGGCATTATTATCGGTATTACAGCTATACTGCAATGGATGATGAACATTATTAATAACAACATTACTTACCAAGTTGTACGCGATGTTCGTAAAAAAGCCTTTCGAAAAATTGAAGTACTACCACTTTCATATATCGATGCCCATTCCCATGGCGAAATTGTAAGCCGTGTGATTGCTGATGTTGACCAGTTTGCAGATGGACTTCTTATGGGCTTTACACAGCTATTTACTGGTATTATTACAATTATCGGAACTCTGGTTTTTATGCTGACCATTAATATTAAGATTACTCTTATTGTAGTCTTCCTTACACCGCTTTCTCTCTTTATTGCTGACTTTATTGCTAAGCGTACTTACTCCATGTTTAAGCTACAGTCAGAAACCCGTGGTGAGCAAACAGCTCTCATTAACGAGATGATTGGTAATCTAAAAACAGTTCAGGCATTTTCATACCAGGATGAAGCGGTAAAAAACTTTGATGAAATAAATCATAGATTAGAAAAATGCTCGCTTCGAGCCGTTTTCTTTTCCTCACTGACAAACCCTTGCACCCGTTTTGTCAATAATTTAGTATATGCAGCAGTAGCCCTTGCAGGTGCCATAGCAGCCATCGGCGGTGCTGTCGGCGGTGTGATGACAGTAGGTGGACTCACCAGTTTTCTAAGTTATGCTAACCAATACACAAAGCCTTTTAATGAAATCTCAGGTGTAATCACAGAACTTCAGAACGCCCTCGCCTGTGCAGGCCGTGTTTTTGAGTTAATAGAAGAAGAACCTCAAATTCCGGATGCTGAGGATGCAGTCAAACTTAAAAATGCAAATGGTAATATCACTCTTGAAGAGGTGGCTTTCTCCTATGTTCCAGAACGCCCTCTGATTCGAGATTTCAATTTGAAAGTAGAACCAGGCCAGCGTGTGGCTATTGTTGGACCAACCGGTTGTGGTAAAACCACCGTAATTAATCTCCTTATGCGTTTCTATGACGTTAATTCCGGCAGTATCAAGGTGGAAGGAACAGACATTCGCAATATTACGCGAAAAACTTTAAGGGAGAACTATGGCATGGTATTGCAGGATACTTGGTTAAAATCTGGAACTATTAGGGATAATATTGCTATGGGCAAACCAGATGCAAGGGATGATGAAATTATTAGCGCTGCTAAGGCCGCTCATGCTCACAACTTTATCAAGCGCTTACCTAATGGTTATGACACTATAATCGGTGAAGATGGAGGAAGTCTTTCTCAGGGACAAATGCAATTGCTCAGTATTGCCCGGGTTATGCTTTGTTTACCACCAATGTTAATTTTAGATGAGGCCACCTCTTCCATCGATACCCGAACCGAAATCAAAATCCAGGAAGCATTTGCAAGACTAATGCAAGGTCGAACAAGTTTTATAGTTGCCCATCGCCTGTCCACAATCCGTGAAGCAGACATCATATTAGTTATGAAGGA
>JAAYSQ010000220.1 GCA_012523925.1 Clostridiales bacterium
CAGATTTATAAACTTTCGATATCGGAATAAGATTTTGTCATTTTACTTATTTTTAATTGTTAAATAATTATTCATATTATAGAAGTAGGGAGGGTTATTATGATAACACAGAGACCGAAGGGAACACAGGACTGGTACGGTGCTCAGATGCACAAACGTACAATCATCGAAGCAGCAGCTAGAAAAATATGCAAGGCTTATAATATAAAGGAAATTATAACACCAGCATTTGAACATACGATACTTTTTCAAAGAGGTGTCGGTGAGACAACAGATGTTGTTCAAAAGGAAATGTACACTTTTGAGGATAAAGGACATCGTAGTATTACATTAAAACCAGAAGGTACTGCAGGCGCTGTTCGGGCATATCTAGAAAATGGCCTATTTGCAGAGAGTCAACCAACGAAATTGTTTTATATTACACAGGCATTTCGTTATGAGAATCCGCAAAGTGGAAGACTTCGTCAACATCATCAGTTCGGTATAGAATTCTTCGGATCAGCTAGTCCATTGGCTGAGGTGGAACTGATTACTTTGTTAACTGAGTTCATGAAAGATATCGGACTAAAGGGGGCAAACCTCCATATTAATAGCATTGGCTGTAAGAATTGTAGAAAAACATACAATGAAGCCCTTCTTACCTTCCTAAGGCAACATGAAGAACACTTATGTTCTACCTGTAAGGAAAGAATGCAGAAGAATCCCTTGCGTGTTCTTGATTGCAAGGTTCCGTCATGCAATGAGATTGTTAAGGATGCACCAAGAACAATAGAATACCTAGATGATGAATGTAAGTCACATTTCGATGAATTGCAAAGCTTGCTAAATGAGCTTGGTATTTCTTATCAAGTTGATACTGGAATTGTTCGAGGTTTGGATTACTATACCAAGACTGTATTTGAATTTGTTAATGCAGATGGTTTTACCCTCTGCGGTGGCGGTAGATATGACGGACTTATTCATGAGATAGATGAGAAGCAAGATATTCCAGCAGTAGGCTTTGGATTTGGTATCGAACGTATTATTAATGAGTTGGAGGCTGAAGGAGTAGAATTGGAGCAGGAACCATCTATACAGCTATATGTAGGTATTCTTGGAAAAGAAGCGAAAGCATCCGCATATAAGATTGTTCATCAACTTCGGAATGCAGGAGTCATCGTTGAGACGGATTATCTGGATAGAAGTGTCAAAGCTCAGATGAAATATGCCAATAAGATTGGTGCAAAGAATACGGTAATCATTGGTGCAGATGAACTTTCCAATAATACAGCTAGAGTTAAGAATATGGAAACCGGAGAGCAAACAGAGGTTGCACTGGATAAATTAGTAGAATATTTTCTCTAATCTAATTGAATAAATCAGACACCTAAATTATAGAAAAGGTGTATATAAAAAGCTGTCTTACGTAATGGGAGTTACGATAGACAGCTTTTTTATTTCCAAAACATTTACTTAATAATCTTAATGAACTTCTTCTTCCCTATCTTTAATACATCATTGCAGATTAATACATGGTCCAAGTCTCCCACCGTTAGCTTTTCACCGTTTAGCCTTACACCTTCTTGCCTTAAAAGACGAATAAATTCGCTACGACTATTAACATAGTCTAACTTTATCAATGCAGGAATAATGTCATTTAAGGTATCATTTTCAAGGTCGATGATCAGCTCGGGTATTTCATCAGGAATTGCTTTCTTAGTAAAAGCAGTATTATAGAAATCCATTGCTTTCTTAAGATCATCTTCACTGTGGTATAATCCGGTAATAATTTTCGCCAAGTTAAATTTGACGTCACGAGGATTTACGCCATTCTCCAGCTGTTCTTTGATTTTATCGATTTCATCAGGATGTTCGTCAGTCGCTAACTCAAAGTAACGGATAATTAACTGATCGGGAACTTCCATGACCTTCTTAAACATTACCTCTGCTGGTTCGTCAATACCGATGTAATTACCAAGACTTTTACTCATTTTTTGGATGCCATCTAAGCCTTCCAAAATGGGCATGAACATGGCAACCTGCTGTTCTTGATCCATCGCCTTCTGCAATGTTCTACCCATCAGGATATTAAAGGTCTGATCCGTTCCACCTAATTCAATATCGGCTTTTAATATGATGGAATCATAAGCTTGCATTAATGGATAGAAGAACTCATGAATCCCAATAGGAACTTGATTCTGGTATCTAGTTTGGAAATCATCCCTCTCCAACATTCTTGCTACCGTGGTAGTAGAAGCAAGTTTAACAACATCTTCTAAAGTTAGTTTTGCAAGCCACTCACTATTAAAACGTACCTCGGTCTTATCTTTATCCAATATTTTAAATATCTGATCACAGTAGGTGGCTGCATTTTCTTTTATTTCTTCCTCACTTAGTGCTACCCGTCCTTTCGCTTTACCGGTTGGGTCGCCTATCTTACCTGTAAAGTCTCCAATAACAATGATAATCTTATGGCCTAAATCTTGCATTTGTTTCATTTTTCTAAGGACAACGGCATGACCTAGATGAATGTCCGGCGCGGAAGGATCTAGCCCTAATTTTACAATCAATGGTTTGTTTAACTGACAGGACCTCTCTAGTTTTGCCAGTAGTTCTTCCTTGTTAACTAAAGTTTGAACGCCTTTTGTTATAATACGAAATTGTTCATTTGCTTTTAACATAATTCACATCTCCCCTAATATTTTTTAATTAAGAAATAAGCTAAGCATGAAAGAAGGTATAAAAAAACTCGCCCTTTTGTTTCCAAAAGGACGAGATATCATCTCGTGTTACCACCTTAAGTTTATAAGTAACTCACATTACTTACCTTATCAAGTACGTTATGATCAATAGGATCAATAAGATACTTTAGCACTATAACGGGTGCAGGTTCCCGTCGCATCCTACTTAGATTACTGTTCGGTGCGAAGCTCCAAGATGTATTCACAATTATTATCCATGAGCCTCTCATCAACCGGCATCTTTCTGTAAGTCTTCATAATTGCTACTTTTTCTTATCATTGCTTTTTACTTATGCATAGATTTATATGCATCTATATTCAATTGCTTTCGATATGAATTGCTAATCAATCCCTACCGAAAATTAAATTAGTAATACTATACGGCAAATTTCCAGATGTGTCAAGAGGATTTTTTAAGTCAGGCAATGTTCACATTGTTAATTAGGCCTGAACTGTTATTTTAATTAATTTAGACAAATAACAATATAAATCAAATATTGACATCCCTAGCAATACCATTCATTTCACAGACAACGGTATAATTATCTTATCATACATAGATTGGGGTGTTGTTTATAATGCAATATGGTTACTTTGATAATGATCATAGGGAATATGTAATTGAGAGAATGGATTTACCTACATCATGGACAAATTACTTAGGAGTTAAAGATATGTGTGCCGTTGTTAACCATACGGCAGGAGGCTATGTCTTCTATAAATCTCCACAATATCACCGGATTACACGCTTTCGCGCCAACAGTATTCCAATGGATCGGCCGGGGCATTATGTATACCTTAGGGATGATGAGACAGGCGATTATTGGAGTGTTTCTTGGCAGCCGGTGGGGAAGTCGCTAGAGGAGGCGAAGTATCAGTGTCGCCATGGTTTATCCTATACGAAATATCTATGTGAATATAGCAATATAAAAGCTGAACAAACTCTATTCATACCTATCGATGACCCAGTTGAATTATGGGATGTCAAGATACAGAATGCAGATACAAAAGAAAGAAGTTTAAGTATATTTTCATATTGTGAATTTTCATATCATCATATTGACATGGATAATCAAAATTTTCAGATGAGTAATTATGCGGCTGGCTCTTCCTATGAAGATGGTATTATTGAGCATGATTTATTCTATGAGGAGTTTGGGTATCAGTATTTTACTGCAAATGTAATGCCGGATGGATTTGATTGTTTGCGGGATAAATTTATTGGACTTTATCGCACAGAAGATAATCCGATTGCTGTTGAGAAAGGGAATTGCAGCGGTAGTTTTGAAAAGGGGAATAATCATTGTGGAACTTTACATAAAAAGTTAGTTTTAAAACCAGGCGAAGAAATGCGTATTGTATTTATGTTAGGTGAAGGAAATCGTAAAGCAGGGGAGAAAATCCGAAGCAAATATTCGGATCTAGGCAATGTAGATATTGCATTCCAGCAATTAGCGGATTTCTGGACGAAAAAACTTGAAAAATTTCAGATAAGTACACCGAATGATGGAATGAATACCTTGATTAATCAATGGAATTTATATCAAGCGGAGATTAACGTAATGTTTTCTAGATTTGCCTCTTTTATAGAGGTTGGTGGTAGAACAGGTCTTGGATATAGGGATACAGCGCAGGATGCAATGACAATTCCTCATTCAAACCCAAGGAAATGCCGTCAGAGAATTATGGAATTGTTGCGGGCATTAGTATCCAAAGGCTATGGCCTTCATTTATTCCAGCCGGAGTGGTTTGAACCTGACAAGGAAGTAAAGCCATTTAAGTCACCTACTGTTATACCTGAGCCTAATAAAGATGATATTATCCATGGAATTGATCAAGCATGTTCTGATGACGCTCTTTGGCTAGTTAGTGCTATTGTTGAATATGTTAAGGAGACCGGCGAACTATCTTTTCTGGATGAAGTGATAACCTATGCCGATGGTGGTAGTGGAACGGTTTATGAGCATATGACTAGAATACTTGATTTTTCAGACGAACAAATCGGAGCAAATGGTATATGTAAGGGCCTAAGAGCGGATTGGAATGACTGCTTAAATCTTGGCGGTGGAGAAAGTGCCATGGTTTCCTTCCTTCATTATTGGGCTTTAGGGAATTTCATTGAAGTAGCAACTTATCTAGGACGCAAGGAAGATGTCACCAAATATGCTTCCATGCAGGCTAGGGTCAAAGAAACCTGCGAGAAAGTACTTTGGGATAAAGAATGGTACATTCGAGGTATTACAAAGAATGGCAAAAAGATTGGCACCAGTGAAGACAAAGAAGGGAAAATCCATCTAGAATCTAATGCCTGGGCGGTACTTTCTGGTCTGGCAACTAAAGAAAGAGGAATAATGGCTATGGATTCCGTTGATCACTATCTATATACACCTTATGGAATTATGCTAAATGGTCCTTCTTATACAGTACCCGATGATGATATAGGATTTGTAACCAGGGTTTATCCAGGTTTAAAGGAAAATGGTGCAATCTTTAGTCACCCAAATCCATGGGCTTGGGCAGCAGAATGTATATTAGGTCGTGGGGATCGTGCGATGAAGTTTTATGATGCACTATGTCCTTATTATCAAAATGATAAGATTGAGATACGAGAGGCGGAACCCTATTCTTATTGTCAATTTATTGTAGGTAAGGATCATACTGCCTTTGGCCGTGCAAGACATCCCTTTATGACTGGAACCGCAGGATGGGCATATTTTTCAGCTACAAGGTATCTTCTTGGCATTCGCCCTGAATTAGATTCTCTACGGATTGATCCTTGCATACCAGCAGAATGGGAAAAGTTTACGGTTCGTCGTGAATGGAGGGGAGCCTTCTATAATATTACAGTCCTGAATCCAGACAAAGTCATGAAGGGGGTCCAGTCGATTCAATTAAACGGCACCAATGTAGATCGTATCGATGTACAGCCAAAAGGCAGCGAGAATGAAGTTATTGTAATTATGGGCAATCGTAAGGAGGCTACCTAAATGATAAAGTTTGGAACCGGCGGTTGGAGAGCGGTGATTGGAGACGGATTTACCAAAGCCAATATCCAGAAGCTTTCCAAGGGTTTGGCAATGAAGATGAAAGATGAAGGAGTAACTGATAAAGGAATCGTACTTGGGTATGATCGTCGTTTTCTATCAAAAGAAGCAATGCGATGGGCAGGGGAAATCTTTGCTGGGGAAGGAATTGAGGCATATTTAATAAACCGATCATCTCCTACTCCAATGATCATGCACTACGTGATGCATCATAAGTTACCCTATGGAATGATGGTAACAGCCAGTCATAATCCGGCTATTTACAATGGGATAAAAGTGTTTACCTATGGTGGATGTGATGCAGACGAAATGCAGACGCAAGAAATTGAAAATTATATCGCTGGTGTAGATGATGCAGAAGTTATCGGTATGGATTATGAAAAAGCAAAGGCAAAAGGTCTTATCCATGAGATTAATCCATTAAATGAATACATCGACGCCATAGTGAATCGAGTAGATATGCAGGCGATACGCGATAAGGGTTTAAGAATAGCACTGGATCCGATGTACGGTGTTAGTGAAACTTCACTAAAAACAATTCTGCTTACCGCAAGGTGCCATGTTGATACCATTCATGATCGGCATGATACACTATTTGGAGGTAAATTACCATCTCCATCTGCTGCTACTTTAAGAAGTTTGCAAAACCGTGTAATTGATCATAATCTTGACATTGGCATCGCCACAGACGGGGACGCGGATCGAATTGGCGTCATTGACGATACGGGTAAGTTCCTTCATCCGAATGATATCTTGGTGTTACTCTATTATTACCTTGTAAAGTATAAAGGATGGAGAGGGGCTGTGGTTCGAAATATAGCAACTACACATCTACTTGACAAAGTGGCCGAAAGCTTTGGCGAGAAATGCTATGAAGTACCCGTTGGTTTTAAACATATTTCATCAAAAATGAATGAAACAAATGCACTCATCGGAGGAGAATCCTCTGGTGGATTGGCTGTTCGTGGCCATATTAAAGGAAAAGATGGGATTTATGCAGCTACTCTATTAGTAGAGATGCTTGCCGTAATTGGGAAAAAACTCTCAGAGATTATGAGTGAAATTCATCAAGAATTTGGCTGTTATTATATAGAGGAGAAAGATTATCATTTTGATATTGAAAAGAAAAACGTAATTTTTCAAACGGTCTTAGTAGATAAGTTACTTCCAGACTTTCCATATGAGATTCGTAAGATATCATATCTTGATGGATGCAAACTTTATTTTAGCAATGGTGGTTGGATGGTGATTAGATTTTCTGGTACAGAGCCATTGTTAAGAATATTCTGCGAAATGCCTGAGGAAGAGGAAGTGCAAAACTTATGTGATATCACGGAGAAATTTCTCGGCTTAAATTCAAGTGAACATAAAGTTTAAAAGTTTATAAAAAGCAAAATGATATTTTGCATATATTACAAAGAAATGGTAAAATAGTATTAAGTTAAGGGTTATCTAAAAGATAACCCTTTTTACCTATATTTTATATATAAGAGGAAATTGCTCTGTAATTAAGGGGGACTAAATTATACAGTAACATTTTGCTATATGGGGGTATGGGGAATGGAGCGAAAAGAAAAAAAGATGGGCTTTTTCATAAACCGAAGGGCTGAAGAGGGCGGTAAAGATCTTCATACGAGCGACACAGAATTAGAACCGGGTAATTCATTCAAAACAAGTATATCACTAAGAAGAAGATTGCTTTTTCTAGTGGTTATTATATGGATTATACCGGTTCTATTACTATGCTTTTTTATGATTATGTTTTATCGCAATAATATTATTAAGAAAACAACCACCTTAATGGAAGAAAGTCTAAAAAACTTCACCTATTTTTGTTCACAACGTATATACGAGTCTATTGATATTTCTAAGAAAACATCCTACGAACAAGTGATTGAAAAAGCATGGAGAAACTATATCTCTGAGGATATTGATCGAGCGGAGTTATACCGAGAAATCACTGGTAATCTAAAGAGTCGGTTCTATAATGATAATCGTTTTATTATTTCAGTATTCTATCTTAGCGATGAGCCAGATCGTATTTATTATACATCTAGAAAAGATAATAACTACATCGATATTTACAAGAATAATGTTGAAGAGGTTGCTCAGAACATTACAAGTAAGGAGACTTCGGATGCACATGTTCGAATAATTGATGGAAGAATCTATATTATTCGTAATCTTTATACGACAACCAATTATACAAAGTTCGGGACACTGGTATTGGAATTAAATAAGGATAAATTAATCGATGGATTTATGTTAAATAAGGATTACGAATTGGGTTTTTATATTAATGATACATCATCAATAATTTCTTATGACGGACGGCTTAAAGAGGAGGAGCAAAGTAATATCTTAAAAGAACTATCCAAGCAATATTCTAGGCAGATTAATCGCAAAATTATTCAAGTAAATGATAAGCCTTTTACCGGTTTACTGTATCAACAAAAGTGCGATGATTTTCACATAGGGTCTATCTTGATTTCTAATGATGATGTTATCTTTTCAGAGTTAAAAAATCTTTATTTTGTCATGTTTGTTATTATGTTAATTATTATACCTGTATTTATCTATATGCTTTATTTCATTGCACACCATATTTCAAAGCCAATGAGTAGAATGATTGCAGCTACCAAAATCATAGAACAGGGAGATCTTGGAGTGCAAATTGAAGGGGAGCCTATGCCGAATTTAGAATTTAATTTATTAATGATTGCATTTAACCAGATGTCCTCAGAAATAAAGTATTTGTTTGACTTTGCATATCATGAACAGATTGCTAGAAAAGATGCCAAAATTATGGCGTTACAATCCCAGATAAATCCTCATTTCCTTAACAACACATTGGAGATGATGAATTGGCAGGCTAGAATGGCTGGAGATATAAAAGTATCAAAAATGATCGAAGCCTTAGGAACATTGCTTAATTATAGTATGGATAGATCGAATAGAAAACTCATCGATCTATCGGAAGAATTACGATGCGTTGAGGCTTATCTTTATATAGTTTCTATGCGATTTGGGAAACGACTCAAGGTGGAAAAACAAATTGATCAGGATTTATTACAATTGCAAGTTCCTCAACTGATACTTCAGCCTTTAATTGAAAATGCTGTAGTTCATGGGGTTGAAAAGGTTAAGAATGGCACAATACAGATTAAAATATTTAAAGAGAATCAGAATGTATTATTACAAATTATTAATACTGGTAAAAATATGACAGAGGATGATATTAAGCGAGTTGAAGCTTTATTAAACGGCGTTAACCAAGAAGAAAATGGGAAGATCAAGCATAAATCGCTAGGGATACGAAATGTGAATGAACGAATAAAATTAATCTATGGGAATGAATATGGACTTACAATTCAGCCGATCGCTGAAGGAGAAACGGCATCAACGATAGTTATACCTTATAACATGGATCAAAATAAGGTTAATAATAATATAACAAAATCCATACGTAATAAACTGAAATAGTGCTTTAATAAAGCAATATCAACATAACCATTATTAATAATATAGCAAGAATGAACAAATAATATCAAGTTGAGCCAATGCTTTTTATAATATTTGATTATATAATAATATTGAACCACATAAAGAAAAGAAATACTCTTGTGGGATTATAATTATTGTATAAGGAGGACTATTTTATGAAAAAAGTAAAAAGATTGCTATCACTCATTCTTACCTTTGTTTTAGTGATGTCTCTGTTAGCAGCTTGTGGGAAAGATGCCAAGCAGACGGATACGGATACACCACAAAATAAAGTAGAAGACAGCAAGGACGATGGAGGAGATAAATCAGGTGAAGAGACTACACCAGATCAAGCGGATACTCCTAATCCGGTAACATTAACAACGGTTTCCATGCATGGTGGTACGGACCCCAATGCAGAAAATTATCAAGCAATTAGCGAACAATTCATGAAAGATTATCCTTACATAACGATAGAAGATGATTCTCAATCAGCAGATCAAGATTGGAAAACAAAAGTTGCTGCAGATTTTGCAGTTGGTAATGAACCAGATGTCATTCAGTATTTTACAGATGCCAATGCTAGTGATGTATTAGCAGCAGATAAGTTTGTATCTATTGAAGAAATCAAAGCAGAATATCCTGATTATGCAAAAGATACTCTGCTGGCTGCTTTAATAGCGGCACAGAATCCGGACGGAGTGCAAAGAGCGGTTCCTACTACCGGTTACTGGGAAGGCTTATTCTGCAATAAAGATTTGTTCGATCAATATGGACTAGACTTACCTACTGATTGGGATAAATTATTAACTGCTATTGATACATTTAAGGCCAATGATATTATTCCAATCGCAGTATCACTTAACAATGTACCTCATTATTGGATTGAATTCTTAATGCTTTCAGCAGCTGGACCAGAAAGCTATACATCTGTTCCAGAAACTGCTCCAGAAGATTGGTGTAAAGGACTTGAAATGTTCAAAACTTTACGTGACTTAGGTGCATTTCCGGTAGATACGGATACCATTGATAATGATTTTGCTGGCGAGTTATTTAAGAACAAGCAAGCTGCAATGCAGTTAGATGGATCTTGGTATGCAGGAGGAATTCCAGATCAAGAGAACACTGTACTTTGCTCCTTCCCTGTAATTCCTGGCGGTAAAGCACAACCTGGATTTATGGTTGGTGGAATTTCCTCTGGTTTCTATATTACTAAGAAAGCATGGGAAGATCCAGATAAAAGAGATGCAGCTGTTAAATTTGTAATGGCGCATACGAATAGTGAAGCAGTTACAAAATATTGGGGAGGTAATGGCCAAGCGGCTGCTAAAGTGGAACCGATTGAAAGTATGACATCACTTGGTATTTCAGGCTTGGAATATAGTAGCGCTGCAACATCGATTTCATCTCCTACTGACTCTAGAATCTCTCAAGAGGCTTATAATACATTAGTAGCAGGTATTGTTGATGTATCCACAGGAGCTAGAACCGCGGAAGATCTGTTAAACGAAGTATTACAGATTAACGCTAGGTAGTAATATTGCATTAAGGAGAGGGGGTCTTAGATCCGCCCCTCTCCTTTGCTAACTATAATTTTTACGAATTTATACTTACGACACCCACAGTTAAAATTAAAGGAAGGCGAGAAGTCAATGATTTATAAAAAGAAATCACCTTTATTCATATTTTTATTACCGGGATTACTATTAATGATTGTATTTCTCTACATACCATTTATTGAAAATATCATGAATAGCTTTTATGATATGACTTCCGTAGTGAAAATACCAGGGAAAGAGTGGAATTTTATTGGATTTGATAACTATACGAAACTATTAAGTGATCCTAAACTTAAGATTGCCATTGCTAATTCATTAAAAATGATGGTATTGGCAGTCATCTTTCAAGTAGGAATTGCTTTTATTCTAGCGGTTATGGTCAGCATGATTAAGAAAGGACAGCAAATCTTTCGGACCGTTTATTTTTTTCCTATTGTAATATCTGCAACGGCAATTGGGTTATTATTTAAATTGTTTTACAACTACAACGGGGGAATGCTAAACCAGCTCATGCTAGCTTTAGATAAAGAACCGATTAATTGGCTTGCTCCGGAACTTGCCTTTATTATGGTATCAATTCCTACGATATGGAGCTATGTTGGATTTTACTTTGTCATTATTCTAACTGGTATCAGCGCTATACCAGAAGAACTTTATGAGTCAGCATCCATAGATGGATGTTCGCGATTAAAACAAGTTTGGTATATAACAATTCCTATGGTAAGAGGGGTAATGTGTACTTGTATTACTTTGGCGGTTACGGGTGCCTTAAAAGTATTTGATTTACCATGGGTTATTGTTCCTAAGGGAGCCCCCCAGGGATTAACACATTTTTTGGGTACCTATATGTATGAGCAAACCTTTTTAATCAGCAATATTGATTATGGTTCTACATTAGCATTAATCATCGTTATATTAGGTGTGGTCGTTTCTAAAGTAGTATCCAGAATTGTAAAGCCGGATGATAATTTGTAAGCGGGGGTGTTGATATGTCAATGAGATCAAAACAAAAAAAGAAGTTTAGTTTCATAAATTTAATTCTATATATTATTCTCGGGTTATGGGGAATTACAACTGTTTTTCCTTTTGTATGGGTAATCAATAATTCGTTTAAACCATCAAGAGAGGTAATTAATTCATCGTTTTCCTTACCAATTGAGTTTACTTTTGAAAATTATGCCAATGCATTTGATAATTTAAATATTTTAGTAGCATATAAGAATAGCTTTATTATTTCGGGAAGTGTTACAATAGCAGTAATGATCATTGCGAGTATGATGGCCTTTGCAATGACCCGCTATAAATTTAGGGGCAAAGAATTTATCAATTCACTAATTATAGCCAGCCTTATGTTTCCAGTGTTTTCGACCATTATACCAGTATTTCGTATGATGTCGCAGGCTAATTTGTTAAATAAACCATTGAGTGTAATCCTGCCACAGGTTGCAGGAAACTTGAGTTTTGCAACAGTAGTTTTAATGGGATTTCTAAGGGGGCTCCCCTTGGAGATGGAGGAAGCGGCTTATATGGAAGGTGCCGGTGTAAGACAGGTATTTACCAGAATTATAATACCATTAAGCAAACCGGCTTTATCTACTGTGGCAATCTTTTGCTTTCTATGGTCTTATAACGACCTATTTACACAGCTCATTATGATTCGAAGAAGAATTAAATATCCAGTATGTGCACTTTTAAATGAAATAAGTTCGAAATATGGAACAGATTATGGTTTAATGGCTTCGTCCATTACGATTATCATAATTCCTGTTTTAATTGTATATATATTTCTACAAAAGAATATTATTAAGGGGTTAACTGCTGGTGCTTTGAAAGGGTAGCTTGGGAGGGAGAAAGTATATGTATAAGGTTGTAATTATTGACGATGAACCTATTATCGTAGAAGGCATTTCTAGGATGCTTCCCTGGGGGGATTACGATTGTAGAATTGTGGCTACTGCCAATGATGGATTAGAGGGATTGGATATCATTCGGCAGCAGCATCCGCATATTGTAATTACAGATATATCTATGCCTGATTTAGATGGTCTGACCATGATTGCAGCACTTAATACCGAGTTCCCTGATATGGAGATTAGTATACTTACAGGTTATCGTAAGTTTGAGTTTGCACAAAAAGCAATTAACCTAGGCGTTACCAGGTACTTACTTAAGCCTTCCTGCATTGAGGAATTAAAGGAAGCAATTGAAATTATGATAAGTAATTTAAAGGGGAAAAATATTTTACCGTTAAATGATTTAAAGGAAAAATCAAATGTCAATTTAGTAGATAATGAAGCAAGCAATTTTATTGTTGCAAATGCTGTAAAATACATAGAGCAGAATTATTCACATAGATTGACTCTTTCAGAAGTTGCTGAGAAAACCTATGTCAGTCAATGGCATCTTAGTAAATTGTTGAATCGCTATGTTGGCCAAAGCTTTTCTGAGATCTTAAACGGCATACGGATTCGAGAAGCTAAGCAATTATTAACGGATCCTTCCCTTCGCATAGGGGATATTGCAGAGATGGTCGGTTTTGTAGATCTTGCACATTTCTCCAGGGTATTCAAAAAGAATGTTGGGGTTTCCGCAAATGAATATCGTAATTCTTTATCAAGCTCCTTAACCACCTAAAGGTTAGGGAGTTATTTCTTATGAATGAATGTATCCATAGGGGAATATAAAAATCTTATGGACAGAAGGTCTAAAATGGATTAGAATTATAAATTAGAAATGTCGAAATGATGCTATTAACTTGTGTATGTAAAATCGCTATTTATCAAATTCGACTTATTACGCATTTGTTAATGTAGAAGATAGGAAAATAAAGGAGATTGAAGAACCATGGCAGAAACAATGAAAGGCTTGCACAGAAGCCATAGATGTGCCGAACTTTCCAATAAAAATATTGGAGAAATCGCGACTGTGATGGGATGGGTACAAAAAAGCAGGAATAAAGGCGGAATTATCTTTGTTGATTTAAGAGATCGTTCCGGACTTTTACAAATTATATTTGAAGAAGGCGATGTTGGAAGTGAAGGATTTGCGAAAGCAGAGCACCTTAGAAGCGAGTTTGTTATCGCTGTTACAGGAAAAGTAGAAGCTCGTTCCGGTGCTGTGAATGAGAATCTTAAAACTGGTGACATAGAAATTCGTGCAACCGATATTCGTATTCTATCGGAGTCCGAGGTGCCACCATTCCCAATTGAAGCAGATTCTAAGACAAAGGAAGATCTTCGATTAAAATATCGTTACCTAGATCTTAGAAGACCAGATTTACAAAGAAATATTATATTAAGAAGTAAAGTAGCGAATCTAACACGTCAATTTTTATGTGACGAAGGCTTCTTAGAGATTGAGACACCGATGCTTACCAAGAGTACACCGGAAGGAGCAAGAGATTATCTTGTACCAAGCCGTGTTCATCCAGGTAATTTCTATGCATTACCACAATCTCCACAGCTATTTAAGCAACTATTGATGTGCTCCGGATACGATCGCTATTTCCAAATTGCCAAGTGCTTCCGTGATGAGGACCTTCGTGCTGACCGTCAGCCGGAATTTACACAGATTGATATGGAGCTATCCTTTGTTGACGTGGATGATGTACTGGAAGTCAACGAAAGATTATTACAGAAGATGTTTAAGGAGAGTATCGGTATTAATATTCAACTTCCAATCCAGAGAATGACTTATGCGGAGGCAATGGATCGCTTTGGTAGTGATAAACCGGATATTCGTTTTGGTATGGAGCTACAAAATGTATCCGATGTCGTTAAGAATTGTGGCTTTGGAGTATTTAGCGGAGCATTAGAGAATGGCGGTTCTGTTCGAGGTATCAATGCTAGCGGCCAGGCTGGAATGCCAAGAAAGAAGATTGACGCTCTTGTTAATTTAGCTAAGGATTTTGGTGGTAAGGGTCTTGCTTATCTATCGATTAATGATGATGGAACTTACAAGTCTTCCTTTGCAAAGTTCATGACCGAAGAGGAATTGGATGCGCTAGTAAAAGCGATGGAAGGTAAACCTGGTGATTTACTATTATTTGCTGCCGATGAAGATGAAATTGTATTTGATGTTCTTGGCAATCTAAGACTAGAACTTGCCAAAAATCTAGGATTATTAAATAAAGATGATTATAAGTTCCTCTGGGTGACAGAATTCCCACTTTTTGAGTACTCTAAGGAAGAAAATAGATATAAGGCTAAGCATCATCCATTTACTATGCCTATGGAAGAAGATTTACATTTATTAGATTCTGAGCCTGGTAAGGTAAGGGCGAAAGCTTATGATATCGTACTTAATGGTACGGAAATTGGAGGAGGATCCGTTAGAATCCATCAAAGTGAAATTCAAGAGAAGATGTTTGAAATCCTGGGCTTTGCCAAAGAAGATGCTTATGAGCGTTTTGGCTTCTTGCTAGATGCCTTCAAATATGGAGTACCGCCTCACGCTGGATTGGCTTATGGTCTAGACCGATTAGTAATGCTTATGGCGAAAGAGGATAGTATCCGTGATGTTATTGCCTTCCCTAAGGTAAAAGATGCATCTTGTCTCATGACGGAAGCACCAAATATTGTTGATGACAAGCAGTTAAATGAGCTTGGAATTACTATTACACAAGTAGAAGAACAATAATGAGGGAATCAATTGTCTTTGTTGCAGGTGCTTACCTTTGCTTTATGAATTTACTTGGATTTGCAAGCATGGGAATTGACAAGTACAAAGCTGTTCATAGGCAATGGAGAATACCAGAAAGTACCCTGATACTACTTGCTTTTCTTGGAGGAGGAATCGGCTCCTTTATAGGTATGCGGGTTTTTCATCACAAACTTAAGAAACTTAAATTCGTAATTTTACTACCAATTGCGGCAGTGCTTTATATTGTATTAAGTGGCTATTTGTTAGCGAATTATTTGAATATAAGATAAAATGATTTATGATTTTATACCACTATACATTAGATTGATTAAGTAAAAGCAACCCGAGTGTTTTCTTTATGAAAATGCTCTGGGTTGCTTTTTGATTTAATCTAGAAGATAAAAGAATACTTTACATTATTTTCTTGTTCTATACGATATCATTTGCTATACTACCTTTAATTAATCATTTTTCTCTTAAAATGGTTAGGTTTATGATGAATAAGACCATACTATTAATAAAACGCAGGATAGGAATAAATTATAGCTCCAAGGAATAGAACGATAAAGCAGGAGGATATATCGTATGATATGGAATGAAACCAAAGAGTGCATGAGCCGTGATCAAATTAATAATCTACAAAGTGCTAGATTAAGAAAAATGGTAAAACGGGCTTATCATAATGTTACCTTTTACCGTAAAAAAATGCAGCAAATAGGATTGGAACCGGGGGATATTAATGGGGTGGAGGATCTGCATAAATTGCCCTTTACCACAAAGCAAGATTTGCGGGATAATTATCCTTTTGGATTATTTGCTGTACCGCAGTCGCAAATTGTACGTGTCCATGCTTCTTCAGGGACAACTGGCAAGGCAACAGTGGTTGGTTATACAAGGAGAGATATTGAAATTTGGCAAGAATGTGTTGCAAGAGTACTTGCTATGGCAGGGGTTGGTTCCCATGATATTATACAAGTGGCTTATGGATATGGATTATTTACCGGCGGTTTGGGTCTTCATTATGGAGCGGAAAACCTTGGAGCTACTGTTATCCCTATGTCGACTGGTAACACTCAGAAATTGATTACCTTGATGCAGGATTTTAAAGTAACAGCAATTGCCTGTACTCCGTCCTATCTACTGCATATTGCAGAAGTACTTGAAGAGGCGGGCCAGATTGATAATACACATTTAAAAGTAGCAATATGTGGTGCAGAACCTTGGACGGATAATATGCGAAAGCAAATTGAGACAAAGCTTAATATAAAGGCATATGATATCTATGGCTTAAGTGAGGTTATGGGACCTGGTGTAGCAGCGGATTGTAAATTTCATAAAGGTCTTCATGTCTATGAAGATCATTTTATTCCGGAAATTATTCATCCAGAAACCTTAGAACCTTGTAAGGAAGGCGAAGTTGGTGAATTGGTATTTACTCCAATTACAAAAGAAGCATTACCGTTGATTCGTTACCGAACACGAGATTTGACCAGTATTACTTATGATGAATGTGAATGTGGTAGAACTATAGCTCGTATCTCAAGGTTCAAAGGACGTTCTGATGACATGTTAATCATCCGTGGAGTTAATGTATTCCCTTCCCAGGTAGAAGCAGCTCTATTGGAGATGGGCGAAACCAGCCCGCACTATCTTATGATTGTAGATCGTATTAATAATCTAGATGTGCTAGAGGTTCAAGTGGAAGTGGAAGAGCGATACTTCTCAGATGAAATTAAGCAATTGGATAGTCTGACTAAGAAAATTGCCCGTGCATTGCATACAGCACTTGGTCTATCTGTCAAAGTGAGGCTTGTAGAACCTAGAACGATTGAAAGAAGTCAAGGCAAGGCGAAACGAGTTATTGATCGAAGAAAGTTTGATTAGTATAGGAGGGGGATTATGATTATCAAGCAATTATCTGTTTTTATTGAAAATACAGAAGGGATATTAGAGTGCGTTACAGATACTCTTTGTAAGCATAATATAAATATTGTATCCCTTAGTTTGGTAGATGCTTCGGAATACAGTGTTCTTCGAATGATCGTATCAGACCCAGAAAGGGGAAGAGAGGTCTTGAAGGAGGAAGGGCTTTTGGCAAAGCTCACTGATGTTATAGCTGTAAAAACTCCGCAAAAGCCAGGAATGCTTCATGACATTCTTACGGCTTTTCGAGATGCAAATCTACATGTGAAATATATGTATACCTATTCATCATCTGAGAACTATGCTACAGTTATTATGCGATTATCAAAACTTGACACGGCTTTATCCCTAATTAAGCAAAAGGGGTATGAGGTTTGTACAGATAAGGAAGCCTACGAAATCGTCAATTTGAATTAGCAAGATAGTAATACTTATGTGTAGTGTTTAATTCATAAAATAGCTAACAGTTAAAGCGTGTTAATATATCTTCCTTACGGTTGGAAACACATATTTTTGCCGAAAAATAATTGGTCATAATATGAATTTGTCGACAAATAATGTTTGACAATGCTAAGAAAGAATGTTATGATAACTGTGTTGTTGAATAGTCAACAACCAATTTATTATTTTTTGGAGGAATTATACATGAACAAAGGTACAGTTAAGTGGTTTAACAACCAAAAAGGATTTGGATTTATCTCTGATGAATCAGGCAACGATGTATTCGTACACTACACAGGTCTTAACATGGAAGGTTTCAAATCTTTAGAAGAAGGCCAAGAAGTTGAGTTTGAAGTAGTTCAGGGAGCTAAAGGTCCTCAGGCAACTAACGTAACAAGACTATAATCAATATTTGGGTTTACAGTGTACCTTTTTCTGTTATATAGATATGCTTTGTGTAATAAATATATAAAGAAATAAGCTATATTGTTACGAAATTGATTAAAGAGAGCTGTTGTACTATCGGTTGAATAACCATTGTCGCAGCTCTTTTTCTAATTCAATAAGCTTCCCGATGGTTAGCTTGTACAGACAAAAGCCACCTTATCATTGATAATGTGGCTTTAAATAATTATTCTATATATAAAATATTAAGTAACTTATAAATAGGTCGTAATAAAATCAATGCAACAAGAAAATTACTAATTGCATGGATAATATCAAAGGGAATACCACTAACCCAATAAGCAAGACCGGTGGGGATACCGCCGGTAAGAAAATAGGGAATGGAGCATAGCGCTCCGAAGCTTAGACCATAGACTCCGGAGACAATTGCCCAGAAAAGTGGGGAGCTTTTTCTTCGAAAGAGTATCGTTACAATAAATAGAATGGTCCATACATATAGGTAATTAATCCACCATAAATGGAATCCATAGATAAAACCTTCCAAGAGGACAAAGATATAGATAATATAAAGTGTTTTATAGCCAAATACCAAGGTAAATACAATGATAAGTAACGATATAAGTTCTACATTGGGCAGAGGTAGTACAGCCATTGCAACTTGTATCGCAACCATAATTGCACTCATCATTCCGATTATTACCACATCTTTTATCTTCATCCTTAATTCCTAACTTTTATTACGAAATAAAAATCAATATAAATATAAAATTAATACAATAATAATATTATTCTAGTACATTTAGAAACCAATCATTAATGTTAATTCGAATTTATCTCCATCCTGAATCGGAGTCTCGTCAACGCCAGTAAAGACATCTTCACCGTCCTTGGTGATACACCACCATTCCTCTTTGGCACCGTCCGCCTCACGGCCATTAACACCTGTGATAAAGAAGCCGTACTCGCTATCAGAACCTTCTATTAATTGCTCCTCATCCAATGCCTGGCGAAGGTAATCGGCATCCGTAAATAGGGTGTATTCTTTGGTTTCCTCCTCCGGAATTATTATTTCTATAGTTACTTCCTTGGAACCCTTTACAGCTTTCGGTTTGAATTGATTATAAACCAATCCCAATACAATAATTAGTGCTGCAAATATAACAACAGCTAGGATTGATTTGGTATAATTCTTTTTATTATTCATTTTTTCTCCTTTCCTTAAAATAACTTAGTTAATAGCAAAACATAATACTAACAAAAAAACCTTTCTCCACAATAGGAAAAAGGTCAATAAAATACATCTGTGCACAGATTATTAATTATACCTTTGTCCAAACCTCGTGGATCCATGGTATAGATTTTAAGCAGGTATTCTGACTTATGGATCATTGCTTCCTTCATAACCTTCCCAGAATAACATTGATTACGATTTCTCGTAAATTAGTTTCCAGTGATTTTTCCAAGGATTTACCTTGTTGAAGGGCGCTCCCCAATTACAGCGGCGAGACCGTACAGGATTCTAACCTGTTTCCCTATTATGTCGGATACTTGCGGATATGTATAAATATCAACTTTTAGTACCTGACCACTTAAAATCCACTATATTTTGTTTGGTTTATAGTATATCACTGACCTTTTCGTGAGTCAATCCTAAAATAATTTTACGGTCTTGAAAAGGTTTTAGCTCTATTGAAAAAGTATATTATAGTCAAAGTAAATAGAAGATAATTTGACCTCAATAATATTTATTATTCTGCTAAAATATGCTATAATCGATTCATTAGAAATACAAGAATACATGCATAATAAGGAGTTAATAATGAAAATCAATCAAACTTTATTTGGAAAAACAAAAAATGGAGAGGAGGCATACCTATATACTTTAACAAATCAGAACGGCATGGAGGTTTCCTTTACCAACTATGGCGCTTGCATAGTAAGTATAATCGTTCCGGATGCGAAAGGTGAAAAGGCAGATGTTGCTTTAGGTTTTAAGAACATAGAAGGTTATGAGGAAAATGAACCAGGATTTGGAGCATTTATCGGAAGATATGCTAATCGCATTAGTGATGGTAAAATTGAGATAAATGGCAAAGTTTATGAACTAGAAAAGAACGATGGTGAAAACACTCTTCATGGAGGAGTTAAAGGATATAATAATTTCTTATATGAAACAGAAGTATTCAGGGATGAGGATATGATTAGCATAGAGTTCTCAAGATTGAGCCCTCATATGGAACAAGGCTTCCCAGGAAACCTTGATATTACGGTAACTTATAGTTTGACACAAACGAATGAGTTAATGATTGAATACCATGCGGTATCAGACAAGGATACAGTAATTAATCTAACAAATCACTGCTATTTTAATCTTGCAGGACATAATTCTGGTACAATATTAGATCACAATCTGATGATTAAGGCTAATAAATTTACACCAACTAGAGAGGATTTAATTCCTACGGGTGAGATTTGGGATGTTGAAGGAACGCCAATGGATTTTAGAACCCTAAAACGAATTGGTCAAGATATTAATGCAGATTATGAACCACTTCGCATTGCAGATGGTTACGATCATAATTATGTCCTTGATATCAATGGAACGGATGTAGAAAAGGTTGCAGAACTGGTTGAAGAGAATAGCCAAAGGGTTATGGAGGTATTTACAGACCTACCAGGCATGCAGTTATATACAGCTAATATGTTAACCCCGGTGAAGAATAGTAAAGATGATGCTATTTATAAGAAACAAGATGCAATATGTTTTGAGACACAGTTTTTCCCGAATTCCTGCAATACCAGTAACTTCTCTTCTAGTTTGTTAAAAGCGGGGCAACCATTTGAATCAGTGACAATTTATAAGTTTTCTACCAAATAATAAGCTTGCAAGCTAGGGTATGGCTGATAATATCAATCCTTATTACCTAATCGTCTTGATATATTGTCCATGCCTTATACATATCATAATAAAAAGAGCTGCGTATTCGAATATAAACTCGAATGCACAGCTCTTGTCATTTCACCTTTGATGAATTAATTGGAGTTGCATATTATTTTGTACCGTAGATTCGATCTCCTGCATCTCCAAGGCCAGGGAGGATGTATCCGTTTTCTGTTAATCTTTCATCCATATTACCAATAAATATATCAACATCAGGGTGCGCTTTTTGTAAACGCTCTACACCTTCTGGAGCAGCAATTAAACATAGGAAATGGATTTTCTTTATGCCTCTTTTCTTTAAGATAGTGATGGCAGCTTCTGCAGATCCACCAGTAGCCAGCATAGGATCAACAACATATATCTCACGGTTCGCAGCGTCCTGAGGTAGTTTACAGAAATATTCTACGGGCTCTAACGTTTCCTCATTTCTATACAAACCAACATGTCCCACTTTTGCATTAGGAATTAGATTTAGCATACCGTCAGCCATATGAAGTCCTGCTCTTAGAATAGGAACGATACAGAGTTTTTTACCTTCAATCTCACGAACCTTTGTTGTGCAAAGAGGTGTCTCAACTTCTATGTCGGTTAAAGGAAGATTGCGTGTTGCCTCATAACATATCAACATAGCGACCTCGGATACTAAATCACGAAATTCTTTAGTCGATGTAGTTTTACGCCTCATAATTCCTATCTTATGCTGTATTAATGGATGGTCCATGATAGTTACATTTGCCATTATTTTACCTCCTGAATTTAAAAGTCGAATTTCCTAAACTCCATTATAACAAAATATAGTGTCATATTAAAGGACTATTTTAATTATTTTTGGCTTTATTTATGTAATAAATTCAGATAAGGTTCCATTATAAATTCCCCTATTACAATAAGTGAGGATTAAATCCTAGTTTTGGTGGATTATTGTTGAAAAAGGAAGAATAATGTGTGAAAATATTATTAGTATGCCTCAGCGAAAGGATGGAACATAAAGGAGTTATGGACATAAAAAAAAGCAATGAATATCGACTAGATAGATCAACTAACAATAATCGTGCGACAAATAACAAATATTATGGTAAAGATAAAAATAAATGTGCTATATTATTCAAAAATGCGATAAATGAAATTGAAAATACTCTTGCATGGATGAATAGAAATAATATTAAAATAAAAAAAGAAAGATTTTTTATAGAGATAAAGAAGCTTAGAAAGTTGTTTTTGGATTTGGGTGAGCAGAAATTATTAAAGCAATCTTACTTTATAGAAGCGCTTCTAAAGCAGGAAGATATGTTATGTATTGAAAGCAATCTTACGGAATATATCAATAATATTAAAAACTGTAAAAAAGAATTGCAGTTTGCATTGAATAATTTTAAAAAGGAAGATAATTGCTGTAATTGCTCATTTATCCTAACGGAAGAAGAATATGAACAACGCTTACGTAACACCATATATTATATTAGGATAGCAGATTATGATTCAATTATTAATGAATTGGTAATGATGATTAATTTTGGAGATCCAGCATTTAAAGAGGAATTACAAAAGGCGCTGGATGACGTTCTAGAATTCGAGTATGATAAAGTATTAAAAAGAATTATTAATGTAAAAGCGATTATGCGTATTAATGCAATTAAGGAAAATAGAATTAAAGAGCCTAATAAGGATGATTTAATAGATTGGTTTTTTTAAAAATTTTAAAAATGGAAAAAGTTTTGAAATTATGATTAAAATGAAAAAATATACAGAAAAAAGAGGAGAAGCCCGGTAGAGGGGGGAGGGTAGCTGCCGGGCTTATTTTATGAAAAAAATTATCTTGTAAGCAATATTCATTGATTAATTTCTTAATCTGATTAAATTATATCCGACATTTATGATGATTATATGGATTAATTATGAACAATTTGTTAATAAAATTGCAAAATCAAAAAAAATCGAATAAAATCGAATTAAGTATTATACAAATCATTATGATATGCATAGATTTATAAGGAAAGAGTGTCAACAATTGCAGAGTGTTATTTTCTGTTCTCAGAGAATAATAGTATTATAAATGATGTTGAATCGCGATATAGACAAATTACAAATAATATGTTATAAAAAGCAAATGGATAGCAAGGGATGGATTATGTTCGAGGAGTGATGGTTTTATGGCAAATGTATTTAAAAAATTAATTAGTAAAGAGTTGGGTGAGGTTAATTATCGCCGTTATTCTTCCTATATAAAACGAAACATGGAAAATAAAAAGGGAGACAGCCAGATCATTTTCAATGATATGTATGAGAAATTAGCTGTTCGTGATATAAAATCCATAGCAAAGATGCATGAAAGATTAAATGATACGATGATATTGGCATTTCGTATAAGCAAAAATTATTTCTTTGCTTTTTTATTTTATCTGGCAGCCTCAGTTTTTCTAATTGCAAAAGAAGTTCAGCCTGAGCTAACGATTATAGCACTTGTAATTATGAGTGCGTGTTTCATTTATAAAACATATGAATTTATCGTAAATAAATTCTGCTACATCGATGCGCAAATAGTGCTTGTTTATAAAACAGTCTTGGATCGAATTATTTTAAATGAGCATCGACGAGCCCAAGAAAAGATGAAAAAACGTTAATATACCTTATATTGAAAGATTGAAAGGAAAATGCTTGCATGAATGTATTTGATGTTATGGGTCCTGTTATGGTAGGACCCTCTAGCTCTCACACAGCAGGAGCTGTAAAGATTGGCTTGACAGCAAGGAAATTATTACAAGAGGAAGTTCAAGTCGCTGAAGTTCTTCTCCATGGGTCCTTTCTAGCAACAGGTAAAGGACATGGGACAGATATAGCAATAATTGCAGGACTCCTTGGCATGAAGCCGGATGATGAAAGAATTCCTAATAGCTTTCGAATCGCTGAAGAGAGTGGAATGGAATTTTCCTTTGGTGGAACGGAATTAAGGCATGCCCATCCCAATTCTGTCTTATTAAAGCTTGAGGGTAAAAGCGGCAAAAAACTAGATATCATTGGTTCTTCCCAGGGTGGTGGAGCCATTAAGATTGATAAAATAGATGGATTAGATGCGAATTTTTGCGCCTGCTACCCGACACTCATTGTTCATAATGTAGACAAGCCAGGTCATGTAGCACTTGTTACGACCATGCTTGGTGAGTATTCATTAAATATAGCAACCTTACAGCTCTACCGAGATAAACGAGGAGGACGAGCAGTAATGGTAATTGAATGTGACCAAGAGGTGCCAGATGAAATGATAGAAAATCTAAGGCAACTAGAAGGCATTTTAAAGGTGACATACCTTAGTATGGAGGAGTAAGATGAGTTTTCGATCACTACAAGAAATTATAGATAAAAGCGAAGAGACAGGCAGGGCCTTCTGGGAAACAGTCATGGCAGATGATATGAATGAAAGAGCTGTATCTAGCCAAGAATCCTTTGAAAAAATGAAACAATTATACCTAAAAATGAAAGAAGCAAATGCAGCTTATGAGGAAGATCTACTATCAGCAAGCAAACTTGTCGGAGGAGATGGAGCAAAAGTTCATCATGCTTTAGAAGAAGGAAAATTACTTAGCGGTTCCTATGTTGGGGAAAGCATATCAAAGGCACTGAAAATGGGTGAGAACAATGCTTGTATGAAACGGATTGTTGCAGCACCTACGGCAGGATCCTGTGGTGTACTTCCGGCAGTTCTCTTGACTTATGAAGAACAAAAAGAAGCAGATATTGATAAAATGGTTGAAGCGATGTTTGTTGCTGCAGGTATTGGCGTTGTTATATCGGTTCGAGCATTTCTTTCTGGCGCTGCAGGAGGATGTCAAGCAGAAATAGGATCGGCCAGTGCTATGGCAGCAGGTGCTTTAGCATATCTGCAGGGTGGGGACGCTGAAGCGATCGCCCATGCTTGTGCCATGACATTAAAAAATCTACTAGGGTTGGTATGTGATCCAGTAGCTGGGCTTGTAGAAGTACCTTGTGTTAAGAGAAATGTCGTTGGGTCGGTAAACGCTATTGCCTATGCGGATATGGCAGTTGCAGGAGTTCGAAGCCAGATTCCTCCGGATGAAGTTATTGATGCAATGAGAGAAATAGGAGAGCAGTTGCCTATAACACTGCGAGAAACGGGAGAAGGTGGACTAGCCGCAACTCCAACTGGAGCCGAAATTGCGGAGAGGCTAATACATGAGTAAGGTAATAAAAATGGCGTGGGATTATTATCCTTTAGAGATAGGATAATAATTCGCACGCTTTTTATTAAGATATAAATTAATAAAAAATTCTATGAGGATGATATACTCCATCGTATCTTTAATATTTATATTACAACGGCAAATCGCGTTTCTGGAATGCTATAAATCCTCCTATATAAGTAGCAACAGCGATTAAAACAAGTGTTATAAATGACAAGATGAAATCATCACCACTAATAATCTTTTGTGGATCGAATAAGGTATAAATGGTTAGGTACTTTAGAAACTCCGTGCTTTTACCAACATCGGAAATCATCTGCAATACTAGGAAAGCAACCGGAAGACCGGCTCCAATCGCTAAGGAATTCTTGGTATCATTGAATAAAGCAGAAGCAAAGAAACCGATTCCGGTTAATGCGTAGTATAGAAGTAAGGCTCCGAGATTAAGAAGGAGAAATCCTGGGATGTCAAGTTCGCCAGGAAACTCAATTTCACTAAGAGTAATACCAATTACCGTTACAAAACCGATTAATATGCTTATGCTAATAAAGATAAATAGTGCCTGGGTTCTGGCAATCTTGCTTCTGGTATTCGGTGTTGACAGCAGGTATGCCATAGAACCTTTATCCACAAGGGAAGCAAGGCTGCGATTACATACGATAACTGAATAGATCATTGGCAGCAATAGGATTAAAAAGCCGTAGAAATAGGTGCCAATAAAACTTAGCAGAGTATTACCAGCTCCGGTAAATCCCATTGCAGATATCAACTCCTGTGGGAGCATAGCTAACATTTCGTTAAGACTATCTTGTGTAGCAGGGTCGTACATGGTAATGATAATCGGCAGATAAAGCATCAGAACCGCAAGTATAATTAAGAATACAATATAGTTTTGTTTGATTGTGGCTTTGAATAAAGGTTTGCTTATCATAAGGATCCTCCTTCCTGATTATCGACTTTTTCTGTAATCTTAGGTACATTATAGTAATGCATGAAGATATCCTCGAGAGTGCTGCTTTCCATGCTCAGATCCAATATACGATAGTTACTAAGTGATTGAATAAATGCGGATACATTTCCAAGGACACTTAGTCTAACAACAGCTCCTTCGACGGTCATTTTATCAAAATGTGTATTCTCTTTGTAGGATTTTGCAGATGTTGGACTGTCAAAGGTAACCACATAAGTTTTCCTTCGTTTCTCCTTTAAGTCATGCATATTCTCTATAGCAACCAATTCGCCACTTCGGATGATACCAACTCTGTCACAGGTACGTTCGATTTCCTCAAAGCTATGGGAGGACATTAGGATAGTCTTACCCTTTTCTTTTTCCTCCAGGAGCAGGTCAGAGAATAGCTTTTGCATCAGCGGATCCAGACCGCTAGTAGGTTCATCTAAGATTAGGATTTTCGGATTGTGCATGAAGGCACTGATGATGCCTAGCTTTTGCTTCATACCTTTGGACATCTTGCGAATCTTGCCTTTGGTATCTAATTGAAACTTCTCAATAAGTTCGTCGCGGTAATTGGTATCCTTTAGCTCGCGCATTTCTCCCATGAAATTAAGAAATTGCATTCCATTCATTCCATTAAAAAATGCCATTTCCGCAGGAAGATAGCCAAGATGCTTCATAATGTCGGCGCTCTGGGTTCTGCAATCCATGGAAAGGATAGAAGCGTCTCCACTATCAGGTGTTAAAAAGCCCATTAAGTGGCGGATGGTCGTAGTCTTGCCAGCGCCATTGGGTCCGAGATAGCCAAAGATTTCTCCTTCATTAATCTGAAATGACAGGTTAAATATCCCTTTGTGATTACCATAGTCCTTCGTTAATCCATTGATTTCAATAACGGACATGAGTAAATCCCCTTTCTTTATTAATTTATTAGATATTAGGTATTGCGTAAGCGATAAATCTCTTGTATTTATTTTATTTTATCAAATATAAATCCTATTCTCTACCTTAATAGAAGATTATTTTATTTTTATACAAATAATGGTGGCATAAATTATTAAAAAAGTATCATATGTAACAGATTGTCTATAACCGACATTTAATGGGCGAATTATATAAGATAATACATTGGCAATTTCTATGAGTTGTGATATAATTCCTCCGTGCCCTTTTTCGTTTAAAAACAAGGGAAATCGACAATATAACTGGATAATTATACTACTCTAGGAGATAAAACATGAGATTTCTTTCTATAGACAAGATTGAACCAGGTTCTTATTTGGCAAAACCCCTCTATAGCTCTAAAGGAACAATCTTTCTAAAGGAACATTTTCAATTGACGGAAGTATTGTTAAGTCGATTAAAAAAGTTAGGGGTTCAAGGTTTATATATAGAGGATGAGATATCCGAGGGGATCATGGTTGATGAAGTTGTCTCAGTGCAGCTTCGTCTTGAGGCATCCGCTAAATTAGAGGATATTATAAAGAATAAAAGCAATCTAGCTGAAATGCAACCAATCATATCGAATATCGTTGATAGTATTATTGAAAAAAAAGATGTAATTATTCAAATGCAAAAGTTAAATGGCCATCATACTTATACCTATACCCATTGTATTAATGTAGGTATTTATTCGATATGTATAGGTGCAAAGATGGGCATGGATAGGGAGCAGTTGATAAAGCTTGGGACTGCCGGTATTCTGCATGATATTGGTAAGAATAATATTCCTGTTGAAATATTAGATAAGCCTGGTAAATTAACAAAAGATGAATTTGAAATTATTAAAAGTCACCCGGTTTTCGGTTACAATATGATAAAAGATAAGATAGAGTTTAGTAGCGTTACAAAGATTGGAGTATTGCAGCACCATGAACGATGTGATGGTTCCGGTTATCCACGAGGACTAAAGAAGGATGAAATATCATTGTATGGCAAGATTATTGCAATTGCTGACACTTATGATGCCTTAACTTCGGATCGGTCCTACCGTGCAGCCTACTCTCCCTTTGAAGCATATGAGTATCTAATGGGGGATAGGGATTCCCAATATGACATCTCAATCATCAATGTATTTGCAAGATGTATTGCTGTATATCCTGTAGGAAGTTGCGTTAAACTAAGTGATGGTACTGAGGCTATTGTCATAAAAAATATTGAGGATTGTGCCCTTCGTCCTGTCGTACGAAATATAAAGACAAATACAATTATTAATTTGGCCCATGACAAGAAATATTTGAACGTTTGTATAACAAAGATGATTTAACTATATTGAGAGTCAATGCTGTCTTTTCACTAAATTTATGATATTTTGTGACACCTTATCAGATATTAATATTCTGGTATGGTGTCATTTTCCATTCTATTTTCTATTAAAAAACTTCATTTATATAAGTATACCCACCACTTAACTATTGCCAGAAGAAGAAACAATTACCCTGGTTGCACTTTCAATTTTATGGTACAATTTGTATAGAAAAAACAATTGCGGATGGGTTTTAAGTAAATTAACTAAGCAGCGCAGAAAAGAGGTTAAAAATGAAACTACTACATACATCCGATTTACATATTGGAAAAAGAGTAAATGAATTTTCCATGATCGAAGATCAGGAATACATACTCAATCAGATGCTAGACATTGTGGATGAGCAGAAACCACAGGGCATCTTGATCGCAGGGGATATCTATGATAAAGGAATTCCAAGTGTAGAAGCAGTAACCCTATTAGATTGGTTTTTGACAGAACTACATAAGAGAAAATCAGCAATATATATGGTAAGTGGCAATCATGATTCCTCGGAACGAATTGGCTTTGGAGGACGGATTATGGAAGAGAATCAGATTCATATTGCTGGAACTTTTAGTGGTAAGTTGGAAAAGGTAACAGTAACTGATGAACATGGTCCATTACATATCTATATGATGCCTTTTATTAAACCTGCCATGGTAAGACGTTACTATCCAGAGGAAGACATTGAGACTTATCAGGAAGCGGTGGAAGCAATTCTAGGTGCCAGTGATATCGATACTTCCGAGCGGAATATATTGGTTGCACACCAGTTTATCACCAGTGGAGCTATGGAACCGGAGCGAAGTGATTCGGAAACCATCTCTATAGGTGGATTAGATAATATCGACGCTTCGGTATTTGATGAGTTTGACTATGTAGCTTTAGGACATATCCATGGCCCACAGCGAATTGGTAGAGATACGATTCGTTATGCCGGATCCCCTTTAAAATATTCTTTCTCTGAAGTAAACCAAATCAAATCAGTCACTATGGTAGAAATGGGTGAGAAGGGGGATGTAAGCTTTACAAAGATACCACTTGTTCCTGTAAAGGATATGCGTATGATAAAAGGACCGATGGAAGCCTTAATCGATCCGGTAAATTATAGTAAAGCAAATACGCTAGATTATATCCATGCAACTTTAACAGATGAGGAAGAAATCTACGACGCTATTGGTAAACTTCGCAGTGTTTACCCCAATATCATGCGCCTGGATTTTGAGAATAGTAAATCTATGTGGAATGCCGATGCCAAGATGGCAGCAGTTGATGTAGAGAAGAGGAGTTCTATGGAACTCTTTGAGGAGTTCTATGAAAATCAGAATAATGTAAAGATGACGGAGCAACAACATGCAATTATGCAGAATTTGTTTGAAGAAATGGCAGGTGAGGAAAATTGAAACCAATAAAATTAGTGATGAGTGCTTTTGGACCCTTCCGAGGATTGGTTGAAATACCTTTTACTGAGTTTGGATCCAGCGGATTATTCTTAATCAATGGAGATACTGGAGCTGGTAAAACGACAATCTTTGATGCCATTTCATTTGCCCTTTATGGGAATGCTAGTGGTGAGAATCGCACCACGGATTGCTTCCGTAGTGATTTTGCAAATGATGATGAACAAACCTATGTAGAGTTAACATTTCTACACAGGAATAGGCAATATGTTGTTTTACGTAATCCCAATTATATAAGAAATAAGAAAAGAGGAACTGGAACGACAGAGGAGAAGCCTAATGCAACGCTAACCATGCCGGATGGTAGAGTCATCACTGGTTATGCTCCAGTAACAGAAGCTGTGACGGAATTACTGGGGATCGACTGGAAGCAGTATAAGCAGATTTCCATGATTGCGCAAGGGGAGTTCTTAGAGCTATTGACTGCAGATAGTAATACACGTGGATTGATTTTTCGTAAAGTGTTTGGAACTCAAATCTACGACTTAATCCAAAGGAAGCTGAAGGAAAAATCCAATAAATTAAAATCTGAATGTGAGGAAATAGATAAACGAATTCTGCAGTTCTTAGATGGAATTATATGCAGTGAGGAGAATGCGAATAAAGCAGCCATTGATGAATGGAAGAAGACCAAGGATATTCATCAGGTACCGAAGATGATGGAGCTATTACTGGTCATATTATCGGAAGATCAGGCCCATTATGATAGCAAGAAGAAAGTAAATGATCAGTTAAGTATTGAGCTTCAAAAGAAAGCTGAAGAAAAGACCAAGGCTGAACAAATCAATAATTTGTTGGCGATTCTTAAGCGTTCAGAAGAAGAATATCAAAAATTAATGGAAAATGCAGAAGTGATGAAGCAAGAGGAAGAAAGATATGCTCTTGCAGAAAAGGCATTACATATAGTAAAACCGTCGGAAGATACCTATCTGCGTTCCAAACGGGAATTAATGAATCTTAATACTGATGTCAAGCGTGGGAAGGCAGAGAAAGTTCGACTTCAGGAGAGATTAAACATTCTTCTAGAAGAACGCAAACAAAAAGAGACATATAAACCAAGGATTGAGGAGCTAACGGCACAGATTAGCCAGCAGAAAACGGAATTAATAAAGTATGATGTAATCGCAGAGCAGAATAAGCAGAAAACCTCTTTAGAAGATAAGAAGCAAAAGTTAGAGAAGCTAATTTCCGACTTGACTATTAAGAAAGAGGCTTTAATCAAGGAGCAAGAAGAGAAGCAAACGAAACTGGATCAGTATGCGAACCTGGATAAGGATATGATTCTTTGCGAAAATCAGCTACATCGTACGAATGAAACCATCAATCAACTAAATAAGCTCCTATCGGATATTCAGAATTTTAAAGCAGAGAAAGAAATTTTAATTCACATGCAAGAAGAATACAAAAAAGCTGAAGCGGAGTATAAGGCGTTAAATGAAGAATACCTCGAGATGGAAGGTCGCTTCCTTAGAGAACAAGCCGGTATCATAGCATCAAATCTTGAAACCGGTAAACCGTGCCCAGTATGCGGTTCTAGCGAACATCCGAAGAAAGCTTTCATCACCCAAGGGGCTCCAAGCGAAGAGGAGCTAAAGAGCACAAAAACGAAGTTAGATAAGGCTCATAAGGCAATGATAGTGGCTAGTGGTAGAAGTGAGAAGCAGAAAACAAGGGTAGGAATGCTTGAGGAGGCATTACAGGAGAACTCTATTATAATCTCTGAAAAAGAGGTTAGCGTAAAGACAAGTGAAGTTATCGAATTAGTGATTGAAATTAACGAAGAAATCGCAGTTGGAAAAGACGTTGAAGCTGAATATGATGGTGGAGAAGCATCCGGTGTTAAAGGCGCTAAAGATTTATCGGATAGTAATATAGCAGAACTAAGTGAGATGGTTAAGGATAAATGCCAGCAAATGGTTAAGCAGAAAGCTGATATAGAGCAAAGAAGTGTGAAGCTTCGGCTGGATATCGAAAGGAAGAAGCTTTGCGTGAAAAGGCTAGAAGAGATAAAAGAAATGTTGCAATCATTAGATGATAATCTATCAACTAATAAAGAGCAGTTGTCACAGGTGGTAAATACATTAAGCTCTATAAATGCAACTCTGGATACGCTTAAAAAAGATCTGAAATTCACTTCAAAAGAAGAGGCAGAGAATGCAATTCGTGTAATTGATGAAGAGTGTGGTAAATTGCAGAAGGAATTGAATTTAGTAGAAGAGGCACATCGTAAGTGTGAATTAAACCTTGGTAATATATCAGCTGTACTGGCAGACAATGTAAATAAACATGATTTGAAAATGAAAGAATATAAGGAACTAAAAGAAACATTTAAGGAAAGGTTAGTTCAGTGCGGATTTATTGAGAAAACCGCTAGTGATAAAGCAACCATCCAAGCTGCCATCCAAAGGTATAAAGACAATTTGATTACAGAAGATGAACTTGTAGCACTTCGGAAGAGTATCGATCTTTATTACAAGAATAAAGAGAATTTAGAAGAAAAGATAAAACAACTGAAACTTGAAACAAAGGATCAGAACGTGAAGGATTTGGAACAAATAGTCGAAGAACAAAAAGAATTAAAAGGCAAGAAAGACGATTGCGAGGAGCAAATTAGCCGCATCTTTAGCAGACTAAATAATAATAGAGAAATCTACAAGCGAGTAAATGAGCAGAATAAGGAACAAGAAAAAGTTCGCCAAGATTATTTGACTTACAGTGATCTTGCCAAAACAGCCAACGGTGAGCTGGCAGGAAAATCAAAGATCGCTTTCGAGCAATATGTGCAGGCCTTCTACTTTGATAAAGTTATCCATGAGGCAAACAAACGCTTCTATAAAATGTCTAATAATCAGTATGCCCTCATGCGTAAGGAGGATCCAAGTAATCTAAGAAGTTCTACTGGCCTTGAGTTAGAGGTAATGGATTACTACACAGGTAAAGCAAGATCAATCAAATCTTTATCAGGTGGTGAATCCTTTAAGGCAGCATTATCCTTAGCTTTAGGCCTATCCGATGTCATCCAAAGCTTTGCCGGAGGTATTGAAGTGGATGCCATGTTCATCGATGAGGGCTTTGGTTCCCTTGATAGCGACTCCCTAGAGCAGGCGATTGAGACATTGAATTCTTTAACCACCGGGAATCGCTTGGTAGGAATTATATCCCATGTGAGTGAGTTGAAGGATCGGATCGATAAGAAGATTTTGATTGAGAAGAGCATGGAGGGAAGTAGCCTGAGGTTGGTGAAGTAAAAATAAAAATTAAATTTAAGAATAAAACATTCTCTCTCATGTATCAAAGTGTATAGATTGAGGGAAAGATATTTTAGAATAAGATTTAATAATTTTATTACTCACAGCAATTTATAGGTGAATTAATTACTTAGAAGGACGGTAATAAATGGACATCAAGAGTAACACTGAAAATCAGACATTATATATCCCTAATTCCGCCTTTACACATAGCGGAAAGTTTCACGCAGATGATGTATTTGCAGCAGCGTTACTAACCTATATGAATCCCAAGATAACGATTACTCGCGGCAATTCCATTCCCGATGGTTTTGATGGCATCGTATTTGATATTGGCGGAGGAGAATTCGATCATCACCAGACAGATAAAAAATTGCGGGAGGATGGTACCCCTTATGCTGCCTTCGGATTACTTTGGGATAAGTTTGGAGCAGAGATATTAGGTGAAGAGGATGCAAAGCGATTTGAGTATGATATCGTTAAGCCACTGGATATCTGTGATAACACGGGCTGCCGTAATACACTTGCCAGTATTATCTCGGATTTTAATCCTCCTTGGGATTCTGACAAAGAGCAAGACGAAGCTTTTGAAGAAGCAAAAACATTCGCACTTACTATATTAAAAAATCGTTTTGAGGGGATACAATCAGTAAAACGAGCAGAAGGAATGGTTCGAGAAGCACTTGAGGAAATGAAGGATAATATTCTAATATTACCAAGATCGGCACCATGGAAAACTTATGTTGCTGATTCTAGTGCTGAGTTTGTAATCTACCCCTCCAATCGAGGTGGTTACAATGCCCAGGGAGTTCCAACACCAGAGGTGGATGATGATAAGAATAACCTTAAGATCTATTTTCCACAGAATTGGGCAGGATTGCGAGATGAGGAACTGGAAGATGCATCTGGTATTCAAGGATTGCGATTTTGTCACAGCTCAAGATTTCTAGTGGCAGCAGATACTATAGAAGCCGCATTAGAGGCATGTAAGTATGCAAAGAAGGTAAGTATATAGGTAGCTGATGACATATAATGATTTATATCTACCAGATAACATATTGATAGTTAGGTTTTGAAGAAAATGCAAAAACCTTTGTTAATAGTAAAAAGGTTTCCAAGAGTCATTACAGACGTTGGAAGCCTTTTAGTTTCATCAAGGTGCCATAGGTATCACCTGTTTATATTATGTTTTCAGAGAGAATGCTACAATGTCTAGTAGTCTATTACTGTACGCTTAGATCGAGCATAAGTAATTGTAAAATGATATACTACTAAATTCTATATTTTATAATCTCGCAATTTTGAACGGTATAGGTAGCAAAATCCTCGTTATCTATATTATTAAAATAAGTATTGATTACTCTACAAATTCCGTTATGAGCTACTACTAGTATATCTTTATCATGATGTTTGCTAATGACATCGTCTAAGAAGTTATATACCCTCTGCGCAACCTGCAAGTAGGATTCTCCTTCTGGGTATTTAGCAAAGAATTTGCGTTTTTCTGTATTGTAGCTCTCGTCGCTTCTTGGTTTTCCTTCATATGTACCGAAATCCATTTCAACTAAGCGTTCATCGATAATGTATGGAATATGATTTTCATCTGCAATGATTCTGGCAGTTGCTAATGCTCGCTGCAATGGGGATGCTATAATAAGATCTATGTTATCAGGCACCTTTTTTGCCAGCGCTTCAGCTTGTCCAATTCCTCTTTCGTTTAAGGGGATATCAGTTCTTCCTAGTATTATATCCTGGTAGTTCCATTCGGTTTCTCCATGTCGTGCTATATATAGGTTCATGATTTTACTCCTTCAAGTTAAGTTGAGATATTATTACGAATAATTACCGTGCTTTAGACTTACATTTCTTATTCTAACCTATGAATTAGGATAATGTCTATAATCAATTTGATGGAATAATATTATAATTAGATGAAGATTTTTGTGTAAATATAATTAAGTTCATTTCAATTTGTTATGAAATTTGTTATAATATTAGATGGAGTGAATGTATTTTATGTGGATTTATTATTTACGATTGAATTGAAAAAGTGAAAAGGAGACATTATGATAAATACAGTTATTTTAGATATTGGTAACGTACTGGCACATTTTCGATGGAATGAATATCTAGAAGATTGTGGATATACGGAAGAAGTAATTCGCAAGGTTGGTAAGGCAACGGTTCTTAGTGATCGTTGGAATGAGCTTGACCGCGGTGCGATTGAAGAGGCTATTTTGATTGATGAATGCTGCAAGGAGGAGCCAAGTGTGGAGAAGGAGATTCGTAAGCTCTTTGAGGATGCCTCCCAACTGGTGCAAGAATATAGCTATTCTTCCGAATTCATTCAAAGATTAAAGGCGAATGGATATAAGGTATATCTTCTATCAAATTACGCAAGCTTTAGTTTTCAGTATGCGAAAGAGAATTTTACATTTATAAAACATGTGGATGGCGGTATTATTTCATACCAAGTTAAATGCAATAAGCCGGAGGCTAAAATTTATCAATTACTTATTGATAAATACAATATTAAGCCTGAGGAAGCAGTATTTTTAGATGATTTGTTAGTGAACTTAGAAGGAGCAAAACCATTTGGTTTCCATACGATTCAAGTAAAATCCTATGAGCAAATGGTTAATGATTTGCGGGAACTAGGAGTAAGAGTTTAGTAATTATAATATTAATTTGCAGGCATTGATGAAAGGCATGGTTATAATATGAATATCGCTTATTTTTTAACTACGAAGAGTGAAGTGGCTTTCCTCTATGATGATTTTACATTACGACAGGCATTGGAAAAGATGCGCTATCATGGTTATACAGCCATACCGGTACTAAATCGTGAGAATAAATACATAGGAACCGTTAGTGAAGGGGATTTCTTGTGGCATTTGATTGAAGACGTTGAAGATCGGGAAGAATTATATAAAATCAATATGTGCAGTGTTGAGGATACCATTATCCGTGATGTAATTGCAATTGGAAGTGATCGAAATCCGCCAGTTAGGATAACGGCTACGATGGGGGAACTTCTAAACCGAGCAATGGATCAAAATTTTATTCCGGTTATAGATGATAGGGAATTTTTCATCGGAATTATCCGCCGTAGAGATATTATCAAATACTTTTGCAAGAACCCGGATTAAATAAGTTTAATATCAAGCTTGGTTTAGGATATGTTTTTTAATTTTCAATTTTATAAAGTAGTAGTTAAGTTTGTTATTATGAATATATGTGGACATACTAAATATAGATTGCTCAAATACAGCTAGTAGAAATCCATTGATGACTAAATAAGGAGTAACATATATGGCCAACGATGATAAGACGATGGAAATCATGGATAAAATGACCAAGGTATGTATCTGCAAGAGTATTACAAGAGCTACTATGAAGAAGGTAATTCGAAATGGTGCACGAACCTTAGAGGAAGTGCAGAAGGCTACTGGAGCCGGTTCGGGTTCATGTGGAGGAAGACGATGTACACCTAAGATTCTACAGCTATTAGAAGAGATGAATGATAATCTATCCATGCAATAGTACTTATATGCTATTGCATGGATATTTTAATTACATGTAACTTGACCATTGCTAATATTTCGTTCCTAATATAAAATAGGATAGGTATCATTGATAAGCCTGATTAAGAATGAGGATAAATAATAATGAAAGTGATAGCTCATAGAGGATATAGCGGTAAATTTCCTGAAAATACGATGCTTGCTTTTAAGAAAGCTTATAAAGCAGGAGCGGATGGTATTGAATTAGATGTTCAAATGACGAAAGATCGTAAGTTGGTCATTATACATGATGAATTCATAGACCGTGTAACTGATGGAACAGGATTAGTAAGAGATTTTACCTTTGAGGAACTACAGAAGTTTAATGTGAATAAGAAATTTGGCGATAAGCATGGTTTTAACCCAATACCCAGTTTTGAGGAATATCTAAGTTGGGTAAAAAATAAAATGATTACAACCAATATAGAGCTAAAAACGGCAAAGTATTATTATGAAGATTTGGAAGAGAAAGTAGTCGATATGATCCGTACTTATGAACTAGAGAATAAGGTAATGTTTTCTTCCTTTAACCATGTTTCGCTTATTCGCTGCAAGGAACTCATACCAGAGATACCCTGTGGTGTTCTGACATTAAAGGGGGGACTTGGTAATGCTGGTTACTTTGCAAACAAGTATCAACTTGAATATTATCATCCGGACTTTCGTGGCTTAACAGATGAGCTTGTACAAAACTGCAAAGAATACGGGATAAAGTTAAATGTATGGACGGTAAATAATGAGGAAGGTTTACAGAAGCTGTATGACTGGGATTGTGATGGTGTAATCACGAATTATCCGAGGTTATGTAAAAACTGGCTTGAAGTTAGAGTAAAAGAAGCAGATTTAAATTAATATTCAACGAAGTAAATGATAAAATCATGAATAATGTGGATTGTTTCACATAATTTCGTTCGAATTGTGGATTTGTTTTTAATATTTAATATGAAGGAGTATGGCGATGGGATGTTTAGGTAATATAATCTGGTTTATCTGTGGTGGATTTATCAGTGGAATCAGCTGGCTGATAATGGGATGTTTATGGTGTATTACCATTGTTGGGATACCTATTGGTGTACAATGCTTTAAATTTGCTAGTGTATGTTTCTTTCCATTCGGGAAAGAGATTATATATGGTGGAGGGTTTGGCTCACTACTACTAAATATTATTTGGCTTATCGTATCGGGAATTCCCTTAGCTATTGAGTCAGCGGCGATGGGATTGCTATTATGTATTACCATAATTGGAATTCCCTTTGGATTACAGCATTTTAAGATTGCTAAATTGGCATTAATGCCCTTTGGTACTCGAATAGAATAAGGCGTTTGGGAAGATTAGATCTTCCCAAACGCCTTATTTTGATTCTGTGGTATTGTGGATTGTAAATGTTAAAAGTTTAAAGTTATACTAGGTCAAACTTGCAAAATATTAGGATAAATAATTGTTAAGAATGTATAAAAACGAATGGTTAAGTGCAAAATAGTAAGGCGAAATCAAGTATGAGAGCAATATTTATTTAGTTATATAAAAATTAATTTGATTAAATAAAAATATAGCAAAAATTCGATAGTATTATTTAACGGAAAGAAGGATTTTATGAATAATAACAAGAATATAAAAGTTAAAATTAAGAAAAAGAAATGGCATAGGGATGATACAGAACTTACGATTTTAGCCTTACCAACCTTTATTTGGTATGTACTATTTAGTTTTTTACCGATGTTTGGTGTTATCATTGCTTTTAAACGTTATCAAATATTTCCCGGCAAAAGCTTCCTCTATAATATTATATATAGTGAATGGGTGGGTTTCGATAACTTTAAATATCTAATAGAGTCAAGGAGCCTATATATTTTACTAAGGAATACGATTTTATACAATATGGTTTTTATTATCTTAGGAATTGTGATACCGGTAACCTTAGCGGTTATGATTAGCTTAATCCATAGCAAGCGCAAATCAAAGGTTTATCAAACGGCAATGTTTTTTCCACATTTCCTTTCTTGGGTAGTAGTAAGCTATTTTGTTTTTGCATTTCTAAGTTTTGATAAAGGTGTTTTAAATACTATTTTAATAGCACTTGGCAAAGACCCGGTGCAATGGTATATGGAAGCAAAATATTGGCCCTTTATCTTTGTATTTATGAATCTATGGAAAACAACCGGTTATAGCACGGTAGTATATCTTGCTAGTATTACCGGTATTGATCCTTCTCTATATGAAGCAGCTGTTGTGGATGGCGCTTCAAAATGGCAGCAGGTAAAGAATATTACTTTGCCAAGCTTAAGGCCGATCGTTATCATGATGTTTATCTTAAATACAGGTAAGATTTTTTATTCCGATTTTGGTTTATTTTATCAGGTTACGAGAGGAATTCCGGCATCGCTTTATAATGTTTCATCAACTATTGATACCTATGTATATAATGCATTACTGTCCTCTACTCCGATCGGTATGACATCAGCAGCAACTGTCTTCCAATCCATTGCATGCTGTATTACTATTTTGCTCGCCAATTGGATTGTTAAGAAAATCGATGATGATTATGCAATTATATAGTAGGAGGAGATTAAATGAAGAATAAACGTAACCAGAATATGGTTAGTAAACTAAATCAAATTAATAAGTCTACAAACTTCTTGTTCAATATTATTTTTATTATTATTTCCCTTATTAGTATAATACCATTTGTTTTTGTTTTTATGATTTCGATTACCTCAGAATCATCAATCGCAAGAAATGGTTATCAATTTATACCCAATGAATTTTCAAACAATGCATACCTATTCCTATGGAATGAAAAGAATATCATTTTTAATGCGCTAGGTGTATCTGTTCTTGTAACTATTGTTGGTACTATATTAGGAGTTCTTTTAACCACCGCACTAGGGTATGTGCTTTCTAGACCACAGTATAAGTTGAAGGGGTTCCTTACCTGGGTGGTATTTATCCCCATGATTTTTAACGGCGGTATGGTTGCCTC
>JAAYSQ010000035.1 GCA_012523925.1 Clostridiales bacterium
GCATTCGAGCTTCTAATCTGCATAAACCATGGTAGTTCTTTTTTCCTAGATGAAGAAATATTGGGGTAAATTTGCGAAAATTCGATAGAATTAGTGTAAATTAATTATATTATATCAAAATTATGCTTGATTATTTGGGAATTTAAAGATATCATATATAGTAGGATTAGTGAGACCCTATAATTAGTGTTGGATTTCAAAATAATCCCATTATCATGTGGTTTCTGAACGAAAATTGGACAAGCTATGAGAGGGAAATTTAAGGCGTAGATATTGTAAAGAATACGATGAAGGAGGAATTGACCTTGCTTGAAATAAGAACAAATGAGGCGGATGCATCTGCAAAAATAATTGTAATTGGTGTTGGAGGAGCAGGTAATAACGCCGTTAATCGAATGATAGAAGAGAACATCCTGGGTGTTGAATTTGTTTGTGTCAATACAGACAAGCAGCATTTAAAGAATTGTAAAGCACCGTTGTGTATTCAGATTGGAGAAAAACTTACGAAGGGGCTCGGTGCAGGGGCAAAACCAGAGATTGGACAAAAAGCTGCCGAAGAAAGCAAGGAACAACTAATGGAAGTTATTCAAGGTGCTGATATGGTTTTTGTAACCTGTGGTATGGGTGGAGGAACTGGAACAGGAGCTGCTCCTGTTGTAGCACAAATTGCTAAAGATATGGATATCCTAACAGTAGGTATCGTTACGAAACCATTTAAATTCGAAGCGAAGACCCGTATGACCAACGCTATCAATGGTATTGAGAAATTAAAAGAACATGTGGATACCTTAATTGTTATCCCAAATGATAAATTACTCGAGATTGTTGACCGTAGAACAACAATGCCAGATGCTTTAAAAAAGGCCGACGAAGTATTACAGCAAGGTGTTCAAGGTATTACAGACTTAATTAATGTTCCTGGTTTAATTAACTTAGACTTTGCTGACGTTCAAACTGTTATGAAGGATAAAGGAATTGCACATATCGGTATTGGAGTTGGTTCTGGTGATGATAAATGTATTGATGCTGTTAAGCAGGCAATCACAAGTCCATTGCTGGAGACAACCATCCAAGGAGCTAGCCATGTCATCATAAACATCTCTGGTGATATCAGTTTGATTGAAGCGAATGAAGCAGCTACTATGGTGCAGGAATTAGCTGGTGAAGCTGCAAATATTATCTTTGGTGCTATGTTTGATGATAGCAACCCAGATACTGCTTCGATAACAGTAATCGCAACCGGATTGGAAGGAAGAAAGGAAATGGTAAAGACACCTGATTTCCTAAGACGTGCTTCAACAGGTACCGGTATGAATGCGCAGCCGAGGTCAGAGTTCAATTATAATAAGAACTATTCTCCTTACGGTAGTACATATAGCAATACAACTAACCAGGTAAAGCAAAGCAATCCAAAAAACAGCTACTTTACCGATCCATTAAGAAAACCGTTAAGCCAGCCTGTGAAAGCACCATCCAATGCGAATACGGATACGGGTGGAATTAAGATACCAGAGTTTTTACAGAAGAACCGCCATAATAAATAGAATAATAACAATACATGAGAGATTTAGGCTGTCATATTATTTCTA
>JAAYSQ010000036.1 GCA_012523925.1 Clostridiales bacterium
ATAAATAGTGCAAAGAAAAAAGGTGATTTTACTCACCTTTTATTGCAATATTAACTTCAATTTTCTTGCCCCCATCGTATTCCAATGGTACGCATATATTCTTTGCAAAATTATGTGTAAATGACATGGTCCCGTTTCCAACGGTCGGTGGAGTTATGTCTATTGCAATTCCTTTTGTAGAGAATATTGTTGCTGTATTTCCCATTATCATATTACCCAACTCACCGATTGCACTACGGGAGATATCATCCATCTCTGTTACGGGCATCATCATCATTTTTGACGCAATATCACAGGCAACAGAATTTTCAAAACTAATCATTACCTGGCCTTTTATTTCTCCAGTAAATCCTATAAATATTATTAAGGTATTATCTAAAAATACTGGGTTCTTTATAAAAGGACGCCCAAGCTTTACATCAACGGAACACATCTCTTTAAGTATTTTAGTAGATGCCAGCAAGAACGGATTAATATGTTCTACATTTATTGATACCATCTTGTTTCCTCCTATGTATCCTTTCAAATTTTAGCATAGTAGTCTATTGCATTTCAAGTAAAATTATTTTTTAAATTGTTTTCTGTCTTTCTACAAATCTTTGTATTCTTTCCAATGCAATCTTTAGATTATCAATAGAGTATGCATATGATATTCTTAAGAATCCTTCACCACATTCACCAAATGCAGTACCAGGTACGACTGCTACTTTTTCCTCCATTAGCAGCTTTGTTGCAAACTCATCAGAACTCATCCCAAACTTTTTGATACTAGGAAAAACGTAGAAGGCACCAAAAGGTTCAAAACAATCCACTCCCATATTTCTAAAATTATGAACTAGATATCTTCTTCGTTTATCATAAGCATCACGCATCATTTCTACATCAGCATCTCCATTTTTTAAGGCTTCTATTCCAGCATATTGGCTGTTTGTAGGTGCGCACATAATTGCAAATTGATGGATTTTAATCATTTGTTTAATAATTTGGGCTGGTCCAACTGCATAACCTAATCTCCATCCTGTCATTGCATAGGATTTCGAGAAACCATTTATAACAATAGTTCTTTCCTTTAATCCTGGAAAAGAAGCTATTGACACATGCTCCTGTCCATAGGTTAACTCTGCATAGATTTCGTCGGATAATATATATAAATCTTTTTCAATAACAACCTCAGCTATCTCCTTCAAATCGTCATAGGTCATAATAGCACCTGTTGGGTTGTTGGGGAATGGTAGTATTAGAACCTTTGTTTTTTCCGTAATTGCTGCTAATAGCTGTTCTTTTGTCAGTTTAAATTCATTCTCCTCTTTTAGCTCAATTACAACCGGTACACCGCCTGCTAGAACAGTGCAAGGATGATAGGATACATAGCTAGGTTGGGGTATTAACACTTCATCGCCAGGATCTAACATAGCGCGAAGCCCGATGTCAATCGCTTCGCTACCACCAACGGTAACGATCGTTTCATCTTCATAATTATAATCTAAATTAAAGCGACGTTTTAGATAATTACATATTTCTATCTTTAACTCTTTTAGACCGGCATTAGATGTATAAAAAGTCTTTCCTTTCTCTAAAGAATAAATGCCTTCTTCACGAATATGCCAAGGTGTATCAAAATCCGGTTCACCAACACCTAAGGAAATGGCATCCTTCATTTCACTAACGATATCAAAGAATTTACGGATACCGGAAGGCGGTATCCCTACTACTGTTTTTGATAATGGGTTTCTCAAGGGGAAATCAACATCCTTTCATCTTGGCGTTTTTGAATAAGTGGCAGACCATGTTCTTTGTATTTCTTTAATACGAAATGGGTGGATGTACTTAGGATCGCATCCATAGGTGCTAATTTTTCCGATACAAAAGAGGCAACATCTTTCATGGTTTTACCAGCGATGATCACCGTTAAATCAAAGCCTCCTGACATAAGATAAACTGATTGCACCTCATCAAATCGATATATTCTTTCAGCAATTTTATCAAATCCCAAGCCTCGTTGTGGTGCTACTTTAACTTCAATAAGAGCAGTTACTCTTTCACGACGAACTTTATCCCAATTAATTAGCGTTGGATAACCGCAGATGATAGCCTCCTCTTCCATTTCTTTAATTGCATTGACTACTTCTACTTCCGTTGTGCCGAGTATGATAGCTAGATCCTCTGCTGACACCTTACTGTTCTTATCAATTGTTTCTAAAATCTTATCTCTCATCCAAAGATCCTACCTTTCCCTTTTTAATAATATAACAACAGGTAACCTATATATAAATTAGAACATTAAAATTCCAAATTAAAAGATAGATTTTATAATAGATCTTTTATATGATAATGAGCATTTAACCCACTAATCATCTATATCACTTTATATAGTTCATCGCCTTTGGGTGGTTCTAAATAGCGTCTTTCATCGCCATTCTTGATAATACGTTTATTTCCTTTTGTTATATGACCGATTACTGCTGCCTCTATGCCCACTTCATTCAGTAGTTCGACCAATTGGTTCGCCCGATCAGTAACAATCAGCAAACAACCACTGGAAATCAATTTATATGGATTGAGATCATAGAACTCACAAATCTCAACAGTCTCTTGTTTTAATGTGATTTTTTTAAGTTCAACCTCTAAGCCCACTTTGGAAGCACTGCCAATCTCCCATAAGGCACCGAATATTCCTCCTTCAGTAACATCATGCATGGATGTCACCCCAAATTCCTTGGCGATTTTAGCCTCTGGAACAACAGAGATATAATCAATCATTCGTTTTGCGCCATCAATAAAACTTGGATTGTATTTGGTCTGTAATTCGTCTTCTTTACTCTCCGCTATAATTGCAGTACCCTCGAGCCCGGCCCATTTTGTCATTACTATCTCTTGTCCTGGGATTGCACCTCCCGTTTTAATGACCTCATGTTGCTTTATTTTTCCGACACTGGTAACTGTAACGACGGGTTGGTTTACTGCTTTCGTTACCTCCGTATGTCCTCCTAATATCTCAAGATTAAGTTTCTTACATTCCGCCTCAATATCTTTCATCAAAGCCTGTAACTCTAATTCCTCTGCATCCTTTGGAAGAAGAATAGTAAGCATAATTCCGATTATTTCGGCACCCGAGGAAGCTATGTCATTGGCTGTTACATGAACTGCCAATTTACCGATATCATTCACGGTTCCTGTAATGGGATCCGTAGATAATATAAAAGCATCCCCATTGCCTACTACTACTGCACTGCAGTCTTCACCAACCGCAGGTCCTATTAGTACTTCCTTTCGCCTATGTCCTATTTGATTCAGAACAGCCCTTTTAAGGGCTGTCTCCGATATTTTTCCTATTTTCATAATGTTCTCCAAACGATTAAAAATAACCTATTCGTCCTCATAACCTTCTACATCCCAATCCTGATCCCAGAAAACATCTGCTTCTAGATGCTCCTCAGGATTCGTAAGGTTATTAGATTCATTCTCATCTTGGTTATCGTTCTGCTTCTCTGTCTGTATATTCTTATCTTTCTTTTTATCTTTCTTAGAAGAATCGTCTTCTTTTGGCTCTTCAACCTTTTTGGTACCAATTGTTATATAACGTGGTGCTGCCATATAGGAACTTTTGTTAACCAGTGTCCGACTTACCTCGACACCATCTTCATAAACAATCTTATATAATTCTGTTTTATACCCGGTATGCGCAGACTGCGTTACTCTTTTATAATCCTCAGGTTTCGTCGGATCTTCTGTTATAACATCTGGTGGAGGTGGAGTCTCATCTAAGACAACCGTTTCAAACTCAATTCTCCGGTTACTATTTCTTGTATCCTGTCCCCAGATATTAAATGTGATTCTTCGACCTTTGGTATAAGCCTCGATTAAAATCGGCGCATCTGTGCTATTCATAAATTTAAGATCTTTATAGGTTCCTGCTATTGCAGCATCTCTTGATAAATCAGTATAACTTATTGTCATGGAGTGTGCCGCTCTTTCAACAATGTCTAGCTCTGCATATAAGACAGCATTGTACAATGTGGTTGTAACCTGGCATGCTCCTCCACCAATACTATCAATAACTTTCCCTTGAGAATATGCTCCTGCAGAATAGTAACCATTTTGCGCTGTAAATGGAGTCAAGTATTCATAGCTAGAGAATACCTCATCTGGATAAATAACTGTATTATTAATAAGTCGAGCACCATTTGCCAGATTTGCTGCTCTTCCTTCTGCAGAACTGGCATATTCCGTAGTAAATGATCCTAGCTTATGATTTACCTTTTCAACATCTTCTCTTGTATATAGTGGCATATCTTCTTCCATATGCGCCTGTAAGGTAATGTCCATGCGGTCCCAGTTATTAAATATAATATTTTTGACTAATTCAGCCGTTTTCTCCGGATTAACCTTACTTCCAACTTTATGATCCGTGTAAACAAATTGGTTGTTTTTTCTGGATACAGAAGCATTTACCGGCTTTATATTAAATTCGGCCACTTCCGTTGTAATAAATTCATTTATCTTGGAATCATCGACACTAAAATTCAATGGAAACACCATAGTTTCCTGTTCAATATCTTTAATTTCTTTGTATCTTTTAATTAAATTACCGGATCTTCCAATCGCAAATGCTTGCTCTATACTGTCACTCAAATCGTAGGTATAACCCAGCTCTTCAAGTGTTGTCTTAGCTGCATTTTCCCCTACCGTAATTGCCAGCTCTTTCTGTTGTAAACTTTGAACGAAATTATCTACCGCTATTGCAGCCTCTTCTTTCGTCATACCACCAACATTTACTTCATCTATAAATACTCCGTTATATATTTTATTATCGTTTTTTTCAGCAGATGCATAGGATGCATTTCCTTGAAACATAAGAAAAATCGATAAAAGGAATATCGTAGGCATGATTAACCTTTTCTTATTCATTTTTCATCCTCCTTATCCATTAAAATAATCAAGATAGACGAATCTCCTGTCTTAATGTTATCTGCTGTATCTTATTGGATTTCTCCCATTGTATCATAACCAATGGATTATTCAAGCAATTCTTTCGTTTATTGACATTTTATCCTGCCTTATGTATATTTAACTAAATGCACTAATTACTAATGGCACAGTCATGGATAAAATAAGAATGACAATTATAATTGTCGATATGATTTTTCTTGTTTTTCTGCTATGAAAATTCATTTCTGTTCACCTCTTTTATTGAAATAATATTTGCATTGGAAAGGTTGTGACATAATTTGAGTATACCTTTTTTGTTACTTATAATCATATTTGCTCTTTGGCTGCATTATGAAATAGCTAAATCAAAAAAATTAGATAAACAAACGAATCAACGCTTCTGGCAACGGGAGAAACAGGCTAATACCATCCGTCGTCGTGATATATCAAATCTTGACTATATCACTGTGGAATTGAACCGACTGCCCCTTCAGAATAATGAAGATGATACAATCAATTCCTACCGAGACACTATAGTCCAACTTTCTGATCAGAAGATATTGAACTTAACTGGATTGACCAATACTGAATTAAAATATCGATATGGTACCGCCAACCTTACTTTATTATCACAGTATGATAATAATTATACGAAATTAGTTAGCATCCTACATAAATGGGGTGAGCGGTTATATAATAACGGCAACGTGTCAGATGCCATATTGGTGCTGGAATATGCTGTATCCAACCTTACTGACGTAACAAAAACCTATCGGCTCCTTGCTAGGATTTACAAAGAAAAGAATACTCCAGATCAAATTGATCGCTTAATCAACTTAATACCTAATACGAAGATTCTTAGAAAGGAAAATTTAACAACGGAATTAAAGCAAATTAAAGATTCTTAGATTATTATTTCCATTGTAATTTTTCCTATTCCTTATTAAGTTTACTTTCTAGTTCCAAAGAAACAAACAGTATGATTAAAAACAACATTAGTTTGACATTAATTCTATGACATTTTAGACAATCTATCAAGGTTTTTTTAACTTATTTTTTCTTCTTTTCGAATCCTTTGTAGTAGAGGCAGTCATCTTTCAAAAAGCAAGCACTGCATTTTGGATTTCTAGCCGTGCAAATACTTCTTCCATGGGCAATAATTTGAATATTGTATAATATCCAATGCTCCTTAGGAAGAAGATTCATTAAATCAAATTCAATTTTAACAGGATCCTCTTCCTTGGTAAATCCCAATCGTTTTGATATTCTTTTTACATGGGTATCCACAACAATGCTAGGCTCATTATATATATTTCCACGAATAACATTCGCCGTCTTTCTTCCAACTCCCGCCAGAGTCGTAAGCTCCTCAATCTCTTTAGGTACTTCCCCATGATATTCTAATAGAAGCCGCTTTGCACATGCTATGATATTCTTTGCCTTATTCCTATAAAATCCAGTGGAGTGTATATCCTGCTCAAGTTCAGCCAGATCAGCATTTGCAAAATCTTCAATACTTTTGTATTTTTGAAATAAATCCTTTGTAACCATATTTACACGAGCATCTGTGCATTGCGCACTTAGTATCGTTGCAATTAACAATTGCCAAGCATTTTCATGGTTAAGATACGTACGCATATGGGTTCCGTATTCTCGATTTAAAATCTCAAGAATACGTTCCATCCTTTCTCGGTCCTTCTTAGTTATTCTCTTTTTTACCATTTTTGTCATTCCTTCCTATACCATAACGCTTTGACAAAATTGTAATCTTATATTGCATTCCTATTATTAATATTGTTAATTTTACTAGATTAATCCCAGACTATAGCTCCTTTATGAAAGGCTTACAATTGTCATTTTAGCTGCTTTATTTAAAGGATCCCTTTGTGTATAATCAAAGACCATCATAACATTCTTACGGATTGGCTTACCAAGATGGCTGGATTTTATTAAATCATAGGTAAACGGTTCCACATGGGCATGTCTTCTATCAATTCCAAGCCTATCCACGATTTCTCTCATTGTTCGATAATCTACGGATGATCCGTGAGCAAAATCAGGCCTACTCTTCCTATTTTCCCTTAGATATAGATCCAGTAATAAAATCTCCTTAAAGCATAAAAGGAATTCCTCTTGCTCCTCTAGATTAATTAATTGTAACACATACTCTTTATAGAAATCTAGAAGTAATTCATATCTTTTTAGTCGGGAATGAGACACCTGGTCTAAACCATTCTTTTCATAGTAGGTGCTGAGTTCGTAGTAGAGCTTTGATGGACGATCGTATATATTGCTTAAAAACTCCATTGCATGAGTAAATTGTCCACTATTATAGTAGATTTCCACCATCTCACAAATTCCTTTTAATTTCAATATTTCCCCATAGCTAAGAAGATTCGTCATCAACACTTCATAGGGAGCTTTATCCTGATAGACGATTCCGTGATTTGCACTATCCAGCTCCATATACGATCCCTTTAACACTTTCAGAAATCCCAACTGAAATTGATCTGGTCGAAGTGCATATACATCATCAAAAGATTTTAAAAATGATTCATAATCTTCGTATGGTAATCCCGCGATCAAGTCTAGATGTTGATGGATATTGCCTCCTTCACGAATTCGCATAACATTCTGACGTATTATATTAAAATCCATTTTTCTATGAATAGCATTCACCGTATCATTATTCGTCGATTGAACACCAATTTCAAATTGTACCTGGCCTGGGCGTAGAGTTTTAAGGAATTCAATTTCCTCTTCATCCAGTAGGTCTGCTGAGATTTCAAAATGGAAGTTGGTTATACCATTGTCATTCTCTTTAATAAACTTCCATATTTCCATTGCATGTTTCTTATTACAGTTAAAAGTTCGGTCGACAAATTTGACTTGTGCAACTTCATATTCAAGAAACTCTTTCAGCTCTTTCTTAACAAGTTCTATACTACGTAGCCTCACCCGTTTATCGATAGAAGAAAGGCAGTAACTACATGAAAACGGACATCCTCTACTGCTTTCATAATAGATTATCTTATTGCGGAATTGCTCCATATCGTCATAGGGAAATGGTATGGTGTCAAGTTGTATTGGCATCCTTGCAGATGTCAAAGTAATCTTATTATCCTCGCATGACTTATCGGATTCACCTGCAATATTATAAGTCCCCTGTGTTGTATCAGATCCTTGTTTTGTGGTATCAACATTTTGGGATTTATTATAGGAGATTCTAGCACTATTTTTAAATGCGATACCTTGAATATGGTCCAGATCATTCTTATGATCAACATAGTATTCTATTAATTCAAGAAAGGTCTGCTCCCCTTCACCTATAACAATTCCGTCTAATGCCTCTAATGATTGAAGACAATCCTCAGCATCATAGGACACCTCAGGACCCCCAAACCATATCTTAACATTCGGCTGCACCTTCTTTAGTTCAATAACCACCTGAGTGATCATTTCAATGTTCCATATATAGCAGGAAAAAGCAACAACATCTGCTTGCTCCTTGTAAATCCCTTTAAGAATATCATCAGGTATGTGGTTAATCGTATATTCTGCTAATTTAATATTCTCTTTATATTCCTTTGCGTAATTTCTTAGGTCATATATCGCCAAATTCGAATGAATATATTTTGCATTCAGCGCTACAAGTAGAATTTTCATATAATCTCCTCAAACTCTCTCTGATATTTTTACTTGATTCAGATGGCCAATCTATATTCCAACGGAATCATGAATTCGATGTTCTTATTCTATCATAGAATAACAGATGCCATCTATCTAAATAACAACTTTAAGTATTCTTTCTCTTCTTGTCAATTACATATCTTGACAATCTTTTTAGAAAATCGCATCAATAGTATAGCAAATACAAGAATCGCAAATAATATCAGCAATATTTCATATAGGATTCTTAACTACTTTTTTATGATCCCATTATTTATAATTAAGCTATTATAGACTACATCAAGTATTGGTTAGATCTTATTTTTTTGTGATAAATAAAGCACAGTTACAACTATATGTGATTAGACAACTAGACATATACCATATCTTGTGTTATAGTATATCTTTGCAAAGAATACACACTAGGAGGAAACTATGTTATCATTTGAGAAAATCAATGCAGATAATATTTTGCAAACAGCAGAATTTTTCAAATACAAAATCAGTCGCACAAGTGATTACACTATAGGTGCCATATACATGTGGCGAGATTTTTACGATACGAGTTTTGCTATATATGATGATATGATATTTTATAAAGTTAAATTTTTAAATCGAACTTCCTTTACCTATCCCATAGGTTCTGGTTCCTTTACAAAAGCCATGGATGCAATAAAAGAATATTGTAGAAGCAATGATCTGCCCCTTTGGTTTTGTACCGTTCCTAAAGAAGTCATACCCGTTTTAACGGAGCAATATAAAGGAGATGTTCCAGCAACTCCTTCCAGGGATTGGGCAGATTATTTGTATCGTGCTGAAGACCTAGCCCAAATGGCCGGTAGAAGATACAGTGGACAGCGCAATCATATAAATAAATTTCTTAGATTATATCCGAACTATCAATATCATAAGATGACAGCAGATAACTTGGGAAAGGTAATCGAGTTTTTAACTGCATACAAGAATAATTTCAGCAAGGAAGACTCACTTGCGAAAGAAGAGCTAGAAAGAACCTTGGAGATTATGCCTTTAATTGATAAATTTAATTTATCCGGTGGGTTTATCGAAGTAGACGGCAATATCGTTGCCATATCTGTCGGCGAGATAATTAAGGATACCTTGTACTGTCACATTGAAAAAGCAGACAGGTCCTATTTAGGTTCCTATCAGATGATAGTAAGAGAATTTGCAAGACATAATGTAACTGAAGATGTTAAATATATTAATCGAGAGGAAGACGTTGGAGATCTGGGTCTTCGTAAATCTAAGCTATCATACCATCCGATTGAATTGCTAGATAAATACTGCGTTCTAGTTCCAACAGATCCATTATCTACGCCTTCAGCATAGATAATTTTTATCTGATATCACAATATTCGATATCGAGGTTTTTCCTCTTTAAGTAGGAAGTAGCGAAGGTAGTCATCCAAAAGAATTGCTGGTAGAGATAAAAAGAACCATATATTTGTATAAAGTAGACATACCTGCCCCATAAGGTTATAGGGCATATGGGAATAATCCCATACATTTAACTTAAGCCAAATATTAACCACTAAACCAACCAAAAATTCTATAATCGTGATAATGCCTGCAGAGATTACCATTTGGCTTAGCAATGCCATCTCCCATGAGAAGATTTCATTTAGTAACCCAATGAGGATAAAACATAGTCCTCCTGCAAAAAGCATAGATATATGGGAATACCCTCGGTACAAAATTTCAATACCTCCATAGGCAAACCCACCAACAAGAAATAAAAAAGTATATTTAAGAAATCGATTATAGATTAAAAGCATCTTACTAACCCTCCCCCAAAATAGTTAACACATAAAATTTATTCAAAAAGTGTCTGTTTATAAAAAATTCAGACACTTTTTTAAACTCTTATTATTAACAGTATACTCATATCACAATCGTAATATATTTAAAAACCACTGAAACAAATTGTTAATCTAGGTTTATAAAACCATAGATACTTGAATAATTTTTCTTTCGTACAGTACTGAAATGCGCTGTGTTTGATAACAAAGTGAAGGATAAATATACATCATTGATGTACTAGAAGCGGGTGCTGATTTTAGCAAGCAGCCACAAATTTAAATTATTATATATGTGTATTTAGCATGAAAAAAGGACAGTTTCTAAAACTGTCCTTTTTTCGGAGAAGGTATTTTTGTTACTTATGGGGGTGTAGCAAAAACTATATAATGTATTGGGGTTTACAATTAATATTATAGCATCGGCCTCCCAATAAGTCTGCACAAACTTTACAAATTTCGCCCTTTTTTTTCGTCAATTTGCATATTTTATATTCCTATTCTTCCGTTTCTGGTTCGGTTATAGCTTCTTTTTTCTCAAATAAAGATTCAAATTCCTCGCGCCCAATTCTTTCTTTCTCTATAAGTAAATTAGCACAAGCATCTAAGATGTCTTTTTGCTCAGTTAATATTCTCTTTGCTTCCTGGTAGCATTCATCAATAATTGATCTTACCTCTTCATCAATACGGTTTGCTACATTTTCGCTATAGCTTCTTGTATGTGCAAGATCCCTGCCGATGAATACCTCATTTTCGTCATTATCATAATTAACCATACCCAAAGAATCTGTGAAGCCATAACGGGTAACCATAGCCCTTGCTGTTTTCGTTGCAACCTTTATATCCTGAGAAGCTCCGGTTGTAACATCGTCAAACACCAATTCCTCAGCAACACGGCCTCCCAAACCAACAATAATTTCTTGGAGCATTCTACCCTTTGTATTAAACATCTCATCTTTCTCTGGTAGAGGCATTGTATACCCTGCTGCACCAGCGCCAGTAGGAATAACAGAAACCGTATAGACAGGTCCAACATCCGGAAGCAAGTGGAAGAGGATCGCATGACCTGCCTCATGATATGCGGTAATCTTCTTCTCTTTGTCCGTTATAACCTTACTCTTCTTCTCTGTACCGATACCAACTTTAATAAACGCTTCCTTGATATCCTCATTCTTAATATAGCTTCTATTTACTCTAGCAGCACCAATTGCAGCTTCATTCAATAAATTTTCTAGGTCAGCACCGGTAAATCCAGCTGTTGTCTGAGCAATCTGTTTTAGATCCACATCATCCCCCAGCGGTTTTCCTTTGGCATGAACATGAAGTATCTCTTCTCTTCCTTTCACATCCGGGCGTCCCACAGCTACCTTACGATCGAATCGACCTGGTCTTAGGATTGCCGGATCAAGAATATCTACACGGTTCGTTGCTGCCATTACAATGATGCCTTCGTTTACACCAAAACCATCCATCTCAACAAGTAATTGGTTTAATGTCTGCTCTCTCTCATCATGACCGCCACCCATTCCGGTACCTCTGCGTCTTGCAACTGCATCAATCTCATCAATAAAGACTATACATGGAGAATTTTTCTTTGCTTCTTCAAATAAATCACGAACTCTGGAAGCCCCGACACCTACAAACATTTCTACAAAGTCGGACCCGGAGATTGAGAAAAAGGGTACTCCAGCCTCACCAGCAACCGCTTTCGCCAGTAAAGTCTTACCTGTTCCGGGAGGTCCAACTAGAAGAACACCTTTCGGTATTCTTGCACCTACCGAGATATATTTCTTCGGAGATTTTAGGAAATCCACAATCTCCTTTAATTCTTCTTTTTCTTCGTCCAATCCTGCAACATTCTTAAACGTTGTCTTCTTATTTTCATCCGTAGTCAACTTAGCACGATTCTTACCAAAGTTCATTACTTTGTTATTGCCACCTCCCACAGAAGCCTGATTGGACAGGAAGGAAAATAGCACAATGATAATAATAAATACAAGTATATAAGGAAGTACGGATGTTAAAAACCAGTTGGGTTTTGCTATGTCATGAGCATAAAATGAAATCCCTGCTTCTTTGGCAATTTCCTTAATCTCTATAGTATCCACTACATAGAAACGCTCACTATCCCCATCTTTCAAATTTACCTTAACTTCACCGTGAGGTACTTCTTCGTTCGGGAATATCTCAACCGATAGTATCTTATCTTCATCTATATCGTTAACAAACCGGGCATAGTTATATGCATCGAGATTGCTATATTCATAGTTATTAGACAAAAATAGGGTCATAACTACAATAGATAGGATGATGATATAGAATCCATATCCTTTCATTTGCTTTCTCACTAAACAACCTCCTTTTTTAATTCTTATAATATCTTTTTCAATTTTTCAACTTATCATATACATTCTATACAATTAATATTAATTCAATTCCACCACGCCTACATAGGGTAAATTTCTATATAATTGATTATAGTCTAAACCATAACCAACAACGAATTTATCTGGTATTTCAAATCCTACGTATTTAACTTCAACCTCTGTTTCCCTGCGATCTGGTTTATCTAATAAAGTACAGATATTAAGGCTCGCTGGCCCACGGCTACTTAATAAATCTTTTAAGTATGATAGCGTTCTTCCAGAATCAATGATATCTTCAATAATCAGAACATCTTTACCTTGAATGGATTCATCCAAATCTTTTAAGATTCTCACTCTTCCTGAGCTTACGGTTTCATTACCATAACTGGAAACGGACATAAAATCAAAAGTAACAGGCACTGTTAATCGTTTCGCCAAATCACAGCTAAAGACGATACTTCCCTTTAATATACATATAATGTGTACTTGTTTTCCTTCATAATCTTTACTAATTTGATCTGCAAGCTCGTTAATTCTTTGGGTTACTGCTTCTTCCGGTATTAATACACTTATTTTATCTGTCATTTTAATTGTCCTCCGTATCAATCAATTTTATCAATAGTATCTGTTTTGTATTTTCATCAACTTTATATTTTTCGCTCATCCGACTCCCATTATCAAGTATCCACATGATATGGCTACCATCGGTAACGAGTAATATATTATCACGTTCATCACGTGGTATCTTTTGATCAATAAAGTAATCTTTTAATTTTTTCCTTCCTCCAGAAGCGTTAATCTGGATATAATCCCCTTCATTTCTATTTCGAATTATAACAGTATTCTCTATTTTATCATAATCGAACCACTTCATACAACTACTTTTAGGAATCGTCTGTTTTTTTTCATAATTTATAATATTTATTTCTAGATTTTTTTGAAGTTTTGGCAGATAATATTTTCCGGGTTTACTTATTTCAATAGAAACCCTAGAACACTCTTCTGATGCTTCCCTTTCTCCTTTCCCATCCCCTTTACCAATGTGAAATAGAATTCTATCATAATCTCGTACAGCAACTATACAATAGGGAAGGTCAATTTGTTTACCAACTTGCTTGGTTAATAAGGATAAGACCTGATCCACATGCTTTGACTCTAGATTTTTTAATCTTCCTGCAAGGGTACATATGATTTTACGAATTATACCCTTTTGAATAACAATGTCGTGGCTTTGAAATCCGCACACTTCCAATGCGATCGTATCATCACCTGTGTAGCTTGTTAAAATTGAATACTGCTGCTCCACCTGACCATTGATATAATTCTCAATTTCCCTCAATTGCGAGGCCAAATTTGATATATTAGCAACTGCATTTTGATTAATTTCTTCGGATGCATATGCTACTATATGATTTCTGATTTTATTTCTAGTATAAACGTTAAGAAGATTGGTGGCATCGATTTGAAAGGAGAGATTTCTTTCTTGTAGATATTCTTCAATCTCCATTCTCTCAAGACAGAGCAAAGGCCGTATTATCATAACTTCTCCACTGTCTAGTCTACGCTTAGCAGTAGGCGCGATACCAGCCATCCCGCGGATTCCCGTTCCTCTGAACAGATTAAATAGCACTGTTTCGGCAATATCATTTTTATTATGTGCAATTGCGATCTTATTACACCGCTTGTCTTTGCATACTTGAAAGAAGGCCTCATAGCGAACTTTTCTCCCAGCTTCCTCTTCAGATAAGTTCTCTACTTCTGCAATTTGCGGAACTGGATAAGTAAAAGATAGGTATTCCACATTTAATTCTTCACATAACTCTGCCACAAAGCGCTCATCTTTTTTGGCTTCATCCCCACGGATTCCATGATTCACATGTACGACCACCATGGAAACATCTTCTTCTTTATAGATTTTGTAGAGCATATATAAAAGGCAGACAGAATCAGCGCCTCCGGATACACCTAAGACGATTCGGTCTCCCTTCTCTATCATATTATTCTGTTTAATATAATCCTTTACCTTCTGTACCATTATTCTATATCCTATCTATATTGTAATGTATCACAAATCATTAAGAACTCCGTTAAAGAAGCAGGTACTTCTAAAATATTAATTGTATTCTACCCCTTTTAATACTATATTTCAATCGAAAAAGTTCATTTTAGTAACAAAAGGCATTATGTTGTAAGTTTTAGTTATTTTGACCATATTCCAGCCGTTATGATTGTCATATCATCCTTTGGAACATAATTGGTTTTAGAAAGGGTGTTGTCGAGAATACGATTCGCAATTTCCTGTGGATTGTTACTCTCAATTTCCATAATCAATCTCTCCATATAACCTTCCTTATCTACTTCAGGGATGCAATCCAATACCCCATCGGTTACCATAATGATAATGTCCCCTTCATACAATTTTTTTGTAACAGTATCATAATCTACATTGCCAAACATTCCTATCGGTAGCGTTGTAGAACTAATAGTCTCCACCCAATTATCTCGTTTGATAAATGTAGAGGCCGCTCCTATTTTTATAAATTCACACATACCTGTAAATAGATTCATAATACCTATGTCAATAGTTGAAAAGGTTTGTTTTTCTGATTTTAACACTAGACTAGAGTTAATTAACTTTATCGCCATCTCCGCCTTAAATCCAGCTTCAATCATTTGTTCTAATAGTGACATAACTGTTTCACTTTCATCCCCAGCTTCCTTTCCTGTTCCCATACCATCCGCTAAGGCAAGCATCATCTCCCCTGTCTCCAATTTCAGGACAGAAAAATTATCACCAGAGATATTCTCTTTCATGGCTCTGGCCATACCAGTCAAAACTTTGAATTTTGTATCCTCAACAAATATGAAATTATCAAATTTTTTCGATATTACAGATTTAGAAGCATCAGATACACGCATTGGGCGTTCCAATGCCTCTCCTATAATTGTTGCTGCTTCTTTTGCTGTAATCACCCTTCTGCCTCGACAGGCAGCCCTAAGATGAACTTCTTTCCTCTTATCACTGCGTTCAAAGATTGTTATATCCTTTCCTTGAATATGCTCCATTTTTAAACGCTTTAGAACTTTTTCTTCAAGAGTACGGGAAGCTTGCTCCACCGCATAGATATCACTAGTGATTTCCTGAATCACAGTAGAAACCTCTTTCAACTGCTCTGCAATCACTTCTCTACTCTCAGCAACACGGCTTTGCCAAATATGATTTAGTTTAGCAATCTCAAAACTGCGGTTGGTTTCCGCAATAAAATCATCCACGCAGATGCAATCATTCAGAAATTTGGCGGGAATATCTTCCCTCTCGATAAAGCCATTCTTTTCTGCCGTCTCAAATAATGTGCAAGCTGCTTGGTAAGTTTCTTCCAGATTATATTCCCAACAATTTATACAATTATCACAATCCTTACAAAGTTTTTCCGATATATCCTCAAACATACGGTTAATTTCCTTTTGCTTCAATTTAGTCTGCTTTTCAGTAATAGTATCTAGTGTTTTTGAAAGTTTTAGGAAAGAATCTGAGAATATCTTCATTCGCATTTTGGCTATTTTTTTTAAATATTCAGCAGCGAGTATTTCCTGCCTTCCTATCCCGCCCGCTGCATCTACGCGGTAGATTAGGCTTCGGGGTAGTAGGAGAAATATTACAATTGATGATGAGAGTGCCCCGATACTTTCAATTGTCATTTCCATTGTATCATACATAGCCCCCATAATTGCTGCTGTTATTAAGTACACGGATGCCATAGGGAATCTTCCTATTTCACGAAACACCGCAGGAACTATACCCATCATTGTAAGCAAGCCAATGTTTGAAATAGGTGCTCCGCGAAGGCTCATTACAAATCCACAAACCGCCCCTGTTATTGTACCTTGTCCCACACCGTACTTATAAGTAAAAAACAAAATAATAAAATATACGAATGTTTCTACTGGGTTAATATAATTCATTGAAATATTCGGAACTGCATAAATCATGACGGCCACAATAACAGCCATACTAACCATCTGCTCATTATTCATCTTACAGCCTTTGGATGACTGCATTATAAACTCAATGCCAATTTTAAATAGTCTGGCTGATACAAAAGCAATTATGACTTCCAAAATGCTTAATATAGTATTATGACTACTCATTATTCCACCGGATGTAACTTCAATAAAGGAATAGACGCCCAATATGATGGAGGGAATTCCATATAAAATAATCTGTGGAATTTTCTTATTTTTAATGATGGATAATTCCATGATCAAGGATGTTGTAACCATGGTCAATAAATATTTTAGTACATGTGTAATTGGCATTGCTGTTATGATTCCAATTGCTATCGATAAAAATGCCAGTATTCCTCCTGCATTAGTCATCATAGTTGCTGTAAAATATCCAATGGCAAGGGGATTCATTTGGTAGAATGCCGCCCTGGCCATAAAAATCCCAATTGCATAAATTAATATCGCTCTCTTCTTGCTGCCTTTCATCTTTGCTCCACTCCTTTATGTTTCCATTTGTTGCTTTTTTGATTGTGTTTGTAATTATAGGCAGAGTATTATGAAATCTTTGTCAAAAGGTATACCAATATCCTAAAAACTTTTTGACAAGAATTCCATCGAAAAGATGATTCCATCGAATAGAGGCACCTAATTTTTTTTAAGAGCATAAAAAAACATTTAGAAGAGCGCTTAGTATTAATGCTTGATTATTCAAAATTAAAAACCTGTATTTCAACAGTGTATTAAGGAGAATTATTATCCTTTGATTCTAACATTCTAATCATTTATCAAGTCTAAAAAACCCCGCTTAATATAAGCGGGGTTAAATAATAGCGAAGGAGGGATTTGAACCCCCGACACCGCGGGTATGAACCGCGTGCTCTCGCCAACTGAGCTACTTCGCCGAATATAAAATTTTATGTTACTGCTTGCACAGATTAGGATACATGCATGCACTTATCAAT
>JAAYSQ010000221.1 GCA_012523925.1 Clostridiales bacterium
TGATCTTTAAAAAAATCCATGCAAGGTGCATCACAATAAAAGGAGATAACAACCAAATTGGGTGCAATGATACCATTTGCATTTAAACCATGGAATTCATTGGGTTTATGAAATATAATTTGATTTTTTTCCAATGTGAATTTCTTGCCATCGGCGTTCACGTCTACTTCGCCTTTATCTACGTATAAGAATTCCCAAAAATCATGGGCTTCCCCAGGAAAAGAAAAGGTGTTCATATATTCAAAATAATGAACAGACACGATTTCTTTAATTTTAAGTTCTTGTGATAAAGTTATGTATTCATACGACATTAGGGAAACACCTCAAATTCAATTAGTAAATAGTTTTCGACTACTTTACATTATCAGATTCATTGGTAAAAGTAAAGTTGATATAGAACTATAAAAATATGTGTCCTAGGTAATTATGTGCACAAATCATGGTTTATTGGACAAAGAAATCATGGCGAATTATAGCTATAATTAAGGTTATTAAAGAAAAGGGAGTATACCCAGATATCTTATGGAGTAATGTAAATGGAGGTAAATAATCATGACAAGAGCAGAAGCGTGCGCTAAAATACAGGAAGCGATAGAAGCAATTGATTTTAAGGGAGAATATATAAGTTATAAGCAATATGGTTCCGGCCATATTAATGATACATTTTTAGTACGGTTTCAAAGAGAAGATGGTTCTATAATAAAATATATCTTACAAAGAATGAATCATCATATATTTAATCCGGCTCAGTTGATGGAGAATATATGTAATGTAACATCTTTTCTTAGAGAGAAGATTGAAAAAACTGGCGGTAATCCAGACAGAGAAACTATGAATGTGATTCCTACTAAGGATGGTAAATCCTATTTTAAAGACAGCATTGGTTCTTACTGGAGAGCTTACATATATATCGAAGGTGCTACGAGCTTTGATAAAGTAGAAAAACCAGAGGATTTCTATCAAAGTGCTGTTGCATTTGGGCGTTTTCAAAATCTATTATCCGATTTTAAAGCGGATATTTTACATGAAACTATCGTAGATTTCCATAATACGCCTAAACGATTTGAAACATTTAAAGAGGCGGTTGAAAAAGATGTTTGCAGCCGTGCATCGAGTGTCCAAGAGGAAATTGATTTTGTAATGAAGCGTGCAGAAGATATGAAGGTTTGCATGGAAATGTTAGATAATGGCGATCTTCCTTTAAGGGTGACCCATAACGATACGAAACTTAATAATGTTATGATCGATAATGAGACAGGAAAAGGATTGTGTGTTATTGATCTAGATACAGTTATGCCAGGACTCTCCATCTTTGACTTTGGTGATTCGATACGATTTGGTGCCAATACAGCAGTTGAGGATGAAAAAGATCTATCCAAAGTATCTCTAGACCTAAATTTGTTTGAACAATATGCTGCTGGATTTTTGGAAGGATGTAATGGAAGTTTGACGGATAATGAACTTAAAATGCTCCCGATTGGTGCAAAGATTATGACATTAGAATGTGGCATGAGATTTTTAACGGATTACCTTCAAGGTGATGTGTATTTCAATATCCATCGTCCAGAGCACAATTTAGACCGATGCAGAACACAATTTAAACTCGTTGAGGATATGGAAGTAAAGATGGATCAAATGCATGAAATTATAAAAGAATTAAGTGGTAAGTAAAGTTAAATAAGACGGATTTATTGGATCGCGAAAGATTGGTAACAATATTTAATAAGGAAACGATTGCAGCAGTAAATAAATAATAAGGGAGTGTTTCTTATATATCAAATTAAAATCATCCAATCAATTAATCAGCTAAAAGAATGTCCAACTTTTGAAATCAATCATTATCATTGGACTAATGTGTATAAGCCAAAAGCCTTTGGGCAAATGGCCATGCTAGAGGATTACGGATTTGTTGTGTCAATGACAGCAGTAGAAAAAAATCCACTTCGAAGATATACAAAGAACGAAGATCCCGTTTATATGGACAGTGGACTGGAGGCATTTTTAAATTTTAATCCGGAAGCTGGTAATGATTACTTTAATTTTGAAATGAATGCGAATGGTGCAATATTAAGTGGTATTGGAAGCGGAAGGAAGAGAAAAAGAGTTATTGATATCACAAATTATCGACCAGATTGTAGTGCTAAGATTACAGAAACTTCATGGAATGTTTTACTAAAAATCCCGATGGAATTGATTCAAGATGTATATGGGATAGATGCTCCACAAAAAGGGGATATCATTACTTGTAATTTTTATAAAATATGTGAAGATCCGCAGTTTGAGCATTATGCAAGTTATGCACCGATTGTAAGTGAAAAGCCAAATTTTCACCTACCTGAGTTTTTTAAAGAGGCAATAATTGTTGATAACTGATTTGAGCAGTAAAATTCAAGTGATATTTAGAAGACTTAAAAAGGCAATTTTCAATTTTAACTATAATATTTAAACTGTAATATTAAAGATTCTTATCTTGACATTCCCAGTAAGGATGTTATAATTTGATTTATAAATATTGTATTTTAAATTTTTAATATTGCATAACATGGTGATGAGACGAGTAATATGTGAAAGTCTACAGAGAGAGATATGATTTGGTGGAAATATCTTATTCGGAAGCATATGAAAACTACCTCTGAGTGGCCCTAATCCGGTCCGGTGATTCCGTTATAATCGAATGAGTGGGTGAAATATATACCAATTAGGGTGGAACCGCGACGTATTAGATATTACGCTCGTCCCTTTCGATTGCATACAGGCAAGTCGAAAGCGACGAGCTTTTTGTATGCATAATATATGATGACTTTGAATTTGAAGTGATTTTATATGCAAAGTCATGTCGGTTATATTTTTAGTATTAGTATTAATAATGTGAAAGCGTAGTTTTATGATTTGATTGCTTTATATTGCGAGCATGGTATCGAGGTAATATTGTTTCGCAAGGTAATTAGGAACAAAACACGCATAAGAATGGAGGAAATCATGAAGATTACATTAAAAGATGGCTCTTTTAAAGAGTATGAGAAATCAATGACTGTGTATGAAATTGCACAGGACATCAGCAGTGGTTTAGCAAGAATGGCTTGCGCTGGAGAATTAGATGGTAAGGTGGTTGATTTAAGAACCGTTGTTGATAAAGATAGCGAATTGAATATTTTGACTTTCAACGATGAGGCTGGTAAGGCAGCATATCGCCATACCACTGCTCATGTATTAGCGCAGGCAGTTAAGAGATTATATCCCCATGCGAAATTGGCGATAGGTCCTTCTATCGATAATGGCTTCTACTATGATTTTGACTGTGAACCATTGGACCGTGCAGCACTTGACGAACTAGAGAAAGAAATGAAGAAAATCATCAAAGAAGGTGCTCAACTGGAGCGTTTTACTCTTCCGAGAGAAGAAGCAATTGCCTTTATGAAAGAAAAAGATGAACCTTATAAGGTTGAACTGATTGAAGAACTACCGGAAGGTGAGGAAATTTCATTCTACCGTCAAGGTGAATTCGTAGATCTCTGTGCGGGGCCTCACTTAATGAGTACGAAGGGAATTAAAGCTATTAAATTAATCTCTTCCTCTGGAGCTTATTGGAGAGGATCTGAGAAGAATAAGATGTTGACTAGAGTATATGGAACGGCATTTACTAAGAATGCAGATTTGAAAGTTTATCTGGAACATCTAGAGGAGATTAAAAAGCGTGATCACAATAAATTAGGTAGAGAAATGGAACTTTTCGCAACAGTTGATGTTATCGGACAGGGTCTTCCATTACTAATGCCTAAGGGAGCAAAAATTATTCAGACATTACAAAGATGGATTGAGGATGAAGAAGAGCGTCGTGGCTATATGAGAACTAAGACTCCATTGATGGCAAAGAAAGATCTTTATGTTATTTCTGACCATTGGGGCCATTACAAAGAGGGTATGTTTGTACTAGGAGATGAAGAAAAAGAAGATTCCGAAGTATTTGCACTCCGTCCGATGACCTGTCCTTTCCAGTATTATGTATATAAGCAAAGCCAGAAGAGTTACCGTGATCTACCATGTCGTTATGGTGAGACATCAACACTATTTCGTAATGAAGAATCTGGTGAGATGCATGGACTTACCCGTGTAAGACAGTTTACCATTTCTGAGGGACATTTGATTGTTACACCAGAGCAGGTAGAAGAGGAGTTTAAGGGTTGTCTTGAGCTGGCTATGTACTGCTTAAAGACTTTAGGTCTTGAAAATGATGTTACCTATCGTCTATCCAAATGGGATCCTAATAATCGTGAGAAATACCTTGGCGATGAAGCGGATTGGGAAAAAATGCAAAGCAAGATGCGTGAGCTTCTGGTTCAGAATAACGTACCATTTACTGAGGCAGAAGGAGAAGCTGCATTCTATGGTCCGAAATTAGATATTCAGGCAAAGAATGTCTATGGTAAAGAAGATACGATGATTACTATTCAGCTAGACTTTATTCTTTCAGAACGCTTTGATATGTTCTATATTGATTCCAATGGCGAGAAGAAACGTCCATACATCATCCATAGAACAAGTATCGGATGCTATGAAAGAACGCTTGCTTGGTTAATTGAAAAATACGCAGGAATGTTCCCAACATGGCTATGCCCAGAGCAGGTAAGAATACTTCCTATATCCGAGAAATATCATGATTATGCCAATAAGGTAAAAGCTGAATTAGAGAGCAATGGTGTGCTAGTAACTCTAGATGAAAGAGCAGAGAAGATCGGTTACAAGATTCGCGAAGCAAGATTGGAAAGAGTGCCTTACATGCTAATCGTAGGACAAAAGGAAGAGGAAGAAGGGGTTGTATCTGTTAGAAGCCGTTACCTTGGAGACGAGGGACAGAAGCCACTTGATACCTTTATCGACGAAATTACGAAGGAAATCCGTACTAAGGAAATTCGTAA
>JAAYSQ010000222.1 GCA_012523925.1 Clostridiales bacterium
TAATTGCTTTTATCATAAGTGCCTCCACATATATACAATCCAATTTTACTACTAAATTCTATTATATATCTCTGTCGAATAATATGCAATATTGTTTGCTTACCAAAAGTTATTGCCTATATCCTTATGATTGCATACTGTTCTTGGTTCATGTATAATTAGACAAATGGCATTCTAAGGTAAGAATATGGAGGAATATATGATAGATTTACAAGAAAGTAGAAAAAAAATAGATGAAGTAGATAAGAAACTTTTGGAGCTTTTTGAATATCGGATGCAGTTATCACAGGATGTTGCAGATTATAAAAGAGCCGTTGGAAAAGCGGTTTATGATCCTGTAAGAGAAAAGGAGAAATTAGCATCCTTAGAGGCAGCAACGGTTAAGGAAATCAATAGGAAAGCTGTAGTTGATTTTTTTACCCAAATTATGTCCCTGAGCCGACGTTTGCAATATTCTTTGATCGATACAAATGACAATTTCGGTTTCCAAGAAGTAGAGCAGATCGCTGTTGACAATCACACCAAGATCGCTTTTTACGGAGAACGGGGATCTTATACAGAACAGGCAATGCAGGAGTATTTTAATAAAAAAGTCACGGGTATTTCTATGGGGACCTTTGTTGAGGTGATGCAAGCAGTAAAAGAAGGACAGGTAGAATACGGCGTACTTCCAATTGAAAATTCATCAACCGGATCATTATCGGATATATATGATCTGCTTGCAGAATATAATAATACGATTATTGGAGAACATGTAATAAAGGTGGAACATTGTCTCTGGGGAATCCCTGGAGCAAAATTACCTAATATAACAAAAGTATATTCGCATAGACAAGGTCTACTTCAATGTGGTGATTTTCTAAAAAAGCATCCGCATATGCAAGCTATTGAGGGTGGTAGTACTGCAGGTTGTGCAAAGAAAATTCTTGATGAAGGGGATCCCAAGCAGGCTGCAATAGCTAGTAAAAATGCAGGAGAATATTATGGTTTACAGTTACTGCAGGAAGCAATTAATAAGGAAGCAAATAATTCAACCAGATTTATTATTATTTCCAGTAAAAAAATGTTTCAAAAGGGAGCTAATAATACCAGCATTTGCTTTGCACTTCCTCACGAAACAGGTTCCCTCTATCATATGTTATCCCATTTAATCTATAATAATATTAACATGACAAGAATTGAATCACGACCGATACCAGGAAAGACATTTGAATATCGTTTCTTTATTGATATCGAAGGATGTATTGATCAACCAGTAATTATGAATGCTCTTTACAGTATTAAGGAGGAAGCCATTGATATGAAAATTCTTGGATGCTTCCAGCCGGTAAGATAATTAGTATATATTTTCATAATTTCTTCAATATCTATACACAAAGTGAACATAATTTCTTGATAAACTATATTTAATAAATAAGTTATAATAAAAAGTTCATTTATAGTGATAGATAAAATACCTTGGTGGTATTTTCTGCCTACCGGAATGAAAGGGGAAATAATATGGATAAAGAATATAACAACAATAGTGATTATAATAAATATGCTGGAAGTGATCAGGCTGGGAATAATTACGAGGATCGTAATCATGATATAAACAATCAGCAGGAGAGTAATCAGACACAATATCCTAGTAGTCAATATCGATATACCCAGCATCAGATTAAGCAGGATTACTTATATCAGGGAAGTAATCAGGATAACCGTTATTATAGTAATCAGAGTGCCTATAACAAACCAAATAGTAATCAATATGGCAATACCCAATATGATAATATGCGATACAACAGCCCTCAAAATAATAGCACTCATTATAGTACCGCACACAATGGCAGCATAGAATATACAAGTCCCACTGCAAATGCAAATGCAAAAGCGAAGCAGAAGAAGTCGAAAAAGACGAAAGGTTTTAAGGGAGCAGTCTTATTGGCTACTGCCGCAATTGTATTTGGCATTATCTCCGGTGCTGCATTCCAGGGATATATTTATTTAACCCAGTCAAAGAATGAAAGCAATATAGAAATAAGCAAGGATAATGACAGTGTACAGATAACAGAAAGTAACGTTGACCCTACGGTAGTTCCTACTAAGGTGTCTAGCGATGAAGTTATCACAGATGTATCCGATGTGGTATCCAATGTAATGCCATCCATTGTTGCAATCAACTCTTCCGCCGTTTATACAAGGCATGATTTCTGGGGAAGAAAGTTCAACGAGCCAGTAGAAGGTAGTGGTTCAGGTATCATTATTGGTCAAAATGGTACCGAAATATTAATAGTAACCAACAACCATGTAATAGAAGGAGCACAGAACGTAGAAATCGTATTCTCTGACGAGACTACAGCTCAAGCAGTGGTAAAAGGAGCAGAAGCAAAATCAGATCTAGCAGTTTTATCTGTAAGTTTGAAAGACTTAACGAAGGATACACTAGATACTATTAAGGTGGCTACTCTTGGTAATTCTGATGAAGTGCAAGCAGGACAAATGGCGATAGCCATTGGTAATGCCCTTGGTTACGGACAATCAGTAACAGTTGGATATATCAGTGCAGTTAATCGAGATGTTGCGATTGATAACACGACTATGACCTTAATCCAAACCGATGCTGCTATTAACCCTGGTAATAGTGGCGGAGCCTTACTTAATGCAGCTGGGGAAGTTATTGGTATTAATTCTGTCAAATATGCCTCACAGAATGTAGAGGGTATGGGATATGCGATTCCAATATCCAATGCAATCCCTATGATTAACGAACTGATGAACAGGGAATTAATTAAAGAATCCGAGCAGGGCTTCTTGGGCGTATATCTAAATACTGCGCAAAATGTAACCGAATTGTACGCAGAACGTTTTAATATGCCGATTGGAGTATATATCGATCAGGTAGTGGAAGATTCACCAGCAGCTCTTGCGGGATTGAAGCAAGGTCATATCATAGTAGGAATCGACAGCCATAAGATAGAAACGATTGAGGATTTGCTGAATATATTATCCTACCGAAGAGCAGGAGATACGATTGATCTTATCATCTGTGAATTAGAAAATGGAGAATATGTTGAGAAAAATCTAAAAGTTACATTAGGTAAAAAATAAGATAGAATAAATAATGGTTAAGGTGCTTGGTAAGTGGAAATATCACTTATCTAAGCACCTTTTGTTAGATTAATAGAATCATACAAGCACAATCTGGCCTTCGAGAAGATATATTATAGAAGTAAGATAATATTCTGGGAGGTTATTTATGAAAAAAAAGCTTGTTAGCATACTAATACTGATCGCAATGACAGTATCTTTGACAATAGGCTGTAAGGGAAAGGATGGACTAACCGAAATTACATTAAATGAAGTTGCCCATTCTATTTTCTATGCGCCGATGTATGTAGCATTCGAAGAGGGGTACTTTGAAGAGGAAGGATTAAAAGTTAATCTCGTCAATGGTTTGGGTGCCGATAAAACAATGACTGCCGTGCTTAGCGGGGAAGCTGAGATTGGTTTTATGGGTGCGGAGGCCTCCATCTATGTCTATAATGAAGGTGCCGATGATTACGTTGTAAACTTCGCGCAACTAACTCAAAGAGCTGGTAATTTCTTGGTTTCCAGAGATAGTAATGAAGATTTTAAATGGGAGAATTTAAAAGGTAAGACAGTAATTGGTGGACGCAAAGGCGGAATGCCTCAAATGGTTTTCGAATATATCCTAAAGAAACAGGGAATAGATCCAGCAACTGATCTAAATATTATACAGAATATTGATTTTGGCTTGACTTCTCAGGCATTTGCTGCAGGGGAAGGCGATTATACAATCGAATTTGAGCCTCAGGCAACGGCATTGGAATTAGAGGGGGTAGGCAAGGTAGTTGCTTCCCTTGGTGTTGAAAGCGGTATGGTTCCCTATACTGCATTCTCAGCAAAGAAGAGTTATATTCAGAAGAATCCAGAGGTAATCCAAGGATTTACCAATGCATTGCAAAAAGGTATGGAATATGTCAATTCACATACACCTGAAGAAATTGCCAAAGTAATTCAACCGCAGTTTGCAGAGACGGATATGGATAAACTTGTCATGATTGTAACAAGATATTATGAGCAGGACACTTGGAAAGATAATTTGATCTTTAAAGAAGAGAGCCTGACTTTATTGCAGGATATTTTGGATATGGCAGGAGAGTTAACTGCTAGAGCCCCATACGAAGATGTTATTACGACAGAATTTGCAGAGAAAGCAGTTAATAAGTAAAGTGAATAAGTAATAAAAAACCTCCATTTCATACCCTTTCATATGGAAAAAGATGAAATGGAGGTTTTATGCATTTGTATTAAATAATTATTGTACATCTTCTGCAGAGGTTGATTCTGCTTCGGTCGGATCACCTTCTGGGGTATCGACAGATAAATCAATCTCATCAAAATCATCTTCATAATCATCAAAGTCATCATCAAAATCATCCAAGTAATCAGGATTCATATAACGATATACTGCATAAGCGATTGCAGCTACTGCAGCTACGGCACCGATAATAGCAAGGACACACATTAGGGTATGTCTTCTTTTTTCCATCGGGTCTTTCCTACGAACTAATTCTCCAAGTTTCATTGCACTTAATAGATCATCAATTTTACTTCCCATGACAGCACTTCCTTTCTAAATTCTATCGCATACCTAATTATTATTTCTATTTCTACGCTTAATAATACCTCTATTTTACTAAAAAATAATTGAGTATTATCGCGTTAACTACGATCGCATATTACAAGTGTGTTAATATATGCTCATAGTATATCACAATTTATGTTGTTTTACTATAAAATATCATAGTTAAATAAAAATTTGCTTAATTGACTTTTACTAATTTAGCAAAGGTTGAAAGTAATTTTTTGACGCCATAATTAGGGAATTCTACAGTTACTTCATAATCCCTTCCACCTTTGGTAATATTAGTTACAATACCTTCACCAAATTTTACATGTTTTACAGTATCGCCTATATCATAATCCAAGGTTCCCATATTGGCCCCTTCAAAATGTCTGGGTTCAGGAGTCAGATAGGGTTTGTAGGTAGTTGGTGTAGGCTTATCAAAGATATCATTACCCATAGTTAATGAATTGCGGTTAAAGCTATTGCGATTATTAAAAGAAGATGTAAAACGCTTTGGAGTTGGGGTGGTAATCTTTAATAGATATCTTGGTATCTCTTGAATAAAGCGGGATGGTCGATTAAATTGAGTTTCACCACGTAGCATTCTCTGCTTAGCAGCACTAAGAGATAGGCGTTTCATTGCTCTTGTAATGCCTACATAGCAAAGTCTGCGTTCTTCCTCAATCTCTTCCTGTGGATTATCTGCATGCAATGCCATGTAACCAGGGAAGATTCCTTCCTCCATGCCACATATATATACATAAGGGAATTCCAAGCCTTTAGCACTATGAAGTGTCATGAGAACGATATGATCGTTTTCTTCATCTAAGTTGTCGATGTCGGCGACTAAGGCAACTTCTTCAAGGAAACCACTTAGGGTTGGTTCCTCTACAGCATTTTCTTCATAGGCTACTAATTTATTCACCAATTCGTCGATATTCCCTATTCGATCCATGGCCTCATCAGAGCCTTCTTTTTCCAACTCTCTTAGGTATCCAGTTGCATCGAGGATATCATCGATTAGTTCCGATAGGGAATAGCCTTCTTGATTTAGTCTGGATTTTAACCCTTCAATTAAGCTAACAAATGGTGTTATCTTAGAAGCTGTCCTTCCTAGAGTTGGGATATGTTCCGCCATGGTAAGCGCCTCATAAAAACTAATATCATTCTGGAGTGCGAAATCATTAACCCTATCAGTTGTTGTTAAACCAATTCCCCTTCTAGGAACATTTATGATACGTTTGACTGCAATATCATCTTGCCCATTATTTATTGTCTTAAGGTAGGCTAGTATATCTTTTACTTCTTTTCTCTGGTAAAAGTTTTGTCCTCCAATAATTCTATATGGAATATCTCGTAAGACAATTTTCTCCTCAAAGAGTCGGGACTGCGCATTTGTTCGATATAGGATTGCAAAATCATTATAGTTGGCTTCACCGCTTTCTACGAGACGTTTAATCTCCGCTGTGATTGCATCAGCCTCTTCGTAATCGTTATCAAATTGAGTAAAATGAACCGGTTCTCCTTCTTCATTGTCTGTCCAAAGGGATTTTTCCTTTCGACCTATGTTGTTGCAGATAACTTCATTGGCCGTATTTAAGATATTCTTCGTAGAACGATAATTTTGCTCAAGCTTAATCACTTCTGTATTCGGAAATGCCTTTTCAAAGTTTAATATATTCTGGATATTTGCACCACGGAACTTATAGATAGATTGGTCATCATCGCCCACTACACACAAATTATATTCACGCTCACCCTGCTCATTTACGCCGGATGATAGTAAATGGACGAGTTGAAATTGTGCAGTATTTGTGTCTTGATATTCATCCACCATGATATAGCGGAACCGGTTTTGAAAGTATACTAGGGCTTCTTTATTCTTCTGGAAAAGCTCAACAGTCTTATAGATTAGATCATCAAAGTCCAAAGCATTGCTGGCTTTAAGACGTTTCTGATATTCTATGTAAGCTTTGGCATAACGGGACTTAATATAATCGCCACCGGCACTACGTTCATAATCTTCTGGTGAAATCAACTCATCTTTTGCCTTTGATAATGCAGATAGTATGGCACGTTCGTTAATCTTCTTCGTATCGATATGCAGATATTTGCATATATCACGCATCAGTGTCTTCTGATCCTCTGTATCATAGATTGTAAAGCTTCTAGAATAACCAATCGTATCAATAAAGCGTCTTAAAATTCTCACACAAGTGGAGTGGAAGGTACTAACCCAGATATTCTCAGAACCATAGCCGACAATTTTGTCCACTCTTTCTCTCATTTCTCTGGCTGCCTTATTCGTAAAGGTAATCGCAAGGATATTCCAAGGATTAACCCCTCTTTCTTCAATTAGATAGGCAATTCTATGGGTAAGTACCCTAGTCTTACCAGAGCCTGCACCGGCTAGGAGCAGAAGAGGTCCCTTATCGTGCTGCACAGCACGTTTTTGTTCCGGATTTAAAGTGTCATATATACTCATAATTAATATCAAGCCTTTCTACGAATCAGCCAAGTTTCTGGCTTGTCCTCTATTTTCTAATTGCGATAATTAAGTTCTAGTCGCAAACTTCTAGTAACAAACATGTGTAATTCAATAGCAAAAAAGTAAAGCAGAACTAATCTGCTTATCGTGAATAGTATATCACGTGTGGGTAGGTGATTCAAGTGGAATGAGTTTGCACAAGCTCTTCTTGGACGCTTTCTAAAGAGTGAATTTATTTCTTTTTTATAGAAAATTTAGGAATCTACCTATAGATTTTATCTTTGACATCTAGTTATGATTACTATATAATATTCTTGAGGTGATAGGATTGGATAGTACGAAGGAAGCGTATATTAGAGATCTGATAGATAGCTTAAAGGATGTAAAATATATTACACCGGATGATATTCCGAATATTGATTTATATATGGACCAGGTAACGACTTTCATGGATGAGCACCTTAAGTCTTCGAAGCGCTTTAGTGAAGATAAGCTTTTAACAAAAACCATGATTAATAATTATACAAAGAATGAACTTTTACCACCTCCAATTAAAAAGAAGTATTCCAAAGAACATATGTATCTTTTGATATTTATCTACTATTTTAAGAACATACTGACGATTAATGATATACAAAATATCTTTAATCCTTTAACGAAGCGTTATTTTGGAAAAAACTCTGATATTGGCTTAGAAGAAATTTATAGCGAGGTTTTCCGTTTACAAGAGGAACAGACCGATGCCTTAACAAAGGATATGATTCGTAAGATGACGAAAGCGAAAGAATCCTTTGCCGATGTAAAGGATAAGGATGATCATGATTTTCTTACCGTATTTGCCTTTATTACTATGCTTTGCTTTGATGTATATATGAGAAAGCATATGATTGAAAAAATGATAGATCAGTCCTTAATGGGAGAGAATCCGGTATTAACTAATGTTATGAAAGATACAAATGAATCGAAGAAGAATGGAAATAAATCGCCAGATAAGAAATAATTATAAATTGTTTCCACTTATGAAAAAACACAAGGGGATGTGTTAGAAGCAGTAGCTTCTATCACATCCCCTTTTTTTGATATGAAACATAATTTTAATTGTAATAAATTATTCTTCTGTATTACCGTCTATAATTCGGGTAAAGACCATATCATAACCATCGTTACCGTAGTTTAACGACCGGTTTACACGACTAATAGTTGCTGTTGATGCACCTGTTTTCTCGGCAATTTCTAGATAAGTTTTATTGCTACGTAGCATTCTTGCTACTTCAAATCTTTGGGATAAAGATAGTAACTCATTCACAGTACATAAATCCTCAAAAAATGTATAGCATTCTTCCGAATTTTTTAAACATAATATTGCCTCAAATAGATGATCAACAGCAGGTGTTCTAATGCTTTTACTCATCGCTAGGACTCCCTTCCTTTCATCCGGTAGTGAAGTTATTCATTCACGCAATACAATTTTATCACTATAGAGTATTAAAGTAAAGCATTTCTTATGAAATTAAGTATAATTTCATCTTTCGTATACAAAATTCAAACAATTGGATAAAGGTGGTCAGCCCCTTCCTGAACAGCAACCTCTACGCCTATCTCTGCGATAATCTAGATTATATCGATCGCAACTATCATATCGGCCACGTCCATCATGCCGACCACGACCATCATATCGACCTCGTCCTGGAAAAAGTCCACGGTCATAAGGATCTCTTGAATCGAACCTAGGGTTTGTGTTTGGACATCTAAACTTGCAATGTCGACCGCGGGATCCTGAAAAAGTATTATACCCCATATAATCAACTCCTTTTTACTATACAATATGCAGAAGTTGAAAAGTGGTGAATGCTGTAGAAATAATTTGATAATTCAATAATATTGTAAAAATCTATACATAAAAAGTTTAAATATGACATTGGTTAAGCGATAAAAGATTACCATGTAAAGTTTAAGTATAAAAATAATTAAATTGGGTATAATGTAATCCTTAAGATACCATATATTGTATATTGTAAAGATATCAATATATCCATGTATAGACATGTTATTATGCGAGAATATTAACAATGGTAATGTGTTCTTAAAAACACTACCATATATAGCATGCCTATTTATACAGAAGAATGTATTAAAAATATTTAAAAAAATATTTTAAGTTAAAAGATTTCACAGAGTTTGTATTCTTTGATGAAAGGCATGGTTATGACAATGAGAAGAAAAAAAAGAAGACATAGAAAGCTAGTATTTTTATTTATTAGTCTATGTATTTTATTTGTTCTAAGCGCATTTGCTTATATACAGATGAAACCAAAAGTTGCGAAGGCAGTTACTATTGAAGCGGGTAGCTTGGAGGTTAATATACAAGAATTTATATTAGATAAAGGTTCAAATGCTAGTTTTCTTACGAACATTAACACATTGGATTTAAGTATTCCAGGTGCCTATGAAGTACAAATTGATATGGATGGTAAGGTATATACTTCTCAACTAATAATAGAGGATACCGTGCCTCCGAAGGCGGAAAGTGTCAATTATATAGCTCTTGTTGGGGAAAAAGTACCCGCTGACGCCCTTATAACCAATATCACAGATGCTACTGATGTTGAAGTATCCTTTAAAGAACCTCCTGATACATCAATACTTGGAGAGCAAGAGGTTACTGTTTTGCTTAAAGATGCTGGGGGTAATAAGACAGAAATGAATGCAATGATTACAGTATTGGATATCAACCATTCAATAACCGTAGAAGCTGGTTCGATTAGAGAAATCAGGCCGGAGGATTTTATTACTGACAAAAAGTATTCGGTTTCCTTTGTTACGGACCCTATGTCACTAGATCTTAATATAGTCGGTACGCACATTATTCAATTTAATATTAATGGAATAGTTAAGAATGCGGGGATTGAAGTGGTAGACACAATACCGCCCATTGCAGTGGGCAAAGTCACAGAGACATGGCTAGGAGAAACCATTGATCCGATTACTTTTCTTACAGATATTCAGGATGCAACTGAGGTTAAAGCTTCCTATAAGCAAGCACCGAATTTTTCTGTTCTAGGGGAACAAAATGTTACGATATTACTAAAAGATGAAGGTTGTAATACTTCAGAGATAGAAGCAACTCTTATAGTGAAAGAAGATCTAGAAGCACCTGAGATATTGGGTGTTAGAGATAAAACCGTATATATTGGAGATACGGTATCACACCGTAAGGGAGTATCGGTAATAGATAACAAGGATAAGGATGTCTCACTTCAGATTGATAGTAGTAAAGTAAACTTGAAGAAGGAAGGTACCTACCCGGTAACCTATACAGCGATTGATTCCTCAGGTAATACAGCAACAAAGACATCGGAAATAACGGTAAAAGCCTTATTAGTAGCAGAGGATACATTAAATGAATTAGTAGATGATGTCTTATCTCAAATTACAGACCAAGGGATGACTCAAAAAGAGATTGCTAAGAAAATCTATACTTGGACAAAGGGGCATATCGCTTACACTGGTGACTCAGACAAATCGGACTGGATGGCTGAGGCATATCGAGGAATAAAAAATGGTGTAGGAGATTGCTTTACCTATTTCTGTGTCTCCCAGGCAATGCTTAATCGAGCTGGAATTGATAATATCGGGCTAACCCGAGTAGGAGGTAGAACACGGCATTATTGGAGTTTAATTAACTGCGGTGAAGGCTGGTATCACTTCGATTCCACTCCTCATAAAGACCATAGGAATTCCTTCTATTTAACACAGTCAGAAGTTAATGATCTAACAGATCTTAGGGGGAATAATTATTATATCTATGATGAAACAACAATTGATGTAATACCAGAATAAAAATGGTAAAAAATAATACCTGGATAAAATTGACATTTCCAAATATTGTTATTATAATAATGCTTAGGGTTTAATTCCGCGTTTATTTTAACATGGGGGTTGCAAATGAAAGAAATATTAAGACGATACAGATTTATTGTGGAAGTTATAATTGGCTTGATTTTACTTCTTATCCTAGCATGCGTGGTATTTATAAAACAAAATTCTAAGCTTGTTAAGTCGCTTACTATAGAAGCAGGAACGCCAATGGTGAGTGTAGAACAATTTATTAAAGATAAGAGTATGGAAGGTAGCTATATTACAGATATTGCTTCCCTTGATTTACAATATCTAGGGCGTAAAGAAATACAAATAGAGATCAATGATAAAATATATACTTCCTATTTGGAAACAATTGATACTATAGCACCCTCGGCTTCATCGGTAGATCAGATTATTGTAAAGGGAGAGACAATTACAGCTGATGCTTTTGTAACAGATATCGAAGATGCTACTAAGGTAACTGTATCCTATAAAAAGAAACCAAATGTATCAAAAACGGGAAATCAGGAAGTAGTCATAGTTCTCGAAGATAGTGGTGGAAATCAAACAGAGTTAAGGGCAAATCTAGCAGTATTAGAAGTACATCCTCTTGTTCTGGAAGCTGGATCTGGGGACAAGATAACTACAAGAGATTTTATCCATGAGGATAACTATACGGTTTCTTTTGAAACGGACCTATCAAAACTTGATTTTGAAAGACCAAACACTCATGATGTCGTATTGAATGTAAACGGGAAAAGTATTAACTCTCAAATTATAATTCAAGATACCACAGCACCCACCGCTAAGGTTGTTCATCAGGAAACCTGGAGAGAGGAAAGCATAGACGCAATATCATTTATAACTGATATTATAGATGCAACCAATGTTAAAACAACCTATAAAGAAATGCCTGATTTTTCCTTGTTAGGTGATCAGAAAGTTAGCATTTTATTGGAGGATGAAAGCGGAAATCAAACGGAATTAACTAGTACGCTTACCGTGAAGGAAGATACCGAACCACCGGTAATCATTGGAGTACGGGATAAGACTTGTTATATTGGAGAAGCGTTATCCTATAGAAAAGGGATTAGCGTAAAGGATAATAAGGATGAGAAAGTGGATTTAAAGATAGACTCCAGTTCTGTTAATCTGAAAAAGGAAGGTTCCTACCCAGTTATATATACAGCAACCGATAAGGCAGGGAATGTAGCGACTAAGGAGGCTACCATTACTGTTAAAAAATTTGTTGTAACCGAGGAAACCTTAAATAAGCTTACAGATGAGATTATAGGGAAAATTACTACAGAGTCCATGACAAAACGTGAGGTGGCCTATGCCATTTATAAGTGGGTAAAAAAACATCTTTCATACACAGGTAGCTCAGATAAATCGGACTGGATGGCGGAAGCTTACCGTGGAATTAAGAATGGAACAGGAGACTGTTTTACCTATTATGCGATCTCGGAAGCCTTACTAACGAGGGCAGGTATAGATAATATGCTTGTGACCAGAGTGGGAGGTAAGACTAGGCATTATTGGAATCTTATCAATTGTGGAGATGGATGGTACCATTTTGATACCTGTCCAAATAGAGATAAAATGCCAACCTTTATGTTAACAGATGCAGAAGTGGAGAAATACACGGAGTATCGTGGAAATAACTATTATAATTTTGACCGTTCGTTATACCCAGCAACACCAGAAGAATAATCTAAAGAATAGCCTGACTAGTGGGGGGGTTGTTTATAGTACTAATTACGAACTAAGAGGGAGTAGGGGGATGAAAAAATTAGGTGTTATTGGTGGCTTGGGACCACTAGCCACCTCCCGTCTTTATGAATTAATTATAAAAATGACAGATGTCACGAGAGATCAGGACCACATGGAAATACTAATACACAGTAAACCATCGATACCAGACAGAACGGATTACATTTTAGGTAGAAGTAAAGAAAATCCGCTCAATATGATGTCTGAGGTCGGAGAAAATTTAGTGTTGGCTGGAGCAGATTACTTAGCCATACCATGCATTACTGGTCATTATTTTTATGAAAATCTATCAAAGCGTATCCATGTACCAATAATACATATGATAAAAGAAACAGTGAATCATTGTAAGCGTCTCGGAGTATCGTGTGCTGGAATTATGGCGACAAAAGGAACCATATTCAGCAAACTATTTCAGTTAGAATTCCAACATGAAGGGATAAAAACAGTGGTACCTTCCGAAATCATGCAGGATTATGTAACCAGTTTGATTTATCAGAATATTAAGGTGAATATTCCTCCAGATATGGACAAGTTTACAGCTGTAGAGAAAGAATTGAGAGAAAATGGAGCAGAAATCATCATACTTGGATGTACGGAGTTATCTTTAATCAAACGGGATTATCTAATTGGTCCTGGATATTTAGATGTTTTAGAAGTGCTGGCTATGCAATCGATCTTGCTTTGTGAAGCAAATCTTAAAGATGAATACAGAGCATTTATTGACACCCAGCCAATTATACTAAGGTGATGGAGGAACAAGATGCAGATTAATGTTTTAGAATATTTGGAGCAAACGGTTAAGAAAGTTCCTGACAAAATTGCATATGCAGATGAAAATGTGGGAATTACTTTTGATGAGGTATACCATCACTCCAGAGCGATTGGAACCTATTTGCAGCAGCAAGGACATGAGAAAGAACCTATCGTTGTATTTATGGGGAAGCATCCTAGAACCATTGTCACATTCTACGGTGTGATTTATAGCGGTAATTATTATGTTCCAATCGATGAAGAGATGCCAAGACAGCGAATTGAACTTATATTTCAGAGTTTAAATCCGAAAGCTGTCATCTGTGATGAGGAAACCAACCCCTTATTAGATTCCTTTTCTTTTCGTGGAAAAGTATATTCTTATGAGGAAATGATTAATACGCATATTGATCAGGATGTCCTTGATCAGATACGGGACAGGCAGATTGATACGGATCCGATCTATATCGTATTTACTTCAGGTTCAACGGGAATTCCGAAGGGGGTAGTAGCCTGCCATCGATCCGTTATTGATTATATTGAAAATTTATCGGAAGTATTACAATTTAATGAAAATACGGTATTTGGCAATCAGACGCCACTCTATGTGGATGCCTGTCTAAAGGAGCTATATCCGACATTAAAATTTGGTGCAACAACCTACTTGATACCCAAAAGTTATTTTATGTTCCCATTAAAATTAGTGGAATTCTTAGATAAACATAAAATTAATACTATATGTTGGGTTGTATCTGCGCTTACCATGATTTCTGCTTTTGGCGCCTTGGATAAGCTTGTTCCACGGCATCTGCATACAATTGCATTCGGAAGTGAAGTTTTCCCGATAAAGCAATTTAACATATGGAGAAAGCATCTGCCCAATGCTCGATTTATCAACCTATACGGACCAACAGAGGCAACTGGGATGTCCTGCTATTATGAAGTAAACCGTGAATTTGCATTGGAAGAAATGATTCCTATAGGAAGACCATTTCATAATACAGAGATTATCTTGCTGGATGAGGAAAAACGTAAGGTAAGTAAAAGTGGAGACATTGGGGAAATCTGTATCCGCGGTACTTCCCTAACTTTGGGATATTATAAAGACTTTGATAAGACTAATGAAGTATTTATCCAAAATCCACTCAATACAGCCTACCCTGAATTGATATATTGCACTGGGGATTTAGGAAAATATAATGAGCATGGAGAATTAGTCTTTGTATCTCGTAAAGATAATCAAATTAAGCATATGGGACATCGTATTGAGCTGGGTGAAATTGAGATCGTAGCAAACGGGATGGAGGAGATAAAGAGTGCTTGCTCCCTGTTTGATGATCGAAAGAAGAAAATCATTCTTTATTATGTTGGAGACATTACGCCAGCGCTTGTTGCAACCTATCTTAAGGAGAAGCTTCCAAGATACATGGTTCCAAATGTAATTGAGAGCATAGAAAGTATGCCTTTAACTTCGAATGGCAAGATTGACCGAGTA
>JAAYSQ010000037.1 GCA_012523925.1 Clostridiales bacterium
GGGGACCCAGATGGATAGATTATATATTGTAATTCCTGCTTATAATGAGGAAGAAAATATCACTTCTGTTATCAACGATTGGTATCCAATTGTAGAAAAGATAGGGAATGGGAGTAAATTGGTTATTATTGATGATGGCAGCAAGGATAGTACTTTTCAGATCATGAAGGAAGAAAGTGAAAATTTACAAGCGTTTATACCCCTAACAAAACCCAATGGTGGGCATGGAGCGACAGTCCTTTATGGATATCGTTATGCACTAAAAGCTGGTGCAGATTATATCTTCCAAACGGATTCTGATGGACAGACATTACCGGAGGAGTTCTGGCCCTTCTGGGAGCTTAGGAAATCTTATGATATGGTAATAGGCAATCGTAAAGGACGTCAGGATGGAGTCTCTAGAGTGTTTGTCACAAAGATATTAAAGTTGGTTCTTTGGATATGTTTTCAGGTAAAGATTACGGATGCCAATACGCCTTTTCGATTAATGAGGGCTTCGACATTGATGCAGCATATTGATTCAATCCCGAAGGACTATAATTTATCCAATGTCATGATATCAGTCCTCTACGCAAAGAAGAGATTGGCTGTAAAGTATCTTCCTATTACTTTTCGTCCAAGGCAGGGAGGTATAAATTCCATCAATATGAAAAAAATCATCCACATTGGAAGGCAAGCATTCAAAGATTTTCAAAGGATGAATCGTAATATGGAGAGTTGAATGTCTTCATATAATTTATAAGATATATAATTTATAGCATGTGAAAGGCATGGTTTTATGTTTAAAAAAATATTTTATTCTTGTATAGCACTCATATTATTAATACTTGGGAGATTTCTGTTACAGGGGGATTATTTTACATTTTTGCAGTGGTGGGTCACCGTATTATTACTTGGGATAATATTTATGCCACTTTCTTCTCTTTTATTTTCTGGTTTCCGTGATAAGGGTTATTTATTTTCAAAAACAATAGGAATAGCGGTAACTGGATATATTATGTGGTTACTTTCCTCCCTAAGAGTTCTTAAATTTACGACGACTTCCTGCATTCTCTCGGTCTTTATTGCTTTCATTATTAATATCCTTGTTCATTATTTAAGAAAAAGAAAGCAGGGAATTAAGAAGCAAATAATTTCATACAATTGGGATTGGAAGAATGTTGCGGAAGAGATTCTTAAGCAGGAGCTTCTGTTCTTTACATTGTTTCTACTCTTTATCTATATTAGAGGATTTAAGCCGGAAGCTTATGGAACAGAAAAATTTATGGATTATGGTTTTATGACAAGTATGATGCGTAGTGAATATATGCCGCCCCAGGACTTCTGGTTTGCCGGTACGAATCTGAATTATTACTACGTTGGACAATTTATGGCTACTTTTCTTACCAAGCTGTCTTTTGTACAGGTGTCGCATGGATATAATCTTATGCTCATGATGGTGGGAGCATTTGCTTTTGTACTCCCTTTTTCAATTGTTTACAATGTTATATGGCAGTATATAGGCGAATATACTAATGAAATTGATGGTAGGAAACGAAATAGTCATCTTCCTATTATTGGTGGATTGATCAGTGGAGCTGGAGTGTGTATCGCCGGAAATATGCACTATCCTGTTTATCGCCTGCTAGAGCCGGTGATCAGAAAATTCTTTGGCATGGAGGAATCGACGAGGAACTATTGGTTCCCAGATGCCACAAGATTTATTGGTTATCATCCGGAAACCAATGATAAGACAATTCATGAATTTCCTGCCTATTCCTTTGTATTGGGAGATTTACATGCCCATGTAATTAATATTATATTTGTGCTTACCGTAATTGGAATTTTGCTTGGCTGGATGAATCAGAGAAGAGCAGCGAAAGGCCAGAATTGGTCCATAGCCCAGGAGGTTTTTCATCCTTCTATGATTATGGTAGGCTTTTTTATCGGACTTTTCCATATGACGAACTTCTGGGATTTTCCAATTTATTATGTTGTTTCAGGAGCTGTTATTCTATTTTCGAACATGGTTGTATATAATTTTAAAGGAAAAGCTTTCTGGCTTACTGCAATCGAGGGAATATTCATTATGGGATTCTTTTGGCTTGTTAGCTTACCGTTTACATTAAAGTTCGATCAGATTTCTACTAATATACAATTAGTAGAAACTAGGACGCCTCTTAACCAGTTAATTATACTGTGGGGACTTCCGTTTTTTGTGGTGATTTCTTTCCTCTGCTTTCTTATAGCTGATGAAAGAAGGACAAATAAGGAGAATGATACTGTCCAAAAAGAACAAAAGAAAATGCCTCTATTTCAATTTATGGAGAATTTGAACAGCGCAGATCTATTCATTTTAGTACTAGGATTATGTGCAATTGGGTTGGTTCTGATTCCGGAGGTGATTTATGTAGAGGATATCTACTCAGGTGATTATAAAAGGGCCAACACTATGTTTAAATTGACCTATCAGGCATTCATAATGTTTGGCATTAGTTTTGGATATCTTTTTATAAGATTCCTTCGTTTTGGCAAAACCGTACGACAGAAGAAGACGGCAATGGTCGGACTCATTCTCTTTCTTAGTTCTCTTTTGTATTCAGGTAATGCAGTCAATGCATGGTTTGGTAACATATTGGACAGGGAGAGATACCAAGGAATCGATGCTTCAAAATTCATGGAAGAAGAGATGCCAGATGATTATCTTGCAACTAACTGGATGAATCGAAACATCTCTGGAACACCGGTTATTCTTGAAGCCAATGGGGATAGTTATACTGATTATCAGAGAGTTTCGGTGATAACAGGATTGCCGACCGTTCTTGGCTGGCATACCCACGAATGGTTATGGAAAGGGGATCCTTCTATACTGGATATAAGAGCAGAGGATATTAGCCTGATTTATACATCTTCAGAGGAAAGTGCTGTTCGAGCATTATTGAATAAATACCAGATTGAATATATCTATGTAGGGAAACTAGAGCAAGAAAAATACGAGATCATTAATCACGAACTGATCAAAAGTCTTGGAAAAACAGTTTTTCGAAGTCCTGCGGATGATGAAAAAGATTATGAGACTTATATAGTTCGTATTCATAACTAGACGAACAATTAATTTGGAAAACGGTAAGAGCAAAGAAAAAGGCGGCAAAAGTGACTTAAGAATTAGTAGAATTGAAACATTAAGGAGTATATGGCATGATGAAAGAGATAAAAAGACTATGTAATCTGCGTCTTTTTGTACTAATGATTAGCTTGTTAGTACTTTTACTTACGACCGGAGCTCCTAAGGCTTTGGCGAAAAAGCAAGAGGATAAATACCCTTATTTAATTAAAGTTAACCGGGTTCATAATACCATTACCATATACGAAAAAGATGAAGATGGACAATATAAGCTTCCTGTGAAAGCCATGGTATGCTCTGTCGGATTGAAAGGGACTGAAACACCAAAGGGTACATTTCGAACACAGGCCAAGTATCGGTGGAAAGCCTTGATGGGAGATGTATGGGGACAGTATTCTACAAGGATTGTAGGTGGAGTGTTGTTCCACTCTGTATATTATTATGAATATAAGAACCCTGCTACGCTTGCTACGAAACAATACAATAAATTAGGAAGCGCGGCCTCTCATGGTTGCATCCGTCTTACCGTAGAAGATGCAAAATGGATCTATGATAATTGTCCTGTGGGAACTACCGTTGTAATCTATGATGATAAAGAAAGTCCCGGTCCCTTGGGCAAACCTAAGGCACGTAAGTTGGCTTCCGGAATTCGTTGGGATCCAACCGATCCAAACAAGGATAATCCTTATTATAAGGATAATACTTATGACGAGGATGTTAAGGAACCGGCTCTTATAGGAGTCAGATACCGCTCCATCTTTTGGGGAAAAGAAATTGACCTTATGAAAGATGTAAAAGCAACCTCTTCCTCTGGGACAGATATTACTTCCGATATTGTTATAAAAGGGGAAGTAAATCCCTATATGGCTGGAGAGTATGAGATTACGTATTCCGTGACAGATTCCTTGGAAAAAAAGGTGGAAAAGACAATCAAGGTAAAGGTAAAGGAAAGTCTAGAAAAACCCAAGTTCATAGGGGTAACTGACCGCTTTGTGGGAAGAGATACTATCATTGATAGAGACTTTGCTTTATCTGGTGTTGAAGCTTATTGCTCAGGTGTTCGTTTGGATAAAAAGGATATTGAGGTAACAATTGAACCAATTAGTGATAAAGAATATCGAATAACATATTACATTGCTGTTGGGCAGCAGGTGTCATCAACAGAACATTCTTCTGTGTATGTAGATTGGGAAGTTCCTGAGGCTCCTGGAGTATCTGAGATTGTAATACCTCCAAGTGAATCATTGAGCAAGTAATTTCTTCAAAAATAAATCCGCACAGCATAATTATACATTTATGGGTAATATTTACACAAAAATAGTGATAAATGAAACCCTAGATATTTTGAAAGAATTACATATTATAACCGCTTTGATTATGGATTAAGTAAGGAAATAGATCTAAGGAACCAGTTTTAAAAAAATAAAAATGAGGGAGAAACCTTCCATCTACATTTTGAATAAAACACAAAGAATAGCCTATAATATATAAAAAATTAAGCTTTCATAGCAAGTAAAATCAAGTGGATTTGCTCCTAATCCACTTGTTTTTTATGAGAATTATTATACATTTTATTTAATATTAATAAATTTATTGTTTCCATATGCCAATTTTTATGATATAATTCGTATTATGCATATGAAAGGAGAGCATGAATATGAATAAATACACTGAGATTACTCCGGAAATAATTGAACTTGCAAATCTGTGCAAGAAGAACAATGCGATTGACCCCGAATTATATGCAAAATATGAAGTGAAACGTGGATTGCGGGACATAAGTGGTAAAGGTGTGTTGACCGGTCTAACAGAAATTTCGGAAATATTATCCTATACCCTTGTTGATAATGAATATGTTCCATGTGAAGGTAAGTTATATTATCGTGGAGTGGATATTGAAGAAATCATTCAAGGATTTATTGATGATGAAAGATTTGGATTTGAGGAAATTACTTATCTGTTGATATTTGGTGAATTGCCAACAAAGGAACAATTGGATTCCTTTAACTTGTTATTAGAGAAATATCGTGATCTTCCTACTAGTTTTGTTCGAGATGTAATTATGAAAAAGCCTAGTAAGGATATGATGAATACCCTTGCAAGAAGTGTCCTTATGCTTTACTCCTATGATGACAAAGCGGATGACATTACAATCGAGAATGTACTTCGCCAATGCCTACAACTTATTGCAAGATTTCCTTTATTATCAGTATATGGTTATCAGGCATACAAACATTACCATGGTGGGAAGAGTCTTGTAATTCATCCACCAAAGAAAGGACTTTCTACTGCAGAAAATATTTTGCGTATGCTTCGTCCAAATAAGAAATTCACAAAACTAGAATCGAAAATTTTGGATATTGCATTGGTTCTTCATGCTGAGCATGGTGGTGGTAACAACTCTACATTTACAACCCATGTAGTTACTTCTTCTGGAACCGACACCTATTCAACAGTTGCTGCCTCGCTTGGCTCCTTAAAAGGTCCAAGACATGGTGGTGCCAACATAAAAGTTGTTCAAATGTTCGAGGATATGAAGGAAAAAATTAAAGATTGGGAAGATGAAGAGGAGATTAGTACATATATCTCCAACATTCTTAATAAAAAAGCCTTCGATAAATCTGGCCTTGTATATGGTATGGGACATGCGGTTTATTCTATATCGGATCCGAGAGCGAATGTGCTAAAGAAATTTGTTAAAAGCCTTTCCGAAGAAAAGGGTATGGATAAGGAGTTTGCTCTATATGAAAAAGTCGAAAGACTTGCTCCACAAATCATATCAAAAGAAAGAAAGATTTATAAGGGTGTTAGTGCTAATGTGGATTTCTACAGCGGCTTCGTTTATCATATGCTGGATTTGCCGATTGAATTATATACACCGATATTTGCAATTGCGAGAATATCTGGATGGTCAGCGCACCGCTTGGAGGAACTAAACAATGCAGGGAAAATCATTCGTCCAGCATACAAGAGTGTGTCTAAACATAGTCCTTATGTTCCCCTTGATAAGAGGTAAGGACAGTAAGTTTTCAAATAAAATTATTTTTTAAATTAATATGAAGAAACTTCTAGTGTATTTCAAAATCTTTTGCTCATACTATTAGCGTAACCATCTTAGTAATAAGTTTTACTAAGCAGTAAACAACAACACAAATTATTTTGAATGTAATTTTTCAGAATATGAAATGGAGGAGTTTATATGGCAAGCAGAAACAGAGCAGAAATACCAGAAGCAAGAGCAGCATTAGACAGATTTAAGTTTGAAGTTGCGAATGAAATTGGTGTTCCATTAAAACAGGGTTACAATGGTGACTTAACTTCCAGACAGAATGGTTCTGTAGGTGGTTATATGGTTAAGAAAATGATTGAAGCACAAGAAAGACAAATGGCTGGACTATCTGGTCAGTCAGGTCAACAAGGTCAACAATAAAGAAGGAATACGATAAAATAGGAATTTTAAAATTAAATAAGTAATAGAAAAAACCGGAATGTAGATAATGCATTCCGGTTTTCTTAGCACAAGGCTAATAAAGTACCAGTATATAAGCTTTTCTTAATGGTACACTACAAATTATCTATTGAAATAATGCTTTATATAGGATAAACTAGATTTAAATTAGTTGACAAATGTTGATAATATAATAAAATTGAAATATAAGCAAACATTATTGTTTTTCACATGGTATTTAATCTGCACGATTACGATTATTTAAGTAATAGGTTGATTATAAGATTATTTGATTAATAGGTTTATTAAAAGTATTTCATAACAACCTACTAATAATACTTATTATTGAAGTGATTTGTGTTTGCTCACAATGTGATTTAACAATAATGGTAGGTCATTATTTTAAATTGAGGAATATTCTGTTGCGAAACTAGGATATGCTAGAGTATTCTTCAAAACTTGGAGGAATAATATGAGAGTAATAGCAGGTAAAGCAAGAAGATTGCAGCTAAAGACTCCGGAAGGATATGACACTAGACCTACGTCGGATAAGATCAAGGAAACATTATTCAATATAATAAATCCATACTTAGCTGATGCTGATTTTTTGGATCTGTTTTCTGGAAGTGGAGCCATCGGTATTGAAGCGCTTTCCAGAGGAGCTAAATATACTGCATTTGTAGAAAAAGATAGGGCGGCATTAAGTTGTATTCGGACAAACCTTAAGACGACTAAATTAGAAGATCAAGCGCAAATTTTTGCACTAGATGTTATGGAAGCAATCCATGCACTTGAGATTAGTGGGAAGGTCTTTGATATAGTATTTATTGACCCACCTTACAATCAATTATTAGAAAAAAAAGTTTTACTTGCGCTTCAAAATTCCAATATAATATATTGCGATACTATGATTATAGTGGAAACTTCATTAGATACCGATTTTTCTTATCTAAAGGATACAAAGTTTCAAATAGTCCGAAGGAAAGAGTATAAGACGAATCAACATGTCTTTATTGAAATGAAGTAATTATCAAAGGTTAAATTTAGCATTAGGAGAGAGTGACATGAAAATTGGTATATATCCTGGAAGCTTTGACCCGATTACGTTAGGCCATTTAGATATTATTACCCGTGCATCAGGTTTAGTAGATCAACTAATCATCGGTGTGTTGGTTAATATTTCCAAGAAATCTGTGTTCAGTGCTGAGGAAAGAGTGGAATTAATAGAAAGAGTAATCAAAGATCATCCAGAGCTACCACCTATTAAGGTAGAAGCTTTTGACGGACTATTAGTTGATTTTGCAAAAAAGAAGAATGCGACTACTATTGTTCGCGGACTTCGTGCGATAACGGATTTTGAATATGAATTGCAGCTAGCTCAGATGAATCATAAACTAAGTCCGGATATCGATACCGTATTTTTTACAACTCGATTAGAATATTCATATTTAAGTTCCAGCGCGGTTAGAGAGATCGCTAGTTTTGGTGGTAATATTAAACAGTTTGTACCGGAATGTATTATACAGTCTGTTTATGATAAATATAGTTCAATAAGGAGTGTTAATAATGGGAGCAAGCAGGATTGAGCAATTAATTGAGGATATTTATGAATTTGTTGAAAGTTGTAGAATGCAGCCGTTATCGAGTACAAAGGTAATTGTGCCCAAGGACGAATTATATGATTTGTTAGACGAGCTAAGACTTAGAACACCGGATGAGATTAAGCGGTATCAAAAGATTATTAGCAATCGTGATGCTATCATTGCTGATGCAGAGGAAAAAGCAGACGCGATATTAGTTGAAGCAAGAGAGCATTCTAAGGATTTAGTTAATGAGAATGAAATTATGCAACAGGCATATTACCAGGCAAATGAAATGATTATGCAGGCTTCCCAAGAGGCGGAAAGAATGCTCCGTGAGGCTACTGAAGAGGCGGAACAGATCAGAACCGGAGCCCTGATCTACTCCAATGATATACTAACGGAAGTTCAAAGATTAATAGCAGCAGCTTATGAATCCGCAAGTACAAGGTATGATGGATTTATCGGTATGCTAAAAAATAATTTAGACATTCTTAGCAGCAATAAAAAAGAACTTAGCGATCAACTTTATTCGCAACAAGAAGAGCAGTCATCCCAACCAACCGAACCTACTCAAGAACAAGTAGAAGAGGACGATGCAGACTACGAATTTGATGAAAATACATTCTTTGATGGAATTGAATAATTTAGCTTGGAAATAGGTTTACATACAACAAGGAGAAAAGGAATGTAACAAATGCATTCATTAGTTTTGCAATTACATAATAACTCATAGATAGTCTTGTGCTGCCCAGTACACTTTTGGTTTGTGCTATACCGGATAAGCCACCAAAGGAGGTAAGTACCGCAACCAAGACTATTTTTATATTATTATCCATTGCAATTTTGCAAATTTGATTAATTCCTGTTGTTATTTCTGTTATACCCATAAGAAATGCTTTGTAATATCCTGTATCCGGTCCAATTTCGTTAATTATCTGCGCAATAATGGAAAATAGAATGATATATCCACCCACCTTGGTAATCACTTCAAATCCGTTCATGATAGAGCTATCAACAATTTCAAAGGAGAAACGAGTTGGCTTCTTACTCTTGATTGCAGATAAGGAATTTGATTTAGTATGTGTATCTTCTGCTTGTAAATGCTTCGAATTGCGGAAGATATAACGGCAGAGTAATGCGCTTGTAATGGCGGACAAGTAAATAATAAGGAATAATGGATATTTAATTCGGGGAAGCTTTAATTGAGATATGGCAATATAGCCAATAATAAACATTGGACTCGCATTATTGCACATGGTTATTAGAAAATTGCCTTCTTCCCGATGTATTTTATCTTCTAAAATTAAATCTCCTGTGGTTTTTGCACCCATAGGAATTCCAGATAAAAACCCAATTATGATTGGATAACAGCCTTCTTTTGAAACCCGAAAAAGCCTACCCAGGGCTGGATAGAATAAATTGCTGATTCTGCTCGCAATATTCAGGCGGACCATAAGATTGGACACGATAATAAAGGGTAGAAGATTTGGAAGTACATTATGAAACCATAGAAGAAGGCCTGTTGTCGCACCTTGGTAGGAGGCTGTTGGGTATAGAATCATGGTTATTAGGAATATAACCACAAAAGCTTTAATAAATTTATTTATGACAAATGTTTTCTTGGCAGATAAAGGGTTAGTACAAAGTATAGGAATATCTTGGGACTTTGCATTACATGATAGATATTTGGTATGCTTCATATTCGTTTCTCCTTAATATAGCAGGCACGTTTACTATAATTTATTTGAAAGAATTCAAGAATATTCTCACAATTACAATGATTATATAAAAATCAAATTAAAAGGGTAAAGGAAGGAGATATCCATATGTCACAGAAAAGTACATTACAGAAACGAAGTGAGGTAGACAAAAGATTTACTTGGGCCATTGAAGATTTATATTCTAGCGATGATTTATGGCAGCAAGAGTATGATCAAATAAAGGAAATGCTACCGAAAGCCATGGAGTATCAAGGAAGGTTATCAAAATCAGCAGACTTGCTATATGGTTTTCTACAATTGTCAGATGAGATAAGTAAGCTCTTAGAGCGTGTATATGTCTATGCAAACCAGAAGTACCATGAAGATACTGGCAATGCAACATATCAAGACCTTTCAAATAAAGCAAATGCACTTGCTGTTCAGGTAGGTAGTGTGCTTTCTTTTGCTACTCCAGAGATCCTTTCTATTCCTGTAGAAACCTTAAGTGGCTTCCGTCAGGAGGTCGAGGAATTAAAGATCTATGATTTCTATCTTATGGATATCCTAAGGTTAAAGCCACATATTCTATCTGCCGAAATGGAGGAAATACTAGCAGATGCCGGTGAAATGGCAGATGCGCCTTCGAATATCTTCTCAATGTTCAACAATGCAGATATTAAATTCCCAGAAATTAAGGACGAAAATGGGGAAGATGTACGCATAACCCATGGTCGCTTTATCCATTTACTAGAAAGTCCAGACCGCCGGGTAAGAAGAGAAGCATTTCAAGGGTTATACTCAACCTACAAGAGTTTTCAGAATACTCTTGCAGCATCTTTTAGTTCTAATGTAAAACAGGAGGCTTTCTTTTCTAAAGCAAGACAATACCCTTCCACTTTGGAGAAAGCATTGGATGCTGGAAATATTCCTGTTGATGTTTATACGAACCTGATTAATGCAGTTCATGATAATATGCATCTAATGTATCGCTATGTGAAGTTACGTAAAAAACTATTGGGGTTGGATGAACTTCATATGTACGATTTATATACCCCATTGGTATCCGATGTTGATATGAAGGTACCATTCGAAGAGGCGAAGAAGCTTGTTGCTAAGGGATTAGAGCCTTTAGGTGAGGATTACCAGAGAATTCTAAAGGAAGGCTTTGATAATCGATGGATTGATGTCTATGAAAATGAGAATAAACGTAGTGGGGCTTACTCTTGGGGTGCCTATGGAACCCATCCTTATGTATTACTAAATTATAATGATACATTAGATAATGTATTTACCCTTGCTCATGAGATGGGGCATGCAATCCATAGCTATTATTCTGATAAGGAGCAGCCTTATATCTATGCAGGCTATAAAATCTTCGTTGCAGAAGTAGCATCAACATGTAATGAAGCTCTTCTCATTGATTATATGTTAAAAAACACGAATGATAAGAAGGAGAAGGCATATCTAATCAACCATTTCCTTGATAAGTTTAAGGGGACCTTATATCGCCAGACCATGTTTGCAGAATTTGAGATGATTACCCATAGGATGGTTGAGAATGGAGAAAGCTTAACAGCAGAGAATCTCTGCAAGATTTATCATGACTTGAATGCATTGTATTATGGGGATGATGTGGTAATTGATCCTGAGATTGCTATGGAATGGGCGAGAATACCGCATTTCTATACAGCATTCTATGTATATCAATATGCAACCGGTTATTCCGCAGCAATTGCTTTATCAAGACGTATCTTAAACGAAGGCAAGCCTGCAGTGGATGATTATATTCGCTTCCTAAGTAGTGGTAGTTCCAATTATCCGATTGAATTGTTAAAGAGTGCCGGCGTTGATATGAGTACGAAGGAGCCGGTAAATCAGGCGCTGAAGTTGTTTGAAGAATTGCTGGATCAGATGGAAGAGTTGATGAATGAATAAAATTAACTAGAATATATAATGCACGCATTGGATGTAGGTTGTTGATGCTGGGCCAAGGGCGATAAGGTTTGAATGTTTTTCGTTTATCAATACCTTACCCCCAGTCCCAGCTTTTTTAGGTTGTGACCAATGCGGGATGTACTTTTATTGTCCATTTTAGATTGCTCGGAGTGGTATTGTAACAATTCCTGTTTGAGATTGGCGGCTACTCTTTTTATTCAGGAATGCAGATTTGCTCAGATCTGTTTGTAGGTATGGTCTCCCATGATGTTGGGCTTTTTATATAATAACAATTCCCCTCCGGTATTCGTTCCGTAGTGAAGTACCGTATCTTTCATATACCGCCTGATTGTATAGGTGGGTTGCCAATATGTCCTCGGATAGCATTTGCATGGCAAGAGGATCTAGCTGTTTGGATGCTTGTGATACTTTTCTTATAATAGGAATTCTTCCAATGTCTGCAATGGTTCGTAGCAGATGGGAGGATTCTTTTTTGATTCCTAGTATTCTGGCATAGGGAGTAAAGCCCTTCTTATTGTATGAATCAAAGGTGCCCTTACGGATGTTAAGAAGCATATGAAGGAGAGCACGATTGATACGGGTTAGGGTAAAGTTTTTAGTCTTCAGATGTTGCACCAGCTCCTCCATGGTATAATCGGGGTTTGATATATTCTTCATTCGATCGGCTAAGTCCTTGGTTATGTCAAGGTAACTACTAAGGGAACCATGACCCTCGAATAGGAGCTTATATCGGATTATGCTCGCAAATGCATCTTCTGTTATGGGATAGGTCTTATGGTAGTTAGTGATTAAATTATTATACACATTAGCCGGAACACTATCGGCGATTGGTGATAGTTCATTTGCATCATTTATATTCATAAAGATATTACGGATTGCAGTTGCCGAACTAATAGCAGAGGGCGTATTGCTGCATTCTGACTGATTATCTCGACTGTATAATTCCCTATCATGATAGCCTGCAACCTTCCTCTGTATTGTAACTGGTCGAATGGTAGAAGATAAAGATAAGAGGGCTTTTACATACTCAATTCCTAAGATATTATTTGGTTCAGACAGAACATTGGTTAATCGTTCAGTGCTTATGCCACTTAAAGCATTATTCGACTGTAGATACTGTGCAAATGCCTTCTCTCTGGCAGCAGGAAAGGTAAATCCCTCTTTCATATAAGAAGAAAGCAATTCGTCATATTCCTTCGGTGCATTTACAAGGATATATGCAATTTCTTTGATTAATTTAATGTCTCCGCATTCACTTCCAAAGCATATTTCATCTACAATTCCTAATTTATCGAGTAAGGAAACTGCCCCAAGGGCAAAATATTCTGCACTTGCGGTAGCGTAGCAGACCGGTAGTTCGAAGACCAGGTCAACGCCATTGTGGAGTGCCATTTCAGCACGAGTATATTTATCCATAATCGCAGGAGTTCCCCGCTGAACAAAGTTACCGCTCATAACGGCAATTACATAATCTGCACCGGTTACTTTTTTCGCTTCTTCAATATGATATTTGTGACCATTGTGAAATGGATTATATTCTGTTACTAAACCTACGACCTTCATATTAAACCTACCATTTTGTTTTGAAAAGCTTTTCACTTAAAGTGATAATAGCATTCTTTGACAGGGCAGTCAATTTTTAAAAAACTTATCAATATAATAATTGCTATCTATTTAATGCAAGTTATAATGCAAGAACATTTTATACCTAAGTGCAACGGTCAAATGCAAATTTCTACAATAAATGATAATAACGGAAAAGGACTTGTATCAAAATATAAATTGTTTTATAATAAAATTTATGGGTTTGACTTAATATGTACATACTATTTAAAGATAAAGTCAAAGGAAGGAGAAATATCATGGGCTTCATTGATGAAATTAAAAACAAAGCAAAGCAAAACAAGAAAACTATTGTATTACCAGAAACTGAGGATAAGAGAACACTGCAAGCGGCAGAAGTTGCTTTAAAGGAAGGACTTGCGAATGTAGTATTAATAGGTGATCCTGAGAAGGTATCGAAAGATGCGCAGGAATTAGGTGTTGACGTATCCGGTGCAACTGTGGTAAATCCTAGCACTTCAGATAAACTACAATCCTATGTAGACCTTCTGGTTGAACTACGTAAAGCTAAGGGAATGACACCTGAGAAGGCAAAGGAATTATTAACAACTGACTCCTTATATTATGGTGTTACTATGGTAAAAGCAGGTGATGCTGACGGAATGGTAGCTGGTGCTAGCAATTCTACTGCTAATGTACTTCGTCCTTCACTACAGATTTTAAAGACAGCACCAGGAACTAAATTAGTATCTGCATTCTTCCTAATGGTTGTTCCTGATTGTGAGTATGGTGAAAATGGAACATTTATATTTGGAGATTCTGGACTAAATCAAAATCCTACTGCAGAGGAATTAGCAGCGATTGCAGCAAGCTCAGCGAAGAGTTTTGAAAGTCTAGTTGGGAAAGAGCCGGTAGTTGCTATGCTATCCCATTCAACTAAGGGAAGTGCAAAGCATGCTGATGTTGATAAAGTAATAGAAGCTACTAGAATTGCAAAAGAAAATAATCATGAAATTAAGATTGATGGAGAATTACAATTAGATGCAGCAATTGTTCCAAGCATTGGTTCCTCTAAGGCTCCTGACAGTGATGTTGCAGGTAAAGCAAATGTATTGATCTTCCCAGACCTAGATGCTGGTAATATCGGCTACAAGTTAGTCCAAAGATTAGCTAAAGCAGAAGCATATGGTCCATTGACACAGGGAATTGCTAAACCTGTTAATGATTTATCCAGAGGATGTTCCTTCGAGGATATCGTAGGTGTTATTGCAATCACAGCGGTGCAATGCCAAGCTAATAACTAATACAATAGAAAAATATTTTGTTAGAAGATAAAGTTGTTTTATAAGTGATTACAAGGAATTAGAAATCCCTTTTAAGTAGGTATTGCATTTACAATGGGATGTTTGACTAAAATATCCCATTGTGTAACATAATAAAATATAGTGTATAATAATTACAGTATAATCAAACTTGTGATATATTTAACATATGAAACCGTGTCAAAATATTGTAATATAGGGGAAATTTCGCTATCTTGATAAGAAATTAAAATAACCTTTATTTTGACACTTTCATTAAAAATACTAAATAAGGAGAACTACAAAATGAATATTTTAGTAATTAACTGTGGAAGCTCTTCATTAAAATATCAGTTGATTGATACCAATAGTAAAAGTGTATTGGCGAAAGGCCTTTGCGAGAGAATTGGTATCGAAGGGTCTAAATTAACCCATGAGCCAGTAGGAAAAGATGAGCTCATTGTAGAGAAACCAATGAAGGACCACCAGGTTGCGGTAGACATGGTAATGAAAGCATTACTAGATGCGCAGTATGGTGTTATCAAAGATATTAGTGAGATATCTGCAGTAGGACATCGCGTGGTTCACGGAAGCAAGTACTATAGCGATCCTGTTCAGATTAATGAAGATGTTAAGAAGGTAATCAAAGACAGTTCTGACTTCTCACCGCTTCATAATCCTGCAAACTTAATCGGAATTGAAGCATGTGAAAAGGCTATGCCAAATATCCCTCATGTTGCGGTATTTGATACGGCTTTCCATCAGACCATGCCGGAGAAAGCATTTATATATGCAATCCCATATGAATATTATGAAAAATATAATATTAGAAGATATGGTTTCCATGGTACAAGCCATAGCTATGTTTCAAAGAAAGTTCTAGAGTTATCTGGATTAGATCCTAATAATTCTAAGATTATTGTTGCTCACTTAGGAAATGGTGCAAGTATTACTGCGGTTCAGAATGGTAAGTGCGTAGACACCAGTATGGGACTTACCCCTCTGGAAGGGCTTATTATGGGTACCAGAAGTGGAGACATTGATGCTGGCGTATTACAGTACATCGCACATAAAGAAGGAATGGACATTGATGAATTACTAAATATGCTGAATAAAAAGTCTGGTATGCTTGGATTATCCGGTATCTCCAGTGACTTCCGCGATGTGAGAAAGGCAGCAGATGAAGGCAATCATAGAGCAGAGGTTGCTTCCGAAGCATTTGTCTATCGTGTTGCAAAATATATTGGTTCTTACGTAGCTGCAATGAATGGTGTAGATGCGATTGCATTTACCGCTGGTGTAGGTGAAAATGATGGAGCGAAACGAGCTGAAATTTGCGAGTATCTTGGTTATTTAGGTATTCAATTGGATGATAAGCAGATAAATGTTCGTGGTGAGGAAGCATTAATTTCTACACCTGATTCTAAGGTAAAGGTTTATGCAATTCCAACCAATGAGGAATTATCCATAGCTCAACAGACATTTGCATTGATTAATAAATAGTTGAATAATAGCCACTGTTAAATTTTCGTTGACAAATAATTTCACAGTGGGTATAATACAAGAAGTGCGCAAAGATTTAAAAACAGTACACCAGAACTCGGAGAAAATAAAATGCTTATATCCTTGTCAGAAATTATGAATACGACAGATAAAGTAGAAAATATCAGTGCTCCTATAGAAATGGATACCTTTGATTTTCAGGGAGATTCCTATGAATTTGTAAGGAAGGATCCAGTCGATATTACCATAACTAATCTTGGCGACAGGAAAGTTATGATTGAGGCTAGTACTAAGATTTCTCTGACATTAAACTGCGGCAGGTGCTTAAAGGAAATTCTACATCCTATGGAAATACAATTTTCTAAGGAGATTGATTTTAATCTTACCGGTGAAGAACGTGCACAGAATTTGGATGAGACCAATTATATTGTTGGATACGACCTTAATGTGGACACTTTAATATACGATGAGATTTTAATAGATTTTCCAATGAGACTGCTATGTAATGAAAATTGCAAAGGAATTTGTAAGAATTGCGGAATAAACCAGAATGAGGGCAGTTGTGACTGTGATACCACAGAATATGATCCCCGAATGGCACAAATTCGCGATATCTTTAACAATTTTAAGGAGGTGTGACAATGTCTATCTGTCCAAAGAACAAATCATCAAAAGCAAGAAGAGATAGCCGTAGAGCAAACTGGAAAATGAAAGCTCCAAACTTAGTAAATTGCAGTAAGTGTGGAGAGCTTATGGTTCCTCATAGAGTATGTAAAGCATGTGGTTCTTACAACAAAAAAGAGATCCTTGCAGAGGCATAATTGATTATTAAAGCCCGTATCATCTAATATTGATGTTACGGGCTTTTTGAAATCTTATAGGATAATGCTCTGCAAAACTATTAAATTAAAAACACTCCGCATATGTGAAGGAAGTTCACGTTAGGATGCTATGCTAGCATATACTGAATTATGTGGTTATGCTTATATTGCTCAATCTTAAGCTTTATTTTTTAGAATATGCGTTAATATATGGGAAACATATTGTTCTAGTTTATCCTCTTGTAGCAGAAAATCCGTATGGACTTCAAGAAAAGAAACTTTATCAGAGTTATTCTGTTTAAAATAAGGAGAAATCACTGGCTCATATTGCGGTACAAAGATTCCTTGCTTTCTCGTGTAGCAAGTGGCTGCTTTGGCCTTTATTCGGTAATCCTTATCTACAAAGGCAGCTAGGCTTTTGTGGATTGCACGGTCCTCTGCTGGTAGGTAGAAATAATCTTTATAGTTATCATAGAAATGTTTCAATTCTCCTTCAAACAATTGAATTCGTAGACTTGCTTGCGCTTCTCGTGCTGTAAAGCAAACGATATCGGTTTGAGCTTGGATTGGAAACGGAAGAACAGACCCGAGTTCAAATGTTATTATTAGAGCAGATTCTTCAATGGCTGCTTTCTGGATGCGGATGGGTTTTTCAAATAAATCTGTAAAGGTAAGAATAGGACAGATCTGGACTAAACCCTTTAAATCATCCTCATTATGAAGCAGAAGTTGATGTAACAGCTTTTCAGCTTCCGATAACTCTTGTTCATTGGAGCAAAGATCTATGATGTCCATTACTTTAGCGGATGTTTTGCCGGATGGAACCATTGATTCGATGGTTGTAAGCGTCTCTGTAGTCAAGCGTTGATGTTTCTTTTTTAAAACCTCATATCGCCTCTTCCCAACGTAACTAGCATATACTTCGATTAATTCTCCTCCGCTGAAAGTGTCCTTACGATTAATATGAAGGAATTTTTCTATTGTTTTCTGCTTGCAATTTGGTAGTTTCAATAGCTTGCGAAAAGGATATACTTTCTTATAAAGATCAATTTGTACTATATTAACAAAATTATATGCTAGATTTTTTAGGTGACATTTTCGAAGGATATAGGGAATATCGAACCCTGTGCCATTATAATGGATGATTATCTCATAATTTTTCAAAAAATCAAAAAAGGAAGAAATTATGTGTATCTCATCATCTATTCCTTCTGAAAACCATTGAATTAAATGAAAGGAAGATGCTTCATAATAGATGCACCCGATTAGATAGAGGTAGGTGGTTTCAGGAGAAAAGCCTGTTGTTTCAATATCAAAAAAGATCATCTTTGATATATCAAAATCGAATTCGTATTCTAGTTCTAAACTTATGGGTATTTGCCTTACTATCATCGGTATAACACCTTCCTTTCCATATAGTCCCAATCTAAGTTTTATTCTAATTGAGTGAATAATATCACTAGTGAAGTCAGCGACTTGGAATCTAAATTATAATTGCAATTCTATCATATTAGGGGCATAATCTCAAAACATTTCCTGTATCAGATAGCTTTCCTATCAATTATGAATTTCTATACTTTGACATTCCTTATTGATGTGATAAAATAATCACTATGGAGCAACAGTAAAGATGAAATTCTCTAAAGGTTGGAAATCATAAAGTGGCTGGGATGGGAAGAAAAGGCTTAAGCAGAAAGGGAGTATGAGTATTGAACAAGGAGATGAAGGAGATAAAGGAAGAAGTAACCGGTAGAATTCAAAGTTACTTAAGCGGATTCCTACGTGCTACTATCGTGGGACTCCTGGTTTTAGCGCAATTCATCTTGATTATATACTTATCTTATAAGTTAAGGGGGTATACGGTTTATATCTATTCCTTCATTCAGGTGCTTAGTATAATCATTATCATAGGTTTGGTTAATGACAATCGGAATTCCTCCTATAAGATCAGTTGGGTTTGCATTATTGCAGCTTTCCCCATTACAGGGCATATCATGTTCGTGCTCTGGGGCAATCGAAGAGGGAAAAAGATTGAAAGAAAGATTGTTGAAAAATTGCAAAATGGTATTAGACACTATGAATTTAAGTCGGAAAATATTGAGCGATTTATGGAGAAATATCCAACCAAAAGTAGAATGACAAGATATTTGGAGTCCAATGGCTTTCCGCTTTATAAAAATAATAAAGTAGAATATTATCCAATGGGTGAAGATGCATTTAAAGCAATCTTCGAAGAGATTGAAAAGGCTCAAAAATTTGTCTTAATAAACTTTTTTATCGTTGGAGAAGGAGTTCTATGGGATCGACTGCACGAACTTCTTCTTAAGAAAATTAAGCAAGGTGTAAAGGTCCTTTTTCTCTATGATGATTTTGGGGCGATTCTTCGCACCTCTAAGAACTTTCGAAGAGATCTGGAGAAAGAAGGTTTTGAAATTCGGGTTTTTAACCCAATTCATAAGTATACCGATAAATTATATATGAATTATCGTACTCATCAGAAGATTATTGTAATAGATGGAAATGTAGGATTTACCGGTGGTATGAATCTTGCAGATGAATACGTGAATATTATTCAAAGATTTGGTGTATGGAAGGACAATGCAATAAAGGTAGAAGGTGATGCTGTCTGGGGATTGACGGTAACCTTCCTACAGATGTGGGAAGTTTGTTCCAGTAGTGAACCAATCGATTACAATTATTTTCGTCCAACTAAACAATTTGCTGAAAATGATGTTTTCTGCCAAGTGATTTCCGATGGACCTGCGAATAATCCAAGGAATCCGATTGAGAGCATCTATAAGCAAATGATTTATTATGCCAAGAAGATATTGTATATCACCACACCTTATCTTATAATTGAAGATGATATGCGAGAGGCTTTAATTACAGCGGCACGAAGTGGAATCGACGTTCGGATTATAACGCCTTATATACCTGATAAGAAACATGTTAAGCTTCTTACAGAATATAATTACGGTCGTTTACTTGCAGGAGGGGTAAGGATTTTCGAATATACCCCTGGATTTATTCATGCAAAGACTATTATCACAGAGGATACTGGCATTATTGGTACCATTAATATGGATTACAGAAGTTTTCATTTGCATTATGAATGTGGTGTATGGGTATGTAATCGTGAATTCGTCGACATTGTTCGAGATGATCTTGTAAAAACGATGGAGCAAAGTCATGAGGTAACGTATGAAGAATGGAAGAATAGGCCGTTACCTATAAAAATATATCAAATGGTATTGAATCTATTTTCAACCCTAATGTAGGAAAGGAGCTCGGATGTACACCAGTGTATGTAAGCATTGCTTTAAAGTGTTTAAAACCAAATTCCGCACACTCTCCTGTAATGATTGTAGATCAAAGGATAGTGACCATTTCGATGATATTGAATCATATCTAAAGGTATTTCCCAATAGCAACGCTCTTCAAATATCAGAAGCCTTAGGGATTACGGCTTACGAGGTGCTAAAATTTGTTGAGGAAGGCAGACTCCATGTCACAAAAGGATATTTCGAACAGATTGAGGATTGAATTGAAATCCATTATAAGAATTGATGGATAAAACTGGCCTTGGATATTGAATCATTAATTTGCACATCTTTGTATTGACTAGTAATATGAAATATATAAATATATTTCCCATTACTTGATGTATAGGTTAATAGATGCAAATTAATGAAGACAATTTGTTGTGAGACTTTAAACATTATTAGTAAGGATAAATAATATGATTAAATAGAATATGAGGTACACATATGATTAGCTATATAAAAGGTGAATTGGCGGAAGTGAAGGAAAATTATGTGGTAGTGGAGGTTGGAAATATAGGATACCAAGTATCGCTTCCTTCCTCTACTATCCCTAAGCTTCCTTCCCTTGGTAGCCTTGTTAAACTTTATACATATATGCATGTAAGAGAGGATGCAATCAGCCTTTTTGGTTTTTTAACCAAAGATGATCTGGAAATGTTTAAGCTACTAATCACAGTTAATGGAATTGGGCCAAAAGGGGCATTGGGAATTCTATCCGGAATTACTGCTGACGAGCTCCGATTTGCTGTTTTGGCTGAGGATACGAAGACCATAATAAAGGCCCCTGGGGTTGGTAAGAAGACAGCTAGTAAAATGATTATAGAATTAAAGGATAAACTTAAACTGGAAACTGCTTTAGAGCAAAGCTTGCAAAATCAGGAGCAACAAACAGAAACTAATAGTATTGTTGGAGCGAAAGAGGAAGCTATTCAGGCCTTGGTTGTTCTAGGATTTACAGCATCTGATAGCTTAAAGTTGGTAAACCAGGTTGAAATAACTGAGGATATGGATTCGGAAGATATACTAAAGAAGTGCTTAAAGAAAATATAGCCTGGGGCTCAAAGTTTACATATAGATGTGAATGATATTCACACAGAAGAAAGGCATGATTACTAAATGGCAAAGCGAATGATAACAACGGATTTAATTGATGAGGATAGAACGATTGAGAATACCTTGCGTCCCCAGATGTTGGGTGATTATATCGGACAGGATAAGGTCAAAAGAAATCTTAAGGTATATATTGAAGCAGCAAAGCAACGTAATGAAACTTTAGATCATGTTCTATTATTTGGACCACCCGGACTTGGTAAGACGACATTGGCAGGCATTATTGCCAATGAAATGGGGGTAAATATTAAGATTACTTCCGGCCCAGCGATTGAAAAGCCTGGAGAGATGGCTGCTATTTTGAACAATCTACAGGAAGGAGACGTATTCTTTGTTGATGAAATACACCGGCTGAATCGCCAGGTGGAGGAACTCCTATATCCGGCCATGGAAGACTATGCAATCGATATTGTCATCGGTAAAGGAGTAACTGCCAAATCAATTCGTCTTGATCTTCCGAAATTTACATTGGTAGGAGCTACGACCAGGGCAGGTATGTTGACACCACCTTTGAGAGACCGATTTGGAGTCGTCAGCCATATGGAATTCTATACGGTAGAGGATCTTAAGAAAATTATTCTTCGATCTGCCGATGTATTTCAGGTAGAAATCGATGAAGAGGGAGCCATAGAAATGGCACGTAGGTCTAGAGGAACTCCTCGTCTGGCAAACCGTTTACTTCGACGTGTGAGGGATTTTGCACAGGTGAAATACGATGGTCGAATTACTAAGGAAGTGGCACAATTTGCGCTAGATCTTCTGGAAGTGGACAGGCTTGGATTGGACCATATTGACAGGAATATTCTAACCACTATGATAGAGAAGTTTGGTGGAGGTCCTGTTGGTATTGAGGCGATTGCAACTACTATCGGAGAAGATGTGGGTACAGTGGAAGAGGTCTATGAACCATATCTTGTACAGAATGGACTTATCCTTCGGACACCGAGGGGAAGGGTGGCGTCCGATTTGGCATATCGCCATATCGGGTTGAAAAAGGAATAGAAGAAGTAGAAATTTGGAATAAAATTTTAAAAGACGACTTGTATAACTTTTTAACATAAGTTATAATAGTTATGTTTATTGAATGCATTTTACTGTTATCAGAAGAATAATTGGGGGCAAACGGTATGAATAAGTATCACGATACTGAGGTGATTATTAACAATAAAAGATATACACTTAGTGGATACGAGAGTGAGGAGTATCTTCAAAAGGTGGCTTCCTATATTAATAGTAAATATAATGAATATCGTAACAGGGATGCGTATAAGTTTTTAGAATCTGAATTAAGAAGTATATTAATCCAGATTAATATTGCGGATGAACTTTTTAAAGCCAAAGATAAGATAAAAGAACACGAGATTGAGAATGAATTAAAAAGTAAAGAAATTTTTGATTTAAAACATGAATTAATTTCGGTTCAGACGAAATTAGATTCAGCGCATAAAGAAATTGAAGATTTAAAAAAGGAATTAAACGAGACTCAGAAAAAAATTGTCCGCTTAGAAACAGAACTAAATAAAGCAACTAGAAAAAGGTAATTGAATTGTAGAATTTTATAGATTGATGACATATGCTGTCCCAAAAGAGTAATGCATGTACAGTGCATGCATTGATTTTGGGGCAGTTTTTATTGTATTTCGCAATCACTTATTGGATTATTTGAGAACGGAGGGAAAAGGTCCTCGTAATGGTATAAGATAAGAGGCCTGTATTAAAAATATATGAATAGAAAAATTGAGATATTAGCTCCTGCTGGTTCCTATGAGGGAATGCTTGCAGCCATGAATGCCGGTTGTGATGCCATATATATTGGCGGTAGCAGTTTTGGAGCTAGGGCATATGCCAATAATTTAGATGAAGAAACTTTACTTCGGGCAATTGACGAAGCCCATATTAGGAATAAACAGATTTATCTTACTGTGAATACATTGGTGAAGGAAAAGGAACGTACAGAGCAACTAATGCATTTTCTAGATAGGTTTTATGAGCAAGGTCTTGATGCAGTTATTGTACAGGATGTAGGTGTATTGCATTTTATCCATAAACATTTTCCCGATCTTCCAATTCATGCAAGTACACAGATGACCTTAACAATGGCGCATGGAGCGAATCTACTTAAAAATTATGGAGTAACTAGATTGGTTACTTCAAGGGAATTATCTTTTAAAGAAATACGTGCAATCCGCGATAACACGGATTTGGAGATTGAGACCTTTGTTCATGGGGCGCTATGCTACTGTTATTCAGGTCAATGTTTAATGAGCAGTATGATAGGAGGAAGAAGTGGTAACCGTGGAAGATGTGCACAACCCTGTCGTATGACTTATCAATTTTTCTCTGAAGGAGAGCAGATTTCAAATGATTTAGAGAAATATCTGCTAAGTCCGAAGGATATCAATACACTTACCTTGATTCCAGAACTAATTGAAGCCGGTGTCGATTCTTTTAAGATTGAAGGACGAATGAAACGGCCGGAATATGCAGCTGCAGTTTCCAGTACCTATAGAAAATATGTGGATTTGTATCTGGCTGTAGGAAAAGAGGAATATCAAAAAGCACTTAAAGGGGACGAATTCCGCCAGGACATGCTAAAACTTGCAGATATCTATAATCGAGGTGGATTTTCTGAAGGGTATGGTAAAACCTACAATGGCAGAAAAATGATGTCTCTAACGAGGCCGAACCATAGAGGTGTGTATGTTGGAAATGTTAGCAGAGCTAAGGGGGGACAGGTAAGTATTGCTTTAGAAGAAGATATCAATGCTCAGGATATTCTTGAAATTAGGAATGGGGAAGAAAAAGAATATGAGTTTACCGTAAAAAACCCCATGAAAGCTAATAATGTACTAACCGCCAATGTAGGTAAGGCAAGGCCTAAGCTAGGTTCTAAAGTTTATCGTACCAAGAATAATAGCCTTTTGGAAAGTATTGCAGCAGATTATATTAGCAAGAATCAAAAGCAAGCTATTACAGGATGCTTACAAGCAAAACTAGACGAAAAGCTATCATTGACCCTTACCTATCGTAATATCTCGGTAACTTCTTACCATAATATTGTTCCAGAAGCGATGAAACAGCCTATGACGGAAGAAAAACTCCTTGCTCCGATACGAAAGACAGGAGAAACTCCATATTACTTTGAAGAACTCAATGTGATTATGGATGATCATATCTTTGTTCCAGTGGCATGGCTAAATGAAATCCGCCGGCAGGCTATAGGATTATTAGAGGAAAAGGTTATTGAGCAATACCGAAGAGAGAAAGCAAAGCCGAAGGATAAAGATTTTTATAGCGAAACTACTTCTCGCAATAGTCAGGATATAAAGTCCCATGGTAATGAGAGAAAACTTGGTATGTGTATTACTGTGCAGACTAAAGAGCAGTTTATGGAGGCTTTGAAACACCAGGAAGTTACTTCGATCTACGTAACCTATGATACTATGGCACTAAATAAATCTAAGATAAATAATGATACCAAGGCAAGCAATGCAGAAAACCTTATCAATGCTAGTGTGGACTTAGAAAGAAGCGATTTCTCTACTATGGCAGAACTAGCAGTGAAGCATGGTAAAGCCTTTTACCTGGTTCTACCTCATATCTGTAGGCTTTCTGTATATGAAAGGCTAAAGGAGGAAATAATTTCTATCATAGAGGATCCACGTATAAGCGGATTTATTGTGAAAAATTTTGAAGAGGTTTCGCTCTTGCAGTCTTTGATGAATAAAGAAATATCAGATCACAAATGTGATATACGGGCTTTAGCATGGTCAAAAGAAATCATTCTGGATTATAATATGTATGTATATAATAAAGAGGCTTTTGCATTTTGGAAAGAACTTGGCATTATGCATTATACAGCGCCGGTAGAATTAAATTATCAAGAGCTAAAAACTCTTGGTATATCAGAATGTGATATGGTAGTATACGGATACCAACCACTCATGGTATCAGCGCAATGCTTATATGAGAGTACAAAGGGGTGTAGTCGCACCGAGAATAGCAATCAGAAAACAGGGCATTTGCTCGATCGCCTTGGCAAGAAGTTTTATGTACAGACGAATTGCAAAGCTTGCTATAATACAATCTATAATGGGCAGAGTTTATCCCTCTTAAATCATGCATCCGAGGTATTAGAACTTAATCCTAAGAATATAAGATTGGACTTTACATTTGAGTCAGTAAAAGAAATGAAAATGATTATATCTGCTTTCGCCGATACCTATATCCATGGCGAAAAATCGGATTTGAAGTTAGATATGGCTGGAGTAACTACTGGACATTTTAAACGTGGAATAGAATAGGCAGGTGATATCAATGAATCTGGTCATAGAGTTGACGAAATATCTTTTGATACTTTTAATGGGGATTTACACCTATTATAGCTTTCAAGTGCTGCGCTATAAAAAGAAAGTGCAGCAGGATAAAGCCTATCGGATTATGACAGCTGCAATATTTGCCATACATTTTATTGGATATTTCACTCTCTATCTGCAGATTCTAAACGATAAAATTCTGCTATTATATTTAGGGGAAGTAATCCTGTTCATTATAATACTAGCCCTATATCAGACATTTTATAAAAGAATATCAAGACTCTTACTAAGAAATATGCTAATGCTAATAACCATTGGATTTATTGTTATAACCAGACTTTCCTATGATAAGGCTGTAAAGCAGGTTGGTATTATTGGATTCACCTTTCTTAGTTGCCTAATCGTACCTGAGGTAGTGAATAAAATATCCTGGCTAAAGAAATTTGGCTGGGTCTACGGTGTGATTGGAATTGCTCTACTCCTGTATGTGTTATTTGCAGGAACAACCAAATATGGTGCAACAAATTGGCTGGAAATAGGTGAATTCACATTTCAACCATCAGAGATTGTGAAGTTGCTCTATGTGTTTGGCATTGCTGCAATGTTTGACGAAGGAACCGATTTTAGGAGAGTCTGTGCAATTTCTGTAATGGCCGGGGCAACGGTGATCATTCTGGTATTCCAGAAGGATCTTGGTGGAGCGCTGATTTTCTTTGTAACTTATGTATTTATGCTTTATATAGCTACACAGAAATCATTTTATCTATTTGCTGGATTGCTATCTGGGAGTGGTGCTGCCTACATTGCTTATCAACTGTTCTACCATGTTCGTGTGCGCGTTATGGCATGGCAGAATCCCTTTGGATACATTGATAATGAGGGATATCAAATAACACAGTCCCTATTTGCAATTGGAACCGGTGGATGGATTGGTATGGGATTGAATCGAGGACTTCCAACGGATATCCCTGTTGTAGATAGTGATTTTATCTTCTCGGCGATTTCTGAGGAATTCGGCGGGCTATTTGCTATTTGTATTATATTGATCTATATAAATATTTTTGTTGTTTTTACGAACTTATCCTTGAAGCAGGAGAATTCTTTTTACAGGCTTATTGCGATAGGTTTTTCCGTCATGTTTACCTTCCAAGTGTTTTTATCCATCGGTGGCGTTATTAAATTTATTCCATCCACTGGTGTTACCTTACCATTGATCAGCTACGGTGGTAGCTCTGCTTTGGCTACCATTCTTATGTTTATGATTATGCAGGGGATTTATTTACGAGGAAGTGCAGGAAGAAAAGAACAAGGACATAAAGGAAGTTCGGAGGTCAAGTCGCAGGAAGGCAGGTGACAGAATGCGTACTGAGGAAATCCCACAAGGGAAGGAAAATAAGAAAAATAAGGATCCTAATAAAGCAATCTATAATGTAGTCTATATTTTCATAGGATTATTTGTCTTAGCCATGGGTTATTTTACCTATTTTATAGTGTTTAGAAGTAACGATGTAATTAATAGTACCTATAATAAACGCCAGGATGTACTAGCCAAAAGAGTTCTCCGTGGTGAGATACATTCTGCTGATGGACAAATACTTGCTAGAACGGTTATCCAGGATGGCAAAGAAGTACGAGAATATCCATTTGATGATATGTATGCACATGTTGTAGGAAAGTATGTTAAAGGTCGTTCTGGTTTGGAGGATTCCGAAAATATTAGACTTTTAACATCCAACATCAATCCGATTGAGCAAATGTATAACGATTTGACAAGTCAAAAGAGTCCAGGGGATAATGTGGTTACAACCATAAATGCAATGCTTCAGCAGGTGGCCTATGAAGCGATAGGAGATTATCGCGGAGCTGTTGTTGTTATGGAACCTACAACTGGCAAAATTCTGGCTATGGTATCAAAGCCGGCATTTGACCCCAACTTGATAGAGGAGCAATGGGAAGAATATATAAAGGATGAAAAAGAAGAATCGCCATTTCTTAATCGTGCAACGCAGGGGCTTTATCCCCCAGGTTCCACCTTTAAGATCCTTACAACACTTGCTTACATGAGGCAAAATCCATCCTTTGATGATTATGTATATGATTGCGACGGAAGTATCAAAGAAGGAAGTATGGTTATTAATGATTATAATAAAAAAGGGCATGGGGAGGTTGATTTGGCCTCTTCATTAGCAAAGTCCTGTAATACCTCATATTCCAATATTGGTAAACTCTTAGATCGGGATCAGTTCTTTGCATTGACGGAAGAATTTTTATTTAATAAGAATTTACCCATAACCATGGCAAGTAGTAGAAGTAGTTTTACATTGCAGAAATCCTATTCTAGCGTAAAAGAAGCCATGCAAACTGCAATTGGCCAGGGTAAGACCTTAGTGACACCGCTTCACAATCTGATGATCGTTTCTACCATTGCCAATGGCGGAGCCATGATGAAACCCTATGTAGTAGATCATGTAGAGAATGCTGACGGTGGTATTGTAAAAACCAATTCGCCTGAGCTATCTACGAAACCGATGACAGCCCAAGAGGCTGAATATCTAGGAAATATGATGCGAAAGGTTGTAACGGATGGAACAGGTAGAAAATTAAAAGATTTGAATGTGAAAGTGGCTGGTAAGACAGGATCTGCGGATCAGGCAAAAGGGAAAGCACATTCTTGGTTCGTGGGATATGCACCTTACGAGAATCCGGAAATAGCGGTTAGTGTAGTTGTAGAAAGTGTTGGAACCGGTAATGAATTTGCAGTTCCTATAGCAAGAAAGATCTTTGAAGCATATTTTAATATGGAGAATGAATAAAAATCCGTAATGCTTTTTGGTAATGAATAGCTTGTATTTGTTAGTGATAAAACATGTATCTTTATGATATACTAACAAAATTAAGTTGATATATTCGTCATATTGATGTATACTTTTATTTAGATAAGACAATACACCAAAAAGCAGGAGGAATTGCGATGATTGAGGCAACGAGCTGTGGTGGTGTAGTTATTTTCAGAGGAAAGATTTTATTACTGTATAAAAACTATAAGAATAAATATGAAGGGTGGGTGTTACCGAAAGGAACCGTTGAAGAAGGCGAGGAATATAAAGAAACCGCAATTCGAGAGGTTAAGGAAGAGACGGGCACAAATGCGTCTATTATTAAATATATTGGGAAAAGCCAGTATTCCTTTAGCACACCACATAATACAGTATTAAAGGATGTTCATTGGTATTTAATGATGTCTGATAGCTATTACAGTAAACCACAACGAGAAGAATATTTTATGGACTCAGGTTACTACAAATTTCATGAAGCATATCATATGCTGAAGTTCGCGAATGAAAGACAGATTCTTGAACGGGCTTATAATGAATATATCGATTTGAAAAAAAGTAATCTATGGGGTAGTAAAAAGTATTTTTAAACAATGAATTATAGGGCTGTCCTTATTAATAGGCAGTCCTAAATTTATGTCAAAAATACAATTTTGTTTTACATAAGTAAGAAATTTAAGGGTATCGTAGATAACATGACAGATGATATAATCCACAATAAATAAATACAATATTAAAATCACATACCCACACTGCGTTTTAACAGCTAGTATTGCAGATAAGTAATATATTATACTAAAAACATACTAAGAAAAATACGAAAATAGATAAATTAAGGAAATAATAAACGAGGAAATTATATTATAATAATAAACAAGGAAATTATATTATAATAATAAACAACATAGGAGATTTGAATTAAAAAATAATGGCACAAAATATAAAAAAGCAAGAAATTGAATCAAATAGAAACTCTTACCTGGAAAGTAATAAGAAAATAAATAATAGCGACAATAAGAATGTACCGAATGAGCATTATGGATTTTTAACTGCAACAGCTATGATAATTGGTATCGTCGTTGGCTCTGGTATTTATTTTAAAGTAGATGATGTATTAAATTATACGAATGGGAATATATGGCTTGGTGTCCTAGTCTTTTGTATTGGTGCGTTCGGAATTATATTTGGCAGCCTTACGCTAACTGAATTTTCCATGCGGACAAAGAGCAATGGAGGAGTTGTTGGTTACTATGAGGAGTTTGTATCAAAGAAGGTGGCATGCGGTTTCGGATGGTTTCAAACCTTTGTCTACTATCCAACGATAACTTCTGTCGTATCCTGGGTGGCAGGTATATATACCTGCATACTTTTTGGTTTTGAAAATAGCTTGGAAAATCAAATATTGGTAGGTTTCACTTACATGACAATGTTTTATATATTCAACATTGTATCCGTAACATTTGGAGGGCATATTCAAAATCTCTCAACATTTATTAAATTAATACCGTTAATCGGGATTGGGCTTGTTAGCATCCTATGGAATACAGCAATTCCTTCCTCACCAGGAGGAGTGGAAATGGTGACGAAGCAAGAAATGGGTATCGGGTGGCTTGCAGCGCTGGCTCCAGTTGCCTATTCTTTTGATGGCTGGATCGCAGCTACAAGCATTACAACTGAAGTGAAAAATCCAAGAAGAAATATGACCTTAGCCTTAATCATTGGTCCCTTGGTTGTACTAGCAGTATACTTAATGTATTTTCTAGGGTTAAATAAGATACTTGGAGTAGAGTATATTATGTCCGTAGGGGATGGAGCAGTGAATAAAGTTGGAGAATTACTGCTCGGAGGATATGGGAACCGAATTATTTTAACCTTAATCATTATAGCTGTGTTGGGTGTTGTCAATGGGATTGTGTTGGCAAGTTTAAGAATGCCACAGGCACTGGCAAGCAAGGAAATGATTCCTTTCGCTAAGAGGGTGGAAGTAATCCATCCCAAAATTCACCTATCCGTGTGGTCCTGCATAATATCCTTTGCAATTACGTCCTTCTGGATGGCTGCTCATTATCTAACACAGAAATGGAACATATTATCTGGTGGAGATATTAGTGAGATTTCCATTGTCTTTAGCTATGGAAGTTACCTGATATTATATGCTAAAGTAATGAAAACGAAGAAAGAAAATAGTATAACAAGTACTTTTAAAGGCATTATATGTCCTATATTTGCTACGTTAGGATCATTGATTATCCTGGTTGGTGGATTTCTATCGAATCCTGTATACGTAACTTTCTTTCTACTATTTTGCTTGGCGGTATGCGTGATGGGATTCTGCTACTATTATAAAGTCAGTAAGAAGTGAAATGTAAGTTGAATAAAATATAATATTCTACTTTAACACCTCATAAGTTATGTATAGGTAACTTTTGAGGTGTTTTACATTTTCTAAGTGAAATCATTGTTTGACAGCTCTGGTAATTTACATTATTATACAATATATAGTTTAAATTATTATGTTTTAAATTGATTTCTTGTGAGGAGTAGGCAAAGATATGAAGGGAATTAATAAAATTATTAGTTTAATTGCAATATGCGTTTATTTAATATTAAATATAGTTAGTGCGGTTTTTCATTTACCTATTTATGCTTCAACCAACCAAAGAAAAGCTATTACATTGATTATTTTAGTATGTAATGCATTAATTTATATTTTTACAAAGAACCGGACTATTAATAAAATACTCCTCTATTATTGGCTTTGCATATTGATATTCAACTTGGTTATTCTCGGACGTCTTCTTTTCCCCTTTTCCTTTATTTTAAACATGCTTAGAAGGATGTATAAAAGTTGTGATTATTTATTTATGGCAAACTTTTTATTTTATGCGCCTGGCGCTAATTCGATTTTTGGCGCTACGATTCCCAACGACACTATTTTCTTAATAATTGCTGCCATTATTTTTATAATATTATATTTGATAAAAATTATTAGGCAAAATAGAAGTGGGGTTACAAACCTATAAATCAAAATTACCTTGTAATTAAAAATTACGTTATAGACTTATGGAGCTTTGTAAACGTAGAATTTAACTATGGACGCTATACTAGAAATTTATACTGATGGTGTTAGTATATAAGTATGGACACGAAAAGTTTAACACAGTAAAATGATTACAAGAAAGGTGTGTTAAACAATGTCCAAGAACGGTATCCGATATACGGATGATTTTAAGCAACAAATTGTAGATCTGTACAACTCCGGCCAGTCTGTTTCAAAACTGAGCCGTGA